>CAZXMB010000169.1:0-4982 GCA_964641715.1 uncultured Syntrophaceae bacterium
CTACAAGGCGGGGCTTGCGGGGCACTTGCCGGTCCAAAAAGGCCTTTTGATGCCATTCTTGTTTCCATGGAATGACCTTTTACGATGTCCTCTTATATCAGCTCAGTAATTCTTTTCTTAAATTTTTTCCCGGTCGAAAAATTTTAAGAGCTTGATCAGCTTTCTATCCCGTTCTTTTAAAACTCCCCTCATGTTCTTCGAGGTGTAGTCATAGAACCCCCTTCCTGACTTGACTCCGAGATATCCTTTCTTTACCAGACGGATTAAGGTCTTCGGAGGCCGATCTTCTGATATCAGATGAATGGAGGGGTTTCTCTCAAAGGTCAAAGCCAGATCCAGTCCCGTAAAATCATATCGCCGAACCACTCCCAATATGGGAATTCTGATCCCGAGGCTATTCTTAACCGCTTCGTCGATCTCCTCAGGAGAGGCATAACCTCCATCCAGAAGATGAAAGATTTCCCTGGCCATTGCCCTCTGGAGACGATTGACAATATAGCCCGGAATAAACTTCTTCAGAACCACCGGCCTCTTTCCCAATTTCAGGAGGATCTCCTTCACCGTTTTTATTGTCTCTGTGGATGTTTCAGGCCCCTTCACCACATCGACCAGAGGGATGAGATGTGGGGGTGCGTACCAGTGAGCAATCAGCAACTTTTCAGGACGGCATCCCCGCAGACACCGGAAGATGTTGAGATAGGAGGTGTTGCTCGTAAAAATCGTTCTTCGAGGACAGATCTGATCGAGACGATCGAAAAGTTCTCTCTTCGCTTTCGGAATCTCTGAGATGGCCTCTACGACCAGGTCAGCTTTCTTCGCAACTTCGAGGGAAGTGGAGGGATGGATTCGATCAAGCGCCCGGGCCAGGGTTTTCGAATGAATCAGCCCCGCCTCTCTCAGGGTCTCACCACTGGAGCGAATCAAACCGAGACCCTTCTCGAGAGCCTCTTCTTTGATATCGACCAGATCAACCTCATAGCCTCCCAGGGCAAAGACGATGGCAATGGAGTGGCCCATTGTTCCTGCCCCGGCGACTAAAACCCTTTTAATCGAATCGATCCTCATTGTTTAATAAAACCTTTTTACCCTTTCGCGAAAATCTCCAGATACTTTCTCGATTTTTCGTAGGCCTCCAGCAACTGTTCGGCGGATCTCTTTTGATCCTTCTCATCAAGGGTCTTCGAAACCTTTGCAGGAATCCCCAGGACCAGTGTCTCATCAGGAACCTTCATTCCGGGAGGCACCACAGAACCACTTCCGACAATGGAATGCCTTCCCACCTCCGCCCCATCCAGAACGATTGCCCCGATCCCGATGATCGCCCCTTCTCTGACCAGACATCCATGGAGGATCGAACCGTGGCTGACCAGAACCTCCCTTTCAATGACCACCGGATGGTCTTTGGGAGACTCGATCAGCACCTTATCCAGAATGACCGATCTCTTTCCCACCGCAATTCGATTGCTATCCGCCCTCAGGACGGCCAGAGGCCAGATACTCACTTCTGATTCAAGGATTATGTCCCCGATCAGTCTTGCAGTGGGATCGATGAAGACGGTCTCATCGAACTGTGGCGATTTCCCTTCAAAGGGAGTGATCTGCGAGAGGGAAGGAAAATGCCCTCTCCGGTCTGAATTCGAGATCATCCCGGTTCACCTCCTCTTATCAATGATGCCAGTACCTCTGTTTGATGAAAACCAGGATTAATAGGATGCATCCGATGACATCCGTATAAAGACCCGGCTTGATGAGCAGGATGGCCCCGGCGAGGAGTGTCGCCCTCTCCGGGTAGGTTGCCTCTCTGAAAAACCAGCCCATCAGGCTTGCAGAAAGGACAACCACACCGATCGATGCGGAAATGACAGCCACGATAATATCCGTAGAGGAGCCGACCATCAAAAGAGGAGGACCGTAGACAAACATAAAAGGGATGACAAAACCGGTCGCACCGATCCTCACTGCCTCCAGCCCTGTCTTCCAGAGATTGGATCCACCAATACCTGCAGCCGCATAAACAGCCATGGCCACCGGAGGGGTGATGGCTGAGATGATGGCAAAGTAGAACACAAAGAGATGGGCGGCAATCAATGGGACACCCAATTTGATCAGGGCTGGGATCAGCAGTGCGGCCTGAACAATATAGGCGGCGGTCGTGGGCAATCCCATTCCCAGAACAATTCCTGCGATCATGGTGAAGACCAGGGCCGGAGCAAGGGATTCTCCGGCAATAAAGAGAATGAGACTGGTGAATTTTAATCCCAGTCCGGTCAGATTGATCATTCCCACGACAATACCGGCACAGGCGCAGGCCGCGGCCACAGGAAGCATATTCCTTGCTCCGTATTCCAGGGCGATTAAAATCCTTTTCAACCCCATACGGGTCTCCTGCCTTAAAAAGGCGATGAGGACAACCGAGAGGGTCGCATAAATGCAGGCATACATCGGGGTATAGCCGGCTAACATGAAATATACGATCACAGCCAGTGGAATAAAGAGATGCCCTTTTGTGATCATGACCCATCTCAATCTGGGTCTCTCCTCCTTGGAAACCCCCAATAATCCTGTCCTTGTAGCCTCAAAATGGATGGACATGAACAGAGCCAAATAATAGAGGAGGGCCGGGATTAAGGCGTGTTTACAGATTTCTATGTATGAAATCCCCGTATACTCAGCGATCACAAAGGCTGCGGCACCCATGACCGGAGGCATGATCTGACCACCGGTCGAAGCCGTGGCTTCCACGGCGGCCGCAAAGTCGCTCTTGAAGCCCGCTCTTTTCATCAGGGGGATGGTGAGCCATCCATCAACCATCACATTGGCGACCGCGCTTCCCGAGATGGTTCCGAAGAGACAGGAGGAGACACAGGAGATCTTCCCCGGCCCACCCTTCGATCCACCGACCAGCGCGTTTGCAAAATCCATAAAGAACTGTCCTGTGCCCGAACCTTCCAAAAATGCACCAAAAATGACAAAGAGGATCACGTAGGTGGCGGACACCCCCAGGGGAATTCCGAAGATCCCTTCCGTTGTTAAGTAGAGCTGATCAACGATGTTCTCGAGGCTGAAACCCGTATGTCGCATTAGCATGGGGAGATGTTGACCCAGGAGTCCGTAAAGAAGGAATACCATAGCCGTGATCGGCAATGCCCAGCCGATGACCCTCCGTGAGGCTTCTAAAAGGATCAGGGTCAAAATAACGCCCATCCAGAAATCCCAGTGGGTCAGGGATTGAACATAAGGATATCGGGTGACCACATACTCATAATTCAGAAAGAGATGCCCGAGGGAGGCCAGTGTGAAGAGGATGAGGACCAGATCCAAAAATAATCTCCCCCTGCTCTGTCTGGTCTTGCCGGTCAGGCCTAAAAGGAAGATCAATAAAAGTGTGAAGAGAAGGTGAATCGAACGATGCATCATCGCTTCCGGAGCACCGAAGGCCGCAGCATAGATATGATAGACGGACATCAGGATGGCGAGAATCGTTACCACTTTTCTTATCAAAAAGATAAATTTATCCATTCATATTCCCCATTATAAGGGGCGGAGGGGTTTCCCCTCCGCCCCTTCATCATCCAATAGAACACGTAGCGTTGGGAGGTAATATGGAAACTTTATTTGATGACACCCATCTCTTTATAATACTTCAGGGCACCGGGGTGGAAAGGAACGCCAATATCAAGTGCAAGGTCTTTTACTGTAACACCCTTCATATCCTTCACGACATCCGCCAATCGGCCTACATTTTCTGAAAGGACTTTTGTGATTTTATAAACAAGTGGCTCGGGAAGTTTGGTGCTGATCACAAGATGAGTAAAATACCCGATCGTCTGGACATCATAGTTGACGCCAGGGTAGCTGCCGGCAGGGATGATCCTCTTGATATACCCGACATTCATTTTCTGTAATTCTTTGATCTTATCATCGGGGATGGGGATCAGACGGATCCCTTTTGTGGTGGCCAGATCCAATCCAACGGAGGCCGGGATGGTCGTACCGGGAAGCCAGGCATGCGCATGTCCGTCCTTCATTAAGGCTCCGGCATCCGAATAACTCACATGATTCACTTTGCTCATGTCCTTATACGAAAGGCCATAGACCTGGAGAACCTGCTGGGATAGAAGTTCCCCGGTGTGTCCTTTCGGTCCGGGGCAGATGCCTTTTCCTTTGAGGTCGGCCACGGATTTGATCTCCGAATCCTTCAGGACGAAGATTTGAAAATATTGGGGATAGAGATTGGCCAGTTGCATCACATTCTTGGTCGGAGCCTTGAAAGGAGCTCTCCCGGCCACCCCATCCACGCTGGAGGAGGAGTTTCCGAAACCGATATCCGCTTTCCCCTCTTCAACACCCATCACATTGGCGATCCCGCCCCCGGGAGCCACCGAGACACTGACACCCGGAATCGACTTCTGGATCAACTCTGCAATGGCTCCGCCCAGGGGAAACCAGGACCCTCCCATCGGGCCTGTCATCATCTTCAGGTCCACCTTTTGCTGGCCGAAAGCCAGCAATGGGCTCATTAAAAAACAGAGGACCAAACCCATCACCAGGACAATCTTCTTTGAAAATAGTTGATCAGACATTTTCCATAACCTCCTTTTATTTTTTATGGAGAGGCCAGAAGAAAATTGGCTCCCTTCCCCGGACACCCGATTCCTCAAACAGCCTCAATCAAACTACAAATGGGATCTCTTGTCAAGTGAATCCATTCTAAAACGTCCTCCCCTCCCTTTCGTCGACCATCATCGGGCCCTCTTCCAGTCTCTCTGTGATTTCGATCTCATCAAAGGCCAGGAGCGTCTCCTGCTTTAATCTCTTGGAGAGTTCATTCTTCCTCTCCTCTGATTTTTGCCCCTCGATTACGAGCCGAAGCCCGTCTACCCCCTTCCGGGTTTGAACGATCACACGGTACTTCTCTCCGTATTCAGGGAATTCCCTCAGGATATTCCCGATCTGGGATGGCCAGAACTTCACCCCTTTGA
>CAZXMB010000169.1:5082-6553 GCA_964641715.1 uncultured Syntrophaceae bacterium
CCCTTTGAGTCTGGTAGACCGGGTAAAGGTCCTGGCCCGATGGAGAAAAATTAACCCTTGTCACCTGATCATTATAGAGCGAACATTGGGAGGGTCTCTTTTTCAGCTCGCGGAGGATCTCCGCACTCGTGGTGAAAGGGATCTTCCTGAAATCATCAAGGGTCTGGATCTGGGAGGGCCGGATACCTGCCCGATCCAGTTTCTCCCTATAAAACCGGATCTGATACAACCTCTCAATCTGTTCTCTAAGCCTGATCATCTGTTGACCCATCGGGAGTCCTTCTCAGGGTTGACGGGCGCATTCATAAATACTGCGGGCTAACCATTCGGCAGAGACCTTCGCAAAATGAAAGCCCGGCCGGCTTAAGATCTCTTCGATCTTTGATCGAAACAGCCCCTGATCAATCCTCTCTCCCTTCAATGCCTTTTCAATCTCATGGATCGGCGAGGTCGGCCTCAGCGGGCTCGCATGAATGGACCCGGAGATCAACAGACCCCAGAGCCTTTCTCCCCTGACCAGGGTGACAATCCTGACCAGAGGACCTTCCGGAACTTTTAATTCGACCATCCTCCTGGATACATCCGGAGGAATTTCCCCAAATCTTTTTTCAGCCCTTTCCATTAAAAACTCTTCCGAGGTATACTCTGCCTCCATCTCCCGATAATACTGTCTCTCCTTCTGGGTGAGCTCTCCTGGAACCAACTTCACTTCAAACACCTTTTCAATCTGCCTGACATAAACCTCTCTGACCTCGCTCAAATGGATCTCTCTGCCCACCACCTTTTCCAGAGAGGTGATTCGCTCCTGGATGTGCTTGGCCTCTTTGTCCGAAAATTTCTGTGCGGGTGGGGTAATGATGGAGGCGATGAGGTTCACATCCGGGGGTTTAACCTGGATCCCCGATCCCATCTGGATGGCCCTCTCCTCATAGAAACAGGAGGAAGGACCGATCTTCCTCCAGATCCCGTCCGTGCATCGGATCTCCACATCATTGAGGGGTCTGAACCGGCATTCCACCTGAAAGGTCTCGGAAAGCCCCGCGGCAATTCCGCTGAGTGTCTTTTCAAACATCCTTTCCGCATCAGGAGGGACCTTTGGATTCTCTCTGGCAAGATGCAAAAAGGTGAAGATGTATCCCGTATCACCGAAGATCGGCCCCCCGCTGGCAATGGTCCGATAGACCGGGATTCCCCTCCCCCTGCAAAAATGAAGGTCGACATCCTTCTCCGGATCATTAAAAAAGTTCGTGATCAGGCTCGGTTTTGGGAAGGTGCAGAAACTGACCGTGTCCGGAATGATTCCTCCGCTTTTGGCTCTCATCAGGACCGGCCGGTAGATTGCTGTCTCCGCATAGGTCAAGTCATGAATCTCTAAAAATCGCCATGTCTCCATATCCTCACCCTTTGCCCCGGACTCTTTCTCTTTTATACAAATCATTCCAATTATTCAAGTTTTTTTTGGGCGGTATCC
>CAZXMB010000170.1:0-1443 GCA_964641715.1 uncultured Syntrophaceae bacterium
CAAAATCAGTCACGATCGTTGAAGTGGGCCCCCGTGATGGACTTCAGAACGAGGCTCATTTTGTCCCAACGGAGCAGAAGATTGAGCTGATTGATCGCCTCTCCGGGACCGGACTGAAACGAATTGAAATCACTTCCTTTGTCCATCCGAAGGCCATTCCTCAACTAAAGGATTCTGAAGAGATTGTTAAAAGAACCCGGCGAAAAGCGGAAGTCACTTATTCCGCCCTTGTTCCGAATGAGAAGGGCCTGGAAAGAGCCTTAGCTGCAGGAGTTAAAGAGATTGCCCTCTTTGTCTCTGCTTCCGAGACCCACAATCAAAAGAATGTCAAAATGTCGATCGCCGAATCCCTGAAAGGATTTTGTAAAATCGCTGAAAGGGCATTGTCCTATGGGATCCGGATAAGAGGGTATGTGGTGACTGCATTTGGATGCCCTTACGAAGGAAAGGTCCCTCCAGAAAAGGTTGAGTTCATCGCCGGAGAGTATCAGGCCATGGGAGTCCATGAGATTGCCTTAGGAGATACGACAGGGATGGCCAATCCTCTTCAGGTCAGCAGGATGGTCGACCGGATCAAACCTCGATCGGGCTCGGCTGTCCTTGCTCTTCATTTTCATGATACCCGAGGCGCAGCTCTGGCAAACATTCTGGCCGCCCTCCAGGAAGGAGTGACCATCTTCGATGGCTCCATTGGAGGGCTGGGAGGATGTCCCTATGCCCCTGGCGCTTCTGGCAATGTGGCCACAGAAGACCTCGTCAATATGCTTCAAGAGATGGGAATCGAAACAGGGGTGGACCTCGGAAAATTGATCGATTGCGCCAGATTTGCAAGAGATATCATCCAGCGAGAACTTCCAGGCCACCTTCTCATTGCAGGAAGAGTTTGTTGGAAAAGTTCTTGATTTTTCTCTCCCCATCTGATAACTTTTTTTATCATTCTTCCCATTTTCAATGAATCTTTTTATCTCTTTAAGGAGAGGTCATGATCCCTGCCTCCGAAGTCAAATCCGGGATGATCCTCCAGATTGAGAAAACCCTCTACAAAGTCCTGTCTTCGGAATATCATATGAGCGGAGGGAAAATGGGCGGTGTGGTCCATATCAAGTTGAAAGAGCTTCGAACAAGTCTTCTTCTGGAGAGGAAATTTAGACCCGAAGAAAAACTGAACCATGCTGAACTCGAACGAAAGACAATGGAATTTCTTTACAGGGATACTGAGGGATATTACATGATGGATCCCGATACGTATGAGCAAATTCAATTGGAGCGGCATCTCCTGGAGGCCTTTCATCCGTTTCTTCAACCCAATATGAAACTTCCGGTAGAATTTCTGGATGGGGAGGCTGTCAATGTCGTCTTCCCAGATTGGGTTGCCTTAGAAGTCACTTCCACTCTTTCCAGCATCAGCAGCCTGACCGATGAGGTCTACAAGCCGGCAACGCT
>CAZXMB010000170.1:1543-3748 GCA_964641715.1 uncultured Syntrophaceae bacterium
GTTCCGGCAGGACACCGGGGGGTGGTGCTCTGGTGGGGAAGCGTGGAAAAGAGGATCATGGGAGAAGGGCTCAACTTCAAGGTACCCGTAGCCGAAAGGGTGATTAAGGTAGATGTCAGGGTTCAACCCCACCCGTTTAAAGAGATCGATGCGGCCTCAAAGGAATACCAGATGGTGAAACTGACCGGGATGATGAATTTCCACATCGATCCGTCCTTTGTGAATGACCTCTATCAGAAAGTCGGGCTCGATTTTGCTAATAAAGTCATTGATCCGGCCTTTAATGACTTTGTCAAAGAGGTCGTCCCGATCTATCCGATTACCGAGATCCTGCCTAAAAGAGAGGAGATCCGGAAGAGGGCGATGACGAAATTAGGTGACAATCTTGCCCGGTATCACATTGTGGTGGATGATATCTACTTCGCCAATATCCGTTTCTCTCTCGAATACGAGAAGGCGGTCGAAGCCAAACAGGTCGCCCAGCAACAGGTGGAGACACAGAGGCAGATTCTGGCCCAGAGGGAGATCGAGGCCCAGCAGAAGGTAGCCACTGCCAAAGGGGAAGCGGAATCCATTCTGGTGGTCGCCCAGGGACAGGCCAAAGCCAATGAAGTGCTATCTCGTTCGATCAGCCCCATCCTGGTTGAATATAAAGGCATTGAAAAGTGGAATGGAATTCTGCCTCAGTTCACCGGGGGAGCGGTTCCTTTTATTGATATCGGGAAAATAGGAGGGACAAAAAAATAGAGTATGGATTTCGGATTTAGGAATTCGTATTGAATTTCGAGATCTGCAATCCAAAATCATCAATGTTTTTTAGGAAGTTTGACCGTGAAGGTCGTTCCTTTGTCTAATTCGCTTTCGACCCAGATCTCTCCGTGATGGAGTTTTACGATCTCTTGAACCAGAGAGAGTCCGATTCCCAGCCCCTTGGCCTTTCCAAGGGGTTTTGTCTTTTCTTGAAAGTGACGTGTAAAGAGTTCGTTTAAGGATTGGTGGGAGATTCCCACTCCAGTATCCATGATACGGACAAAAGCGAATTCATTATCCTCCTGGAGATGGACGCTGATTTTCCCTCCCTGACGATTATATTTGATTGCATTGGTGAGAAGATTATCGAAGAGTTGGTCCAGTTTTTCTTGAATGCCAGAGAGAATCACCGGTTCAGGGGGAAGGGAGGGCTTTAATTCTATTTGATGTTCTTTGGCCAGGGGCTCAACCGTTGAGCAGGAAAACTCAATGGTTTTATTGAGATCAATGGATTCGAAGATATAATCCTCCCTACGGATACCCAGCTCGGCTAAGTCCAAAAGGTTATCGATATTCTTTCCCAGTTTTACGAGATTCCTGTAGGATATCTCCAAGAATCTCTTCTGAGGTTCAGTTAATGATCCCACTTTCTCCTTGAGGATCATCCCGAGGTACCCCATCACTGAAATCATCGGGGTCTTTAATTCATGACTCACATTGGATAGAAAGTCATCTTTCATTTGATTAAGCCGTTTTAACTCCTCATTGGCCAGTTGGAGTTTTTTCAATGCCTCTTTGAGATCATCCTCCGTCTTTTTTCTTTCTGTCACTTCAGAGCTGACGACGATCACCCCCAAATACTCATCTCCGGGTCCCCAAACGGCGGAATAGGTGTTGTCGTAAAATCTTCCCTCAACCATCTGGATATTCATCCGGTGATGGCCTTTCACCTTAGCCGATCGCAGGTCCTCAATAATACTCAGGATTTTTGAATGGGATTTCGGGGGATGGCAATCCAGGATGGATTGGCCCAGCACCTTTTCCAATTGAATATTTCGAATTTTCTCAGCAGCAGGATTGCAGTAAGCGATCCGGTCCTCTCGATCAATAAAGACCACTCCTTGTTCCATGGAAGCAAAGATAGATTTCAGGATGGATAATTTTATTTTCATAGGAATGAGCCATGTTAAGGATAACACAGGGTTAAATACCAGACAAGTGATAATCATATTTTAAATGAGGTAAAAAAATGCTTGACTTTTAATGAATAAAAGGAGTAATAAAAAGTTATGAAATTAAAAGGATGGTTATTCATCTTAGCGGTTCTATTGGGGATTACACTGTTCTTCTCCTACGGACTATCAAAAAACAAGGAGCTGCCTCCCGAGTTTTCAACCTATGGCGGGAAATTATTTAAGGGAATCCAGGATCCCGAATTTCAAAATTACGACTTAG
>CAZXMB010000170.1:3848-6482 GCA_964641715.1 uncultured Syntrophaceae bacterium
GGCGGGAAATTATTTAAGGGAATCCAGGATCCCGAATTTCAAAATTACGACTTAGTCCTTCGGAACCACCTCGTCAGGCGTATCCATAAAAATTTTGGGATTGAGCTTGATCCAAAAAACTATTCTGGCTTTGACCTTCTCGAAATCGAGGCTCTCGCAAAATGTAAGAAATCGGACGAATCCCTGGATATTATTTTAAAAATGTTCCCCAGGTCTAAATAAGCCTCTTTCTTTTACCTTTCAGATCGAGATATCCTTCATTCTTTTTACGGACAAGAGAGGCCCACTCTTTTTATGAATAATTCTGTAAATAGAGGGGAGAGAGGGTGTAATGACTTGCGGTTAGCTCCATAAATCTGTTAACATATTTAAAATTTAATCTTAAAGGAAGGATCTGTATTTTATTTTTCCATACCTCTTGACAAAAAAAAATTATTTTTTATATTTATGTTTTTAATTCACTTGTTTAGGGAAGGGGAGAATGTTTACACTAAAATTGGATGATGTCCCCGAGGAAGGACTGGACCTGAAATGGAAGGAGGACCCCCTCACCCTGTCCGGGTATCTTGAAACCCTTTCCCATATCAACTTTAAATTTGAAGCTCCCCTTCAATCGGAAGCCAAAATCAGGAAAGCGGGCCAGTTGATCCTGATCAAAGGGAACCTTCAGACCATTCTCCGATTGCAATGTGTGAGGTGTCTGAAAGATTTCTCCCACCCTCTGCAGGCCGCCTTCGATCTGGCCCTCCATCCCTTAAAGGGAACCCAATTTTCAGATGAGATGGAACTTTCCAGAAAGGATATGGAATTGAGTTTCTTCGAGGGTGGAGAAATTCATCTCTCTGAGATTGCCTGTGAACAGATCTTTTTAGAAATCCCTTTAAAACCACTTTGTGAGGAAACCTGTAAGGGGCTCTGCCCGAAATGCGGAAGAAATCTCAATCTCTCTCTTTGTGATTGCGTCAAGGAAGAATTGGAGTCAGGATTCTCAGTCCTTCAGAAGTTGAAGGTAAATTAAGCATACCCCGTCCTTGCCTTCCCCTTGTGGGAAGGGGACAGGGATGAGAAAGGATATTTCCAGATGGGAGTTCCCAAAAGAAGACAGTCGCCTTCCAGAAGAGATAAAAGAAGAACCCACGATAAACTAAAGCACCCTACCTTTTCACTCTGCCCTCAATGTCATGAACCGATTCTGCCCCACCATGTCTGTCCGCATTGTGGAATGTATAAGGGAAAAGAGGTTATCAGAGTTGAAGAGGAAGAATAGCATAGAAGGTTGAGATGAAGATTGCCGTCGATGCGATGGGAGGAGATTTTGCTCCCCAGGCCATTGTGGAGGGGGCCTTCATGGCCTCCAAGGAATATGGCGTGAAAGTGGTTTTAGTAGGAGATGAGGATCAGGTCGCCAGAGAACTGTCCAAATATCCAACCTCCAAGCTTCCCATCTTTATACATCACACCTCTCATGTCGTCGCTATGCACGACTCTCCCTCGACTGTCCTCAGAAGGATGAAAGAAACTTCCATCAAGGTAGCCCTTGACCTGGCCAAAAAAGGAGAGGCGAATGGAGTCGTTTCTGCAGGGAACTCAGGTGCCGCCATGGCACTAGCTATGTATATCTTTAAAAAGCTGGAAGGGGTAGATCGCCCCGCCATTGCGACGATTCATCCCGCGTTGAAGGGGAGTACGGTGCTCATCGATTCCGGTGGGAATGTGGATTGCAAACCCTCCCACCTTATCCAATTTGCCTTGATGGGAGACGCGTATGCCAAGTATATCCTGAGGAAGGAGGAACCCAGGATCGGTCTATTAAGCAACGGGGAGGAGGAAGGAAAGGGGAACGAGTTGACCAGAGAGGTCCATAAAACCCTCTCTGAGATGGATATCAACTATGTGGGATATGTGGAGGGGAGAGACCTCAACAGCGGGCAAGTTGATGTGATCGTATGCGATGGCTTCGTCGGAAATGTGGCCTTGAAAATCAGCGAGGGGTTATGGGAGACGATCCACGGAATCCTCAAATGGGAGGCCAAGGACAATTTAAGGGCAAAGGTTGCCTACTTTTTTATGCGACGGGCCATCCGGCGCCTTGAGAAGAGGTTTGATTACTCCGAGTATGGCGGAGCCCCTCTCCTGGGGATCAACGGGAATTGCGTGATCAGCCATGGTGCCTCGAATCCGAAGGCGATTATGAACGCGATACTTCTCGCCTCAAGCTTGGCTAAAAATAAGCTGAATGACCATCTGATCGGGGAAATGAAAGAGAAACAAGACCTGCTTCGCCTTGGCCAGAGACGACCCGAAAGGGTCATTGAACGGGTGGAGAAGATTCATTGATTTCAATGAAGGAAGATGGGAGGAAAGTCGATTGGATTATTTTCTAACCCCTGAGCAACAGAGCATTAAGTATTTAGCCCGGAAGATCGCTGTTGAGAAAATACTCCCCGTACGGTCCGAGCTCGACGAAAAGGAGGAGTTCCCCCGAGAGATCATGAAAGTCTGTGCGGATGCAGGGCTCTTTGGGGTCTCCATTGAGGAAGAATACGGAGGCTTCGGAGGAGGAGTTCTTGAGAACTGTCTGGCCGTTGAGGAGATGAGCCGTATCTGTTTGGGAGTGGCCACCAGTTATGCGGG
>CAZXMB010000171.1:0-6350 GCA_964641715.1 uncultured Syntrophaceae bacterium
CTCCGGTTGCTGAGTCTCCGAAACCCTCTAAAGAGAAAGAGCATACCAATAACAAAGGAGGAAACAAAGAGAACTTCAACGCCGGAGGGCAGGTGTATATGGCTGTTTCTGAAAACACTTCCGAAGGACCTATCGGAAATATCAAAAAGTATGAATTAACAAATAGCACAAATGTTAATACGGCGGATTTCACGAATATCTCTATCTCGAATACATCGAATATAAATACAGCGAATAACACGAATATATCGTCTACGAATAGCACGAATACATCAATAGGGGTTCAGGTTGTTGATGCAACGAAAAGTCCTGCCTTAGATTCTAATGGGCAGATTAAGGATTCTTCAAAGAGTGCATGGAGCTCTCAGTCAGATGGGAAACAAGTGGATAAAGGTGGGGTTGGGGAAGTCCTCCTGAAAAGGTCTAAGCCACGAAAGATTTTGACGAATCTTGAAGATTCAAACTTAATGGCCGAGTCAAACGAATTTACAACCTCTAACGAAAAGATTACACCCGAACTGTTGGGACTTTCTCCTGAGGATAAATTGGGGAGAGAGAAGTTGATTCAATATGTCCAGGGATATGATGTCTATTCCAAGGAAAAGGCAAAAACATCACTTCAGAAGCGAAAATGGCTTCTCGGAGCTATCATCAACTCAAGACCTTTGGCCATTCACTATGGGAAATCCAAGTCGATCATCTTTGTGGGAGCAAACGATGGAATGCTCCATGCCTTTGATGGCCAAACCGGTGAGGAACTTTGGGGATTCATCCCTGATGTATTACTTCCTCGGTTAAATGAACTCCCACAAGCCAGTGGTCTTAAATATTTTGTGGATGGCTCGCCAAAGGCATATATCACGGAATCCCAGAAGATCGTTGTCTTTGGATTGAGAAGAGGAGGAAATTACTATTATGCATTAGATGTTACCAATCCAGAAAGCCCAAGATTCTTATGGAAGATTGGCCCTGAGACCCTCGGATTTTCGGAATTTGGTCAGAGCTGGTCCAATCCTCAGTTTGGAAAGATTAAATACGGGAAAGGAGAGAAGGTCGTCTGTATTATTGGTGGTGGGTATGATGAGAATCAGGATAAAAAGAAGGTAATTTCAGAAGATAAGAGGGGTAGGGCAGTCTATGTGGTTGATCTATTTACCGGAGAACTGATCTGGAGATGGGATTATAAGAGAGATCCCAATATGAAGTATTCAATCCCGAGCAATATCTCGTGTGTGGATACCAATGTTGATGGATATATTGATCGGCTCTATGCCGGGGATATGGGAGGACGGCTCTGGAGATTCGATCTGAAGGGCTCTGACCCGAATGGCTGGGCTGGTAGGGTTGTCTTTAACTCCAATATTGGATTTATGGGGAGCAATAAACGAAAAATTTTCCATGCCCCGGAAGTAACTCTTGAAAAAGGTTACGAGATCGTCTTTTTTGGAACCGGGGATCGGGAGCACCCGATGGAAAAGAGTGAAGGGGACAAATTTTATGCTTTTATGGATAAGGGAAGCAATTCGGTCTTATCAGAAGATAATCTTTCGGATGTGACAAAAGATTTCGCCACGGTCCAGAACCTGGCCAATAAAGAGGGCTGGTTTATCAGTTTGGAGAAAGGGGAGAAGGTCCTTGCCCCTCCGGTCATCGCCTTCGGAGTGATCTATTTTACTACCTTTACCCCTTCCTTAGAAGGTGATGGCATTGCGAGAATTTATGCCTTAAATTACAGAACTGGAAATCCAATATTTAATCTCAATTCGGAAAACGATAATGGAAGGCCAACAATTGACCTTTCTGACCGCTCAAAGGTGATCGGAACAGGAATTCCTTCGGGAACGATTCTTTCTGCTTATGGTAGACGTCCGATTGCCTTTACAGGATTTTTAGGAGGGCTATATCCTACCCCCCTTAAAGGGAATTCCGTGATTATCCCAATATCATGGAGGGAAGTTTCTAAAAAATAAGTTAATGAGTTAATGAGTTATTGGGTGCTGCAGTTATTGAATTCAAGTTAATAAAGTTAATACGTTAATAAGTGAATGAGTGAATGAGTTGATAAGGGGCCCATTGGCTGAAAGGCTGATGGGTTTTTTTGCATCTATTTATGGCCTGCGGACCTGCAAGCCTGATATTTTTTTGAAATCCTTCTCGTCATAGGTGTAGACGGTTGTTAGGCCCTCCGCCAGACCCCAATGACCCATGACTGCATCTGCAAACTTAATGCTTTGGGTTTCATAAGTGGCGATGGCCTGCCGGAACACATGTTCGAGGGGGCATTTTAATCCGGGAGTGTTCAAGATGGCTTCGACAAGATCTCTAATGCTCCTTCTGCTCAGGCGATAGACCTTTTCCGCGACCCAGACGACCTCCAGGATGGTTACCGGAAGCACATAGAGGGTCATTAGTCCTTCTTTCGATTGTTTTAGAATCTTACTCACAGCAGTGGCCTTTGCTGACTCATCCTTTATCAAGAACCTTAGAATTGCACTTGTGTCAATAAACGCCTTATTTCCGTTCATCAGCCACCCCTGCGATTGCTTTTTCTCTAATCTCATCAACCGTCATTCCCAGGTCGGGCAGGCTTTGGGCATAGTCAAAGATGGTTTTGCCCTTTTTCAGGATGATTTCACCTTTTCTCTCTTCCACGACAATGGTATCCCCGATTCGTATCTTCAGCTTTTCCCTTACCCTTTTGGGGATCGTTATTTGCCATTTCGGTAGAACTTTGACTGCTTGCATTGGCACCTCCTGATGAAAAAGTAGCACAAAATGAATTTGTATGTCAATAAAAAATATTCCTACAGAATTCTTTATGACGGAATTTTATAATTCATTTCCCTCACCCCCATCAACCCAACAAACCCAGGCAACCTGTTTTTGAATGGCCGGTCGAGAGGTTCACTTTCGGGTAAAACTATTGTAGTATTTCATTTATAGGTGATGAAAAGGCGGGGGATTTGATCTTTCCAAAGAGGATTCCTGAGTGTGAGATCATGGAAGCCATTGGAGATGGTTATATCAACCGTCTATAGGATTTAATCTTATACTTGAAGCACATCTATGAAAGTGATAGAATGAATATTAAAGGAGAGAAAGAGAGGTTGTAAAAATGAGTAGAAAGCCTTTATTTATAAGGGCCGAATGGGATGAAGAGGCAATGGTATGGGTAGCCACAAGCGATGACGTACCGGGATTGGCTACTGAAGCAGGCACCATGGAAGCATTGATAGAGAAGTTAAAGATAATGATCCCTGAACTTCTGATGGCCAATAATATAGGTTTTGATGACGAGGTGCCTTTCGAGGTCATAACAAGGCGCTTTGAGGTTGCCCGACAGGCAGAACGTTGATGGCCGATTTCACCCCAAAGTTAAAGCAGATACTCCGAGATGCGGGGTGTTATTTTGAACGTCCTGGCAAAGGAGATCATGAAATATGGTTTAGTCCAATAACTCGAATAAGGTTTGTGGTTGATAGTTCGATCAAATCCCGTCATACTGCAAATGCTGTATTAAAACAAGCTGGTCTGCCAAAACAATTCTAACCGATAACAATCCTGTTTTTTTCACATCCTTGTTGAGTGATTTTACTCTTTCACTTTCGTATGAAAATATGGTAGTATTTCCTCCTATGAAAGGTCGTGTGCGGGATTTAGCCCGGAAGTTTGGTTGTGTTCTCATCTACCTTTTCGGTTCTCAGGCCGAGAAGGGGAAAAGGTACCTTGACGGCGAAGAGGTGCGACCGGATCACTATTCGGATCTCGATGTGGCTGTGGCTTTTGAAAATCTTTCAGGCAAACCGATCACCCTCTACGGGGAACTTTATCGGGAAATTTCTGAGATTTTCGATCCCTTCAATATCGATCTCGTCATCATTCATGAGATGGATCCATTCTTCGAATGTGAGATCATTAAGGGAGTTAGAATCTATGAGGAAGATGAGCGGATAGCGGAAAAGTTCGAAGAAGAGGCTATGAAGAAGGCGGGGGATTTGATCTTCCCAAAAAGGGTTCTGGAACATGAAATCATGGAGGCCATTGAAGATGGTTATTTCGAATTTGAATATCAGCCGGGTTCTTGAACTTCTGAGATACCTTGAAACCTGCATTCAGGAGTTGATACCTTTTTCAACGATGTCGAAGGAGGCCTTCCTGTCTGACAGAAAAAACCCTCCTTTCGTTGAGAGTTATCTCCGAAGGAGCCTTGAGGTTGTTTTCGATATTGGGAGGCATATCCTTTCGAAGACTTATGGATTCAAAGAAATAGAATATAAGGCGATAGCCCGTGAGCTCGGGAAAAGGCAAGTGGTGACCATTGAGCTCTCTGATGAACTTTCTAAAATGGCCGGATACAGAAATCGTATGATTCATTTTTATAAAGAGGTCACCCCGGATGAGCTTTATGAAATTGTGACCAATGATCTGAAGGATTTCGATCGATTTTCGAGAGAAATCGTGGCATTTATTAAGGCCTATGAAAAGAGAGTGAGAAGTTAGACCAATCCTTGGAGAGGAGGATCAATGGATCACATTGAGAAGAGACATGGGATGGGGTGGATTCCGGATTATCCGGATTTCAGGGATTATACGGAAGAGACAGGGGAGGTCAGATTGATTTTAGGCCCTAAAAATTTGTTAAAGGGTAAAAGTGTGCCGGTTTCTATGGACCTCAGGCCATGGTGCTCGCCCATCGAGGATCAGGGTCAAATCGGGTCTTGCACCGCCCATGCAGGAGCAGGGGTCATTGAGTATTACGAGAGAAAGGCCTTTGGGAGGCACACCGATGCCTCACGCCTCTTTCTATACAAGGTGACACGCAATTTGATGAAGATGAAAGGGGATACGGGCGCTTACCTCAGGACCACGATGGGAGCCATGGTGCTCTTTGGAGTGCCCCCCGAAGAATACTGGCCCTACCGTGATGACGAAAAGAAGTTTGATCAGGAACCTCCGGCTTTCTGCTATGCCTTTGCCCAGAATTATCAAACCCTGAAGTATTTTAGGCATGACCCTCCGGGGACCAAGGGGGAGGAGATCCTTAGAAAATTAAAGACTTATCTTTCAAAAGGCCATCCAGCCATGTTCGGGTTTACGGTTTATAACTCCATCGAACAGGCAGAGAAGGACGGTAAGATTCCTTTTCCTTCTTCGAAAGAAAGAATAGAAGGCGGACATGCGGTGGTGACAGTTGGCTATGATGATAAGATGAAGATCAAGAATAAATATGGGAAGATCGAGACGAGCGGCGCCCTCCTGATCCGGAATTCCTGGGGAAAGGGATGGGGAGATGGCGGGTATGGCTGGCTTCCCTATGAGTATGTTTTGAAGGGGCTTGCAGAGGATTTCTGGTCTGTTCTGAAGAAGGAGTGGGTCGATACGGGGCAGTTTAAATAAATGGTGTTGCGGTCTAATTCTTTTCTTCAAGCCAGGCGAGTATATGTTTTGAAAATTCCTTGAAGTCGTCAAGGTTTTGAAGGGTTTCAAAAAGTCGAAGTGCGTCAAATTCATCAGGTAAATAATCGTGAATAATTCTGTTCCTGAAGGCTGGCATCCCTTTAATTTTTTCAGCGAATTCTCTTGGGAGGATTCCGGCATCGGATAACGCCAGGATGGCTTCTGACTCGCTTTCGCGAACTTTCCAAAGAGAAAGGGCGGATGCGATATGCGCACTCACTCTGCTCACCTCCTGAATGGCACAGGCCAGGCTATATTTGATTGCCTTGATCGGAACGATTTTGTCCTTCTCCAAAAAGAACTCTTTATCAGGGACCGAAATCGATTGAATGTCCTGTATTTGCCTCATGAGATTATCCAGATATTCCAATATCCGCTCTTTCCGAATTAACTTTCCAGGTTTCATTGAACACCTCTTATCCTCTGTGAGAGCATCTGCCGATACTCGTCGAGGTATGGCTTTAATTCAAAAAACCTGATCGTTACTCTGGTTTCAAATTCCGTTCTTTGTATTTCATCCCGACTCAGAATAAGTATCCCTTCTTTCAAAATGCCATATTGAAAGACGAGAGGAAGCACGTTAAGAATTCTAAGGTCAATTGCATCCGTGTGGAGAAGGGAGACCAGAAGGGCCGACAATTCAGCCTCTCTTTTAATGTATTTCTCCATTTTGGAAGGGGACAGATAGACGGCGACGTCAATATCGCCTCCTAAAAGATCAGGATGATATACGGCAGATCCATAAAGGTATGCAAACAGGATGTCCGTTTGAGCGTCCAGGCGCTCTTTTATTCGTTCGATCAGGGTTGAATGATCTTGAGCTTTGGTCATGATGACGACACCTTTTATGGAATTTTATCTCACATTAGCTAAATTTTGTCAAACCCCGGCAT
>CAZXMB010000172.1:0-6345 GCA_964641715.1 uncultured Syntrophaceae bacterium
AGGGTCGTTACAAGGGAATACTTGTTGAAAAGGACAGTTATCTTCTATCCCTGAGCCGATATGTTCATCTCAATTCGCTGAGGGCCGGTTTGGTGGAGAGGCCAGAGGATTATCGGTGGAGTAGTTATCGTGAGTATATTGGGAGGGAGAAGGGATTGGGATGGATGGAGTATGGATGGGTTCTATCTCAATTTGGGTCTGAGAAGAGGAGAGCTCAGAGGAGATATCGGGGTTATACCGAGGAGGGTTTGGAGGAGAAGGAAGGTGTGCCATTTAAGAGCCTTTATAATCAGGTCATTCTTGGGGGAGAGGAGTTTATAGGGAAAATCAAAGGGATGTTAAAAGGGAGACGACTTCCCCAGGGGGTTGTTGGGCGAAAGAGATTAGTGGATTCTCCTTCTCCGATGGAGGTAGTGGGTGTGGTATCGGAGGTTTTTGGAGTCAATCGAGAGGAGATATTGGGCAGGGGGAGTTATAGACATCTTGCCAGGAAGGTTGCCATCTATCTTTGTCAGCGATATACTGGGCTCAGTAATGAGGCGATTGGTAGACTCTTTGGAGGGATTCATTACAGTACGGTGAGTAAGGTAACCAATAGGATAAGAGAGGAGATGCTCAGAGACAAGAAATTATCAGAACTCATGAATCGAGTAACTTCACATTTCAAGGCCTGACACCTTATTCTGACCAAAGCTATTCAGAAAATCGAGGCAGAAGGTAAAGGTGATAAGTGTTAATTTTCAACTACGTCCCTTTCCTCTTGCGGTTCTCTCTTTCAGGATCTGTTGATGTAATTCCTTAAAATCTTTTGGAGGAAGGGCACCGGGTTTTCTCACCAGTTTTACCGCTCCGGAGGGACAGGGAGTAGCACATACCCCGCAACCGATACACCATTCTTTATCCACGACAGGGAAGTCACCCTCCATTTTAATCACTTGAACCGGACAGATCTCCGCACACGCCCCGCATCCCGTGCATCTCTCCTGATCCGTTTCCCTGAGGAAGTAGGTGGCCATCAGGACATCTCTTGGGATTTTCTTTCTTCGTATCGTCCCAACCGACCAGCAGCAACAACCGCAGCAGTTGCACGTATGTTTGATCCCTTCCCTGGCATTGTCCACAAGATGGACCAGGCCAGCCTCTTCAGACCTTTTGATGATCTCGATTGTCTCCCCTCGGGTGATCTTCCTTCCGATCCCATTTTCAATTAAATATTCTGCCAGTTCGTCATATTTAATACAGTTCTCAAAGGGGTGACTGCATTGTTTCTTTCCAAGAAGATGGGCCGTTGTCCTGCAGGGGCAATGAACCACGGCAATCACGTTGACTTTCTCGATGACCTCTTCCATCATTTCAAAGGGAAAGACCGCATGGCTCTCAGGCACAAGGGAAGGGGTAGCGGGAAGATAACGAAAAGCCTTTGTGGGGGTTTTTCCATAGGCTTCGTAAAGTTGTTCCCTCCGAGAGTATCGAAGGACCAAGTCAGCCAACTTTTTTGCATTAGGAGTATGGACTCCTTTCCAGAAGAAGGTCTGAGGAAAACCATAACCAAATTGTTGGAGGGCATATCCCATGTTTCCGTCCTTCATCTTCTTTGAGAAGAGAAGCCCGCGCCGGGCCAAGTGGGATAAGGTCAATTCCAATTCCTCTCTCGAACTGTTTCGAGGGAGAGGGATTTCCTTCACCGAGGTGAGATCAAAAGGAATCACCCTTGTGGGGACACACAATGCGGCCTCTGCTTCGGAAGGAGTGAAGTTCTCCTTGAGGATCTCGAAGAGTTCATCTTTCTCCGGATAGCCCATACCCAAGGAGGCAAGATGCCTTGCAAGTGTCTTATAGATATCTTCGCCCATACTGCCCTCATCATGCCCCTCACCCCACCCTCTCCCCGTGGAGGAAAGGGAAAGAGTAAGGGAAAATTTCAGTCATTGGAATGTGGTGATTGTCTGGTTATTGGTGCTTGGTCATCGGTTATTTCCACTTTGTATCTTCTAATCCCCACTCTCTAATTCATCACTTCTTTTTATTCCATCCTCAAGGATTCCACAAGGTTTATTTTGGAAGCCTTACGTGCAGGGATGAAACCTGCAACAAGGGATGCGATCAGGACGATTGCCGAGTACTCGATCAGATTTAAGAAAGGGGTGGAGAATTGGATGGTCCAGCCGAAAGACTGTTTATTGATTACATAGATGAGGAGGAGAGAGAGAATAAATCCGCAGAGAAGCCCCAGGATGAGGCTGGATAAACCAATTAATCCCGCTTCAATGAGGATGGCCTTTTTGACCTGTCTTCGAAATCCGCCGACTGACCTGAGGATGCCTATATCCCTCTGCCGCTCCATGATCAATCCATTTAAGGAATTGATGATTCCAAGGATAGCTACGAAGATGGCAATCAGCTCAAGCGCATAGGTGATGGAAAAGGTCTGGTCAAAGATTTTGAGAATTTCTTTACGCAATTCTCGATGGGAGGCAATGAAGAGTTGATAGGGTTTCGAGTATTTTTCTCGAAGCATCCCTTTGAAGGCTTCGAGAGAAGTTCCCTCCTCGAGATAGATTCCGGCGCTGTGAAATGTTTCGTCATTCCAGAGGGATTGAAAGAGTTTCCTTTCAATTAAAATCATCCCCCAATCGGTCGAATAATCGTAGAAGACCCCGGAAACTAAAAATTCTTTTTCCCCTTGAGGGGTATTAATCTTAATACGACTCCCTGCTTCCACCTGGTGTCTGAGTGAGAAGCTCTCGGTCACCAGGATGGACTGACCTTTGGCAAATTGGTTCAGGATGGCTTTTGGGTCTCCTTGTGTGAAACGGATCACCTTCAGGTTTAGAAAGACCTGACCATCCACGGCAGCGATCAGGGCAGGTTTGCCTCCGTATTCGACCTCCAAAGCCCTGAAGGAGTCAACCGCCTTCACTCCCGGAAGAGAAGGCAGGGCCCTTGAGACCTCCTTGGGAAGTAAGGCGGAGTAACCCGTCAGGGAATAGGAGCCCGGGAAGACAAAAACATCCCCGTTAATCGACTGCTCCACCCAGAGGTCAACCGTTTTTCTGAAACTCAGGATCATGATGGAGATACTGATGAGCATGGAGAGGGCCGTCATCAATGCAGAGATGGTGATCACTGTCCTTGCCATCGAATCCCCGAAGTAACGGTTCGCCAATATCCCTTCGACACCGAATATCTTTTGAAGAAAAGGAGCCAGAATACGATTTAATAAAAAAGTCACCGGAGGGGTCATGAAGGAGATACCGATCACAATGAGGAGGGCGGCGAGAAAGCCAAAGATGGGCTTCTGATAGAGAGGCCTCTGAAGAGCCAGGATCAAAGAGAGGACGAGAAGGCCAAGACCGATGAAGGTGAGATGCTTGAGATGAACCTTCACCTTTTTCTCAAGCGTACCCAATGCCAGGGCCTCTTTCGGAGCGACCCTTGCAGCCTCCCTTGCAGGGCCGATGGAGGAAAGGACAGAAGCGAGGAATCCCAGCATAAACCCCGTAAAGAGAACATAGGGAGAGATGATGAGATGCTCTGTTTTGACTAATATATAGAGGGAGGTCACTGTTCTTGAGACGAAGAAAAGCATTCCCTTTGCCAGAGCGATGCCCGCACCAATTCCGATGAGGCTTCCAAGAACCCCGATCCCTCCTGCCTCACAGAGAAAAAGGGTGAGGATTTGAGGCCGGGTCACCCCAAGGCTTCGGAGAATCCCGATCTCTTTTCTTCTCTGAATGACAGAGATAGAAATCGCATTGTAGATGAGGTACATCCCAACCATTAGAGAGATGAGGCTGAGTGCGGTGAGGTTGAGATGAAAGGCCGAAACCATCTTTTCAATCTGACCGCTACGGGTATCCGAGCGGCGAATTTCCGTCCCCGGAGGAATCACTTTTTTCAGTTCCCCTTCCACGGTTCCAGGAGGGATAGAGGGATCCAGCATGAGATCAATCCGATCAATCCATCCCACTTTCTCCAGGGCTTCCTGAGCAGAGGCAATATCCATCAGGCCAAAGTTCCCTTCCAATGATTTTGCAGGCCCCTCCATCCTTAATAGATGTGAGATCGTAAGCGTCACTCTTTTTGAACCGAAAATCACAGGAAGGGGATCCCCTCTCTTTAACTGATGCCGTAAGGCGAACTTTTCTGTGATGGCAATGGTATTGAGGTCTTTTAAAAATTGAAGATCCTGATGAGAAGGCTCATCGAACCGGTAATCTCTAAATTGCCGGTCACTGAAGATATCGATTCCGAGAATGTAGAGGGGTTCTCCTGATGGGTCATCAACCTTTGAGATAAACTGAATGACGGGTGTGGCTGCCTTGACTCCATCTATTTTTTTAATCTTCGGATAGACCTCTTCGGAGAAACCCCGTCCATAAGAGGTGATCTGAAACTGAGATTTTCCTGAGACATGGTCCACTGTGGCATCGAAGGCTTCTATGGCGGTATGGATGGCGATCTGGACACTGACAAAAACACTCACCCCCAGACAGATTCCGATGATGGAATAAAGCGTTCTCCCTTTATTGAGGCAAAGATGTCGCAGGGTGATGGTTTTAAGAAGATAGATGAGCTTCATGAAATTTTCCCCACCCCTCTTTGCTGAAGAGGGGCACATCGTTTCCCCCTTAGAAAAAATGGGATAAAGGAGGATTCAGCCGACAAAGAGTTTCCCATCTTTCATTCTGAGAACCCGGTCAGCCATGGCCGCTCCTTCCTGGCTGTGGGTCACCAGAAGAATGGTCTTTCCCTGCTCGTCTCTCAGGCGTCGAAGGATTTCCAGGACCTGTCTTCCAGTGGTGGAATCAAGATTACCGGTTGGTTCATCCGCCAGGATCAGATCCGGGTCATTGACCAGGGCACGGCAGATGGCGACCCGCTGCATCTCTCCGCCTGAAAGCTCATGGGGTTTGTGGTCTCTTTTCTTATCGAGGTCCATTTCAAGAAGAAGGCGGTCGATTCTCCCCTGCAGACCATTCGGTCCCTCTTTCAGGAGATGGGGAAGGGCAATATTTTCTTCGAGATTCAGGACGGGGAGGAGGTTAAAAAATTGGAAGATGATCCCGATCCGGTTTCGTCGAAAAAGGGTGAGCCGCTGATCATCCATCCGGGAGAGGTCTTCTCCATCGATCAGGATATGACCCCGATCAGGTGAATCCAGCCCTCCGATGATATTGATCAGGGTTGACTTTCCACAACCGCTTTTGCCGGTGATGGCTAAGAATTCTCCCCCTGAGATTTTTAGATCAAGTCGGTCAAGGGCTATCACCGGACTGGGGCCCTGATGGTAGACCTTGGTGACATTGATGAGTTCAACAAACGGTTCTGTTCCCATAAACAAAAAGGGCAAGGATTTTTTCTCCCTGCCCTTTCTATATTAATGGGAGGAAAGGTCAGTTGTCAATTCTCAATCGATCGTCGTCCGGGAGCAGCCTTCAACTGATTTTCTTCAGATGTCTGATGAGGATGATGAGCATAACGGGAATAAGCGCTCCAACCACCACGACCGCTCCTCCAACAATATAAATCTTCGGCCCTAAATCTTCCACCGTCCTGACCACCTGCATGACTGCAATGGAGACCATTGCGGCCAGGATGCACATGAGGATGATGAGCCCCACCACATTCGAAGCACCGATTTTAAACATCTGCTCTCCCTTCTCTCTTCAGGAGATGACCGGGATTTAGGCTCCTATCCATTCCCCGGTCATCGGTTGATAGCCCGATCTACTTCCTTACAGGTGCTGGCTCGATCGCCGGTACGATGATTCCCACTTCAGACTTCTTTTCTTTCTTTAAAGCTTCGGAAGTCGCTGTTCCGATGAAGCTGAAGAAAAGAAGAATTGCCGGGATTAATTGGAGAAGGACGATTATTGCCCCAATGATCAAGAATATCCAGAGGGCAGTCCCGGCTCCTTTCAGTTCAATAGGTCTTGCGGATGCCGGAGAAGCAAGAAGGATCATTGCAGCTCCCATCAACCCTGATTTTAATATCGTTTTCTTTTTCATTACTGATTCCTCCCTTCTTCTTAATTTTTTAACATTCAAACTTTATTTTGCATAGGGAATGCCAACGTTAACATTTTTAATAAAGATGTTTTATTTATTCAATATTATTGAGTTTTTTTTACAAAACAACATCCTATGGTAATCGGGGAATTTCCCTAAATGTATTTTTTATTTATACAAAAAGATAAAAATTAAATAGATAATTATTATAATTAATTAAAATCAATAAATAA
The DNA here is from genome assembly GCA_964641715.1 of uncultured Syntrophaceae bacterium. Lineage (GTDB taxonomy): Bacteria > Desulfobacterota > BSN033 > BSN033 > UBA1163 > CAZXMB01. The sequence continues at coordinate 6,246 of CAZXMB010000172.1, forward strand.
TTTTCGAATATAAAAAATATGCATATTAATAAATATCACTTTTTTCCATTTATCTTTATCATTCCTAACCCGGCATAGCCGGAACCAAACAGGCTTTTGA
>CAZXMB010000173.1:0-6301 GCA_964641715.1 uncultured Syntrophaceae bacterium
AAATGAGATTTCCTTTCCGGGAAGCCCCGCCCTGTGGGCGGGGAGCTTCACTCTTGAGAGGAAACACAGAACTGAAAGGCATTGATATGGCTGATAAAACAAAATCCAGAATGTTGAAAAAGAAAAAATCTGAGGACAGACCGAGGTGTGGTTTATGCGGAAAGAGAGGGAAACTAACCAAAACCGAATGTTGCAATCAGTGGATCTGTGATGATGAGGATAAATATGTCATTTTTTCCTATGAAAGAAATAGCTGTTCCAGGAATCACAGGCGATTTACACTTTGCGGATTTCATCATGCCGAAGGACATGAGGGTTCATGGAAAGATTGTCCGATCTGCCGGGATGAATTCGAGACCGAGATATATGTCTATTACGGGACAAATGAATACAATTTCGAGAAGCTGGAAAATCCTCCCGCCTATTTACCGACCCGGTGTTCAAAATGCGGGGTGGTGATTTCTCTGGGATACGAAGGCTATTCCCAGAAGGGCAACGAATACTGGTGCGAAGAATGTACTTATAAAGAAATGGAGAATCTTCATCTTCGAACAAAACATTGAACCAGCCCACCTCCTCAGGATAGAATCGTCCCCCCTTTATTTTCTCGTATTGATCTCAGTGATGCCAACTGTCAGGGACCGAGCCCAGGAATTTGACAAACCCATCCAAAGGCGATAATTTGGGACTGATGAAGGAAATTGTTGAGGTGGCGGTCGGACTCCCTGTCTTTAAGACCTTCCACTATCGCATACCAGAAGAGATGAAGGACTCTCTCCGGATCGGGATGAGGGTGCTTGTCCCTTTTAAAGGGAGAAGGGTCACTGGCTTTACAATCGATCTTCCGGAGCAACCTCCCATAGGAGTGGAAGAAAAGATAAGAGAGGTTGAGGATCTTCTCGATGAAACCCCTCTGATCGATCCCCCGATGCTCCGTTTCTATCAATGGATTTCGGATTATTATCTTTACCCCCTGGGTGAGGTTATTAAAACAGGCCTTCCACCGGGTCTCCAACTGAAGAGCGGGTTGATGATAAGCCTCACCGAGGCAGGGCGGGAGTCCCTTGAACGGGGAGGATTAGGCCCGGTTCAGGAAAGAGTCCTCAAAGAAATTGAAAGAGGCAAAGTCCTCTCTCTTAAAAAGGTATTGAAGATCATTCCTGAGGAGGGATTGAAATCCCATCTCTTTTCTTTGAAGAGAAAGGGACTCCTTCGAATCGAAGCGGAGATGGAGGGGGGAGAAGTCAGACCCAAGTTTGAAAAGATGATTCAATATCAGGGAGGGGAATCTGAAAAACCCCTTACGGAAAAGGAAAAGGAGATCCTGAAATGGGTGGAGAGAAAGGGAGAGGGGTCTCTCTCTGATCTGAAAAAGGAATTTAAATCGCCCCTCAAACAGATCCAGTCCCTTCAGGGGAAAGGGCTCCTTTCCATCACTCAAAGAGAGGTTTACCGGGACCTTCCCGCCCTATCGGAATTCAAACCCTATCCGAGGCCGGAGCTCACTTCGGATCAGGAAGCCGCCCTCAAGGAAATCCTGAAAGGAATTCATTCGAAACGCTACTCTCCCTTTCTCCTTCACGGGGTCACCGGAAGCGGAAAAACGGAGGTCTACCTTCGGGCGATCGAAGAGGTTCTCGGCCAGGAAATGGAGGCGATCGTTCTTGTTCCGGAGATTTCACTTACACCGCAGCTCCTCTCACGATTTAAAGATCGATTCGGAGGAAATCTCGGCCTTCTTCACAGCGGGCTCTCGAAAGGAGAACGATATGACCAGTGGAGGCGGATCTGGAGGGGGGAGGTGAAGATTGCCTTAGGAGCCCGTTCCGCTCTCTTTGCCCCCTTCAGAAAGGTAGGGATCATCATTGTGGATGAGGAACATGACCCTTCCTATAAACAGGAAGAGAAACTGAAATATCATGCGAGAGATCTTGCCGTGGTCAGGGCAAAGGAGGCGAACGGTGTCCTCCTTTTGGGATCCGCCACCCCTTCTTTAGAATCGTTCTACAATGCGGAGAAGGGGAAGTATCAGCTCCTGAGGCTTCCTGAAAGGATTGAGAAGAGACCTCTTCCCAATGTCGAAGTGGTGGATATGCGGAAAGAGGCGGGTCTTCTTTCAGAGAAGTTGAGGACAGCCCTTCAGAGGAATATCGAAGGGAGAAAACAGAGTTTGCTCTTTCTCAATCGAAGGGGGTTTGCCCACTTTATCCTCTGTCCAGACTGCGGTTTCACCTTTAAATGTCCTAACTGTAGCGTCACCCTCACCTATCATTTCAAGGACCGGTCCCTTCAATGTCATTATTGTGATTACCGAATCAAGGCACCGGGAGACTGCCCGAACTGTCAGGGCCATCGCCTTCAGGGGATGGGAGTCGGTACCGAGCGCCTGGAGCAGGAGATCAGTGCCTTATTTCCTGGGACCGAGGTGGGAAGAATGGATCGAGATACCACCTCCAAGAGACGTTCCCATCATCAAATTCTGAAGGGATTGGAGTCCGGAAAGACCAAGATTTTGGTGGGGACACAGATGATCGTCAAAGGCCATGACTTTCCCAATGTGACCTTTGTCGGGGTTGTCTCTGCGGATACCTCCCTTCATTTTCCTGATTTTCGTTCGAGTGAGAGAACCTTCCAGCTCCTCACCCAGGTTGCGGGAAGGGCAGGAAGAGGTGAGGCCTTCGGAGAGGTGGTGATCCAGACCTTTAATCCGGACCACTACAGCATCCAGAGGGCAAAGGATCATGACTTCATGGGGTTTTATCAGGAGGAGATCCGGTTCAGAAAGGCATTGGAATATCCTCCCTTCTCCAGGTTTATCAATTTCAGACTCTTTGGAAACAGTGAGAAGAAGACAAAGCTGGTTGCCCGAGAACTGGAGGAAACCGGAAAATCCCTTTTGAAGAAGGGATACGAGAAGGGGATTGAGCTATTGGGTCCAAGTGCGGCTCCCTTTGCAAAGATGAGAGGTAAGTTTCGATGGCAGATGATAGCCAAGGGGAAGAGCTCCCAGCTGCTTCACCGATTTGCGCAGGAACTCCGGCGCCCCCTGGAGCTTTATGCCAAGGGGAAGGGGGTCAATCTCGATATTGATGTGGATCCAGTCTTTATCCTATAATGGGCGGGCATAAAACAACAATTGGAATGATGGAATATTGGGGAAATGGGTCAATCAATGGTCCATTATCAATGATCATTGAGAATTGAAAATTGACTATTATCCACTGATGATTTTAACGTTCCAGTCTTCCTGGTGAAGGGATGTGAATATGATGATCGACCGGACACACGGTTATTTCGACAAAGAGAAAGAGACGATGTCAAGACAGAGGCAGGAGATCTATAAGAAGGAGGAACTCTCTGAAATACTTCATTACGGATTTAAACATTCGAAGTTCGTTCATTCCCTTTTCACCCGGGCAGGATTGAAACCCGAAGAGATCAAAGAACTTAAGGACCTGGAAAAACTTCCCATCACGAAGAAGACGGATCTGGTCAAAGCTCAAAAGGAGTTTCCTCCTTTTGGTGGGTTTGAGGCCCTTCCAGTCAGAGGGGTAAGAAGGATCTATATTTCCCCCGGTCCTGTCTTTGAACCCGGGGAAAGGGGCTATGACGATATCCGGTGGGCTCAGTCCCTTTATGCCTGCGGGATCAGGGAAGGGGATATCGTTCTCAATACCTTCAACTACCATCTCACACCCCTGGCCCTCATGCTCGACGAGTCGCTCCGGATGATCGGAGCCACCGTTGTCCCCGTCGGACCCGGAAATATCTCCATGCTGATCAACCTGATGCGACAGCTTGATGTGACCGGATACCTGGGGACCCCCAGTTTCCTCATGGCGATCATTGATGCGGCTGAGGGGATGCACCTTGATCTCAAAAAGAATGTGCATCTCAAATCCGCCTTTGTCGGTGCAGAGATGTTTCCGGAATCACTCCGTCAGAAGCTGGAGGGGAAACTTGACCTCCTGGTCCGGCAGACCTATGGGACAGTGGATGTGGGCTGTCTTGGTTATGAATGCCCGCAGAAGAAGGGAATGCATATTCCCGAGGATGTGATCGTTGAGATTGTAGACACGGAGACCGGGAAGCAATTAGAAATCGGAGCCACGGGAGAGATCGTTGCCACTAACTTTATCAAGGCCTTTCCCATGATCCGTTTTGCTACGGGAGACCTTTCTTACCTGATCGAGGAGCCCTGCCCCTGTGGCCGCACCTCAATGCGTCTCGGAAAGATCCTGGGCCGAACGGACCAGGTGACCAAGGTTTTGGGAATCTTCATCCATCCCTGGCAGGTGGATGAGGTCATGGCAAAATTTCCAGAAGTGGCCAATTATCAGGTGGTGGTGACCAGGAAAGGGTATCATGATGAGATGACCATTTATATCGAGTTGAAAGAGGAGATAGCGGATAAGGCGGGGTTAAAGAGGAACCTGGAGAAGGAGGTCCAGGAAATCCTCAAGGTGAAGGGGGAGATCACCTTTACTGTCAAAGGAGGTATTCCGGACCGGGCCAAAAAGATCGATGACCGGAGGACCTGGGAGTAGATCCCGTTAGAAAATCTTCATACTTTTAGGGGGGGAGAACACGGGAAATACTCCTTTCATAAGGAATTTTATCTTCATTCCTGGACTAAGGAGCAGGGCTTTTTAACGGGGTAGAGGGGATGGGGAGTGAGTCGAAGGTTAAAGTCGGTGGCATTATGGCAGCGAGCGGACTGGCCACTGTCAGTATCCTCTCATTGCCAGATCGCCCCGATGTGCCGGGAATGATTCTCCATGCCATGGGAAAAGAGAATATCAATATCGAATTTGTTGTCCACAACATCGATATCGAGGGCAGCGGCAATATGACCTTCTGTATTGATCAGAAATACTTGGAGACAGCCATTGAAGTTTTAGAGAGGGTGAAACCCCTGATGGAGGCGAAGGGCATCTCCTATCATCCCAATGTGGCAACGATCAGCGTTTTTGGGCCCCATTTCAGAGAGAGACCAATGATCTCGGGTTTAATGTTCAACGCCCTGGGTGAGGCAGGGATAGAGGTTCTGGCCATCAGCACCTCCATCTCAAGCTGTTCCTGTGTCATTCATGGAGAGCAAATCGAGGAGGCCTTGAGGGTCCTGCATGAAACCTTCGAGGCTCCCCATCAGGTCACGAAGTTCGCACCCTGATGGAGAAAGGTCCCCTTCTCTCCACAAGAAGGTGATGTTATGGAAAAGGCTCTTGGGAAGCTGGCCGATCAGATCCTCGCCTTTGATGAAGCCTCTCTGACCAGTTTGAGGGAGAGGTACCGGTTGAGGATTGAACAATTTGATGGGTCGAAGGATTGGGAGAGGTCTGTGGTGATCTATAGTATCATCAATGCGGTCAGTCTTAAAAATACCCTCTTCAATGAGAATGTGTTGAAACGGCAGAAGGAGAAACCCAGTCCTGGCCGGGGCAGGAAACGGGGTTCACCGGATTTAAGACGGGTGAAGTAGGAGGGAGAAGATGGAGATCATAAAATTGGCCATGAGATTAGGAGCGGTGGCAGCAGGGGCAGCCAATGTTAAAAACCTGATCGATCACAAGGCCATTGACTTGGATATTCTTCCTTCTGCCAGGGCGGTCCTCGTTATCGCCTGTGGTCACAGCCGTGCGGCACTCGATTCGAAGAATCTTCAAATCAGACAGAACGATACGATTGCGACTTATGAAAAGGCGAGAGGTATCTCAAAGCAGTTAGCCATGGCTCTGGAAAAAGAGGGCCACGGAGCTGTGGCGATCCCAGGCTTCCTTCCTATTGATATGACCGATGGAAAGTATGGAATGGTCGGACCGGTCGATCTCAGAAGGGCGGCCGTGGAGGCAGGGATCGGGAGTTACGGGAAGAATGGTCTCGTCCTGGTGAAAGGTTTTGGCCCCAGGGTAAGACTGGGTGCAGTCCTCACCTCCGCTCCTCTTAAATTATCAGAGAAGGAGACGAAATCTCCCTGCCCGAAGGATTGTCAAATCTGTATTCTTGGTTGTCCGACTAAGGCCCTCCTCGGAGGAGGACAGGTGGATAAAAGGGCCTGTGGCCGGGTCATCTTCGAATTCGGCCTTCGAGGAATGATGAAATTTTTTGGAGAGATGATGGATGCGCCAGCGGAAGGGCGAAAAGAATTGCTTAGGAGCTATCCTTTCCGTGAACTCTGGCAGACCCTGGTCTCCGGAAATTACTACTACTGTTTCGAATGTCAGGCCCTTTGTCCCATCGGAAAAGAGAGAAAGAGGGGGAGATGAAACTCCTGCCCCTTTTCGTCTTCTGGTGTCTCTGG
>CAZXMB010000174.1:0-6250 GCA_964641715.1 uncultured Syntrophaceae bacterium
CCTGGAGGAAGTGAAAAGAGTTGACATCATCATTTTGAAAATGGTATACAATATTGTATTAAATTTTCTTCATTTTAGAAAAAGTAAAGTATCATGTCAAGTATTAATTCAATCCGTATTTCCAATGAGATTGAGGAGGCTATTCTCTCGGGCCATTTCAAACCAAGAGAGCGTCTGATCGAAATGGATCTCATCTCGAGATTCGGGATCAGCCGTACGGTGATCCGGGAGGCCCTGAAGAGGTTGGAGGCAAAAGGACTGGTCAGGGCAATTCCCTATCGTGGGGTATTGGTCGCAGACCTTACCCTTGAGGAAATTGAAGAGATTTATTTTGTTCGAAGCGAGCTGGAAAAAATTGCAGCCCGGCTCGTGATCAAGAATATTACCCGGAAAGAGGTGCAGGAATTAAAAAAATTCTCCAAAGAGGTGGAGACACATCTCCGTCGAAAGACGCACCAGATGATCGAGAAGGATTCCGAATTTCACCGGATGATCTTCAAGACCAGTCGAAATAGATACCTCCATGACATGATCGATTTCCTACGAACCAAAGCCCATATTGTCCGATATAATGCATGGTCGCTTCCTCACCGAATCGAAGAATCCATCCTTGAACATCGAGAGATGATCAGGGCCATTGAAAATAGAGACCTCAACCAATTCGAGAAACTTATCATTAAACATCTCACCTTCTCTAAAAATAGCTATATGTCCCAATTAAAGGGGATGACGGTGGCGATGAACAGGTGATCGGCATGGATCAATTTAAGTTTTTACTCTATGAGGATATGCATGAAATGGGGAAATCACTTTTGAGGAGGAAGGGGGAGGTCCTTTTTGCGAGGTCCTTTGAGGAGAACTCCCTGATCGATGAGGTCAGGGAGGTGGATGGGATCATTGTCCGGGCTAATGGGAAGGTGACTCGGAAGTTGATGGAGGCCGCTCCGAAGCTGAAGGTCATTGGAAGGCATGGGGTCGGAATGGAGAATATTGATCTGGAGGCAGCGACGGAGAAGGGAATATGGGTGGTCAACACACCGGATGCCAATGACATCTCGGTGGCCGAGCACTTTTTCGGGCTGGCCCTGATGCTTTCAAAGATGCTGAGAAAAGGAGAAAGGGCATTTCGCGAAGAGGGAAGATGGGAAGCCCGCTATCAGTACATCGGCAATGAACTCCACGGAAAAACACTCGGCATCCTGGGCTTCGGGAGGATCGGTAAAGCAATAGGCCGAATTGGCTATAAAGGTTTTGACATGAAGGTTCTATATTATGATGCGCTACGGTTTGGGGAGGTGGAGAAAGAGATCGGGGCCATCAAGCTAAGCCTGGAGGAGGTGATGTCCCAATCCGATTATATCTCCATCAATCTCCCGATGCTGCCTGCTACCAAAGGGCTTCTCAAGGAGAGGGAGTTCGGTTTGATGAAACCTTCAGCCTACATCATCAATCTCGCCAGAGGACCGATATGGGAAGAAAAATCGCTCTATAGAGTTCTGAAAGAGGGGAGAATTGCTGGAGCCGCCTCTGATGTCTACGAAGTGGAACCGGCTACAAAAGACCATCCTCTTCTCTCCCTGGATAATTTTATCGGGACACCTCACATGGCGGCTCACACGGAGGAGGCTTTGAAGAGGATGAGCCTGGTGGCTGAGGATGTGCTCAGGGTTCTGGAAGGAAAGTCTCCGATCCATCCCGTGAACCAACCCAGATTGGTTAAAAATAAATAGTAATAGTCCAAAGGTAACGACAATGATGCCCGTTTCGTCAGTCGGTTACGTTAATCGTCTTAAAACCTTACCCTTACCCCTTGACGCTAAACGATACGGGCTTCGTAACCGTTACCGTTTTACCCTAAGAAACTATTTTCGTAGCCATAACCCTGACAAAGGACCACGGAAGGAGAATCAAATTGAAGACCTTACGAATTTATGATGAGTTGTGCAAGGGCTCGGAGGAATGCGGGATTTGCCTTTATGTCTGTAAGGAGGAGGTCTTCAGGCCTTCCGAGGCGTTGAATCAGAAGGGTTACAGGCCACCGGTGGTGGTTCATGAGGAGCAATGTACCCGTTGTGGAAACTGCATGATCTTCTGTCCGGATATGGCAGTCGTCGTTACGGTGAGAAGACCGACAAAGGGAGCAGAAGAATGAACAACCACCGAGTTCGAGCGGGAAGGTACTTCATGATGGGAAACGTGGCCTGTGCAGAGGGGGCCGTGGCTGCGGGATGTGAATTTGCGGCAGGCTACCCGATCACCCCTGCCACAGAGATTGCCAACACCCTGGCAGAGAGACTCCCCCAGGTAGGAGGGGCCTTCTTCCAGATGGAAGATGAGATCAGCTCCATTGCCGCTGTGATCGGGGCCTCATGGACGGGGAAGAAGTCGATGACCGTAACCTCAGGGCCGGGGATCAGTCTGATGCTGGAGAATATCGGGTTTGCGGTCGGTGTGGAAACGCCCTGTGTGATCGTCAATGTCCAGAGAGGGGCTCCTACGACAGGGATGCCAACGGTAGGTGTCCAGGGCGATATGGTTCAGGCAAGGAGAGGTTCTCATGGGGATTATGAGATCATCGGCCTCTGCCCCTGCTCCCCCCAGGAGATGTTCGATCATACGGTCATCGCCTTCAATTACGCCGAGAGATACCGGACTCCTGTCTTCATCCTCTCGGATGCCTTCGTGGGGCATATGCGAGAAGAGGTGATCATCCCCGAGCCTGAAAAGATCAAGACGGAATACCGAAAGATCCCTGAACCTGGGACCGACCCTCAAAAGATCAGGGGTTTTCTCGATGAGGATGTGGCTCCCATGCCGATCTTCGGAAAGGGATTTAAGGCCCACGTCACCAGTTCCTGCCACGACGAATATGGAAAGCGAAATCTGATCGACATCTCCGCACTGGACAACTTCATCCGGAAGTTGAGCAACAAAATCCTGAAGCATAAAGAGGAGATTACTCTCGTGGAACAAGATTACGAAGGCGCGGAGGTCGTCCTCGTCTCCTATGGCGCTGTGGCCAGGGCAGCCGCCACGGCGGCATCACTGGCCAGAAGGAATGGACTCCCTGTGGGGACGCTCCGGCTGATTACGGTCTGGCCCTTCCCGGGGGAAGAGATCGGGAAGATGGCGAAAAAGGCCAGACAGATCATCGTTCTGGAAAATAACCTTGGTCAGGTTTATCCCTATATTAAAGCGGAGGCAGCCCGTTTTGCAGAGGTCTCCTTTCTCCCTCCGAAACTCGTCGGGGAGATTCCGGATCCGGAGGATATCTTAAAGAAGATTCGGGAGGTTATGAAATGAGCGAACTCATCCATCCTCTTCACCGGTTTATCAGGCCTTCGGTCACACACACGACGTTCTGTCCGGGTTGCGGAGACGGGACGATCGCCCAGAGCATTTTACGTGCCATTGATGGTCTGAACATGGGCATGGATGATTTTGTCTTTGTCTCAGGAATTGGTTGTGCCGCCTGGATTCCCAGTCCGCTTTTCAATGCCGATGTCCTCCACACCACCCATGGCAGGCCGATCGCCTTTGCCTTTGGGATCAAGATGGGCCTTCCCGAGAAGAAGGTGATGGTGGTAAGCGGGGACGGCGATCTGGTCGCCATCGGCGGAAATCACCTGATCCAGAATGCCCGGCGGAACATCGAGATGGTGGTCATCTGCGTCAATAATGGAATCTATGGAATGACCGGCGGACAGGCGGCCCCGACCACCCCCATGGGAGTGAAAACGACCACTACCCCTTACGGGACATTTGAGAATTTCTTTGAGGATATTGCCGGGTTGGTCGCTGCCGCAGGGGCGTCCTTCGTCGCCCGCTGGACCACAGCCCATCCGAGACAGCTTACCGCCTCGATCAAAAAAGCGATCCGGAAAAAGGGGTTTGCCTTCATTGAAGTTCTCACCCAGTGCCCGATTCAATTCGGGAGAAAGATGGGAGTAGGGAATGCGGTTCAGATGCTTGAGGATTACAAAAAGAGATCGATCTCCGTCCAAGAGGGGAAAAAATTTTCCCGTGAAGAATTAAATGGCCGAATTGTTATTGGAGAGATTGTAGACCTGGATAAGCCTGAGATGGTGGAAGAGGTAACGAGAATAAAGATGAGGGCAATGAAAGGTGAGGGGAAGGCCATCGATCGAGGCGCAAAGGGATAGGGACGAAACCCAGAAGGGGAAGGGAGAATGGGTCGCACAGAGATACTCATCGGTGGGATAGGAGGTCAGGGGGTTGTCTTGTCAGGAATCTTATTGGGGACAGCCGCTACCCTCTATGACGGAAAACAGGCCGTTCAAACCCAATCCTACAGCTCGGAGTTGAGGGGAGGGTCAGCCAGGGCAGAGGTGATCATTTCGGAGGAATGCGTTACCGATCCGGAGGTGAGGAGGCCAGATATCCTCATCCTCATGGCGGAGGATGCGGTCGGAAGATACCTGGGCAAAATCAAACCCCACGGGCTTCTGGTGATCGATTCAGATTTAGTCAAAGGAGCCAAATCAGGAGAGTATGAAATTCTCTCTGTTCCTGCCACGAGCATTGCGGATAAGGAGATGGGAAATATCGTTACGGCGAACTTGATCATCCTGGGTGCCCTGATCAAAAAAACAGGTCTCCTCTCTGTGGAATCGATGGAAAAGGCTATCGAGGTGAGTGTTCCGAAGAAGGCGATCGCGTTGAACCTCAACGCCTTTCGAAGAGGACTTGAACTTCAACCTTGATTTCAGATTTGAGATTTTAGATTTGCAATTTTTCAATCGAAAATCGGCAATCGTAAATCTAAAATTTATGGAGGGGAGGAAACGATGGCTGTTAAAACCTTCGAACAATATTTGGCAAGTTTGAGGAGGCTGAAGCCAACGGCCTATATGTTCGGCGAGAAGATAGAAAATGTGGTGGATAATCCCCGTATCCGTGCAGGGATCAATGCCACGGGTGCAACGTATGAACTGGCCAACCATCCGAACTATAAAGAGATGACCACCACCGTTTCTCCTTTTACGGGGGAGCCGATCAATCGATTCACTCTGCCGCCGCAATCGATCGAAGATCTGGTCATGCGGGTCAAGATCAATCGTACCCTGGGAGGTTATGTGGGGACATGCCACCAGCGTTGCACGGGGCTGGACTGCCTCTGCACCCTTTCGATTGTGACCTATGATATCGACAAGAAATATGGGACTCATTATTACGATCGTTTTATGGAGTTCCTGAAGTATGTGCAGAAGAACGATCTGACGGCAAATGCCAGCGTGACTGATGTCAAAGGAGATCGCAATCTGGGGCCTCACGAACAGCCGGATAGGGATATGTACCTCCGTGTGGTTGATCAGACCAAAGAGGGGATCATCGTGAGAGGGGCCAAGGTTCACCAGACAGGATCGCTCAGTTGCCATGAGATCATTGTGCTTCCGACTCGGGCGATGGGAAAAGGAGATGAGGATTATGCCTTGGCCTTTGCCATTCCATCGGACACCAGGAATCTCATTCACGTTGTCGGAAGAAATTCGATGGATACCCGGGAGATCGAAGGGGTGGATTGCGGAAATATCCGGTACAGTAAATATTGTCCCACTCTTATTTTTAATGACGTCCTGGTCCCCTGGGACCGGGTTTTCATGTTCAGGGAAGTTGAATTCGCCGGGGAGATGGTGAGCCGTTTTTCTGCTTTTCACCGTCAATCCCACGGGGGCTGCAAATCGGGAAAGATCGATGCCATGACCGGGGCCGCCCTGATGATGATGGAGTATAATGGGACAACAAAAGTGAGCCACCACAAGGAGAAGATCATCAACATGATCCACATGGCAGAGACCCTGTATGGTTGCAGCCTCGCGGCCTCCTACGAGGGTAAAAAAGAGCCTTCAGGGACCTATTTCATTGATCCGGTCCTGGCCAATGCCTCGAAGATTCATGAAGGGAAGGAGATGGCTGAGGCGACCCGGCTCATGATTGATATTGCGGGTGGGTTTGTGGCAGACCTTCCCTCGGATAGGGATTTTGAGAATCCCGAGATCGGGGAATTGCTCAAGAAATATCTAAAGGGAGCGACCGGAGTTCCAGTGGAAAAGAGGATCAAGATGTTGCGACTGGTTGAGAAGATGGCGATGGAGAGTGCGGATACGATTTCCGATATCCATGGAGGGGGTTCTCCCGCCGCTCACCGTCTCACGATCTACAGAGAATCGGACATCACCCATAAAAAGAATTGCGCCATACGCCTGGCAGGGATTGAGGATTAGGAAGA
>CAZXMB010000175.1:0-6237 GCA_964641715.1 uncultured Syntrophaceae bacterium
TCAGAGTAGTAGGTGGTGACCATCTCGTTGCTGTGGTCGGTGTCGGTCTGGAGGCCAATGGCAAAGACTTCCTTGGGTTCTTCTTTAAAGGCTTCCTTAAAATCTTTATGAATGTTTCGCTTCTCATAGACCCACTGGCCTGCTTTTCCCTCCCCGGATTCGAGTACAAAAACCTTACAGTTCTTTTCACCGGGGTGATCGAAGATATGGCCCCTGGGGAGATGGGTTGCCCAGATATATTCGATTTTTAAACCCGTAGGCTCCGAACTCCCGAAGAGTCTAAACCCCATTTCCTTTCCAAAAACGACCATCACCCGGGCCGCGGAATCGAATCGGTCTTTTCTTGTTTCAATCGCAGAGCGGATGGTATTCGACACCTTCCATTTCCAGGAGAGGAGAGGAAAACGGTTCTCCTTCTCTCCGGCCTTCTTAAAAAGAGAAGACCGGCTGCCCAGGCTCTCGGCCTTGATCATCACTTTCCCAATTCTCGAATACTGGGTTGGAGGCACGCCAAAGTATTTTACCATCCACCACCCCTTCACCGGAGAAGGCTCCTCCTCGGGTGTCTCCGGCGCAGAGGGACCAAAAGGGAGTTGAGAAAAGATGAGGATCAGAATGACTGAAATAAACCCAATTTTCATCTACGGACCTTCAGGATACATCATCGTTGAATGGGCCGTTGAAAAAAAGATGAGAACTTGTTAGACTGCATTCTATGGTCAGATATCCGATGGTCCTCAGGACCTCCTGCCTTATCCTGATCAGCTTGGTTATAGTCGCTTCCACAGTCCTTTCCTATGATACTAAAGAAATTCCTTCTCTTTATCAAGAGCTGATTTTTCGCCTTGCCCGGGATGGCCTCAATGTCCAGACTCTATCCAGCCTGTTTGCCGATTCCCGGTCAGCCATCAACCTCCCTGCACTGGTCATCTATCTCAATACGAAGGAGGACACGGAGCGATACCAAAAATTTCTGACTTCAGAGTCAATCCTCCTTGCCAGAAAATACCTCCGTCAGAACCTCTCTTCCCTGAAAAAGATGGAGGCTTGTTTCCATGTCGAGAAGGAGGTGGTGGTGGCCATCCTCCTCATCGAATCGAGGTTCGGAGAGAACATCGGAAAATACCGGGTCATTCCCACCTTGGCCACCCTCGCCCTCATGGATTCACCGGAGAATATTGAGAAAAATTTTCAGAACCTTCGTCAATATGATCCTGAAATCTCCCTGGAATCGGTAGAGGCATTCGCAAAGAGGAGGGCCCAATGGGCCTATCAGGAGCTTAAATGTTTTCTTAAGATCATCGATCAGGAGAAGATGGATCCCCTAGAGGTTTACGGTTCACATGCAGGGGCATTGGGCATGGCCCAATTTATCCCCTCCAGTTATCTTAACTATGCCCTGCCTCAAAAAGGTTTTGAGAACTGGTTGCTCAGCCATGAGGATGCAATCAATAGTATCGGAAATTATCTGAGTGCTCATGGATGGAAGAAGAGGCTCTCAAGGGAAAGGAAGGAACGGATCCTCATGACGTATAACCAAAGCGAACCCTATGTGGAGACGGTCCTCCGGATCGCTCAAAAGTTAAAGGGCACGCCGACCAGAGGAGAGAGCAAAGAGTGAAAAAACAACTTCTCATCATTGCCACCCTGGATACCAAAGGAAGGGAAGTCGCCTATGTGAAGGAGTGCGTTAAAAGACTTGGCCTTACTCCCCTTCTGATGGATGTGGGGACTCTGGAAAAGCCTCTCCTCCCCCCTGATATCACCCGTGAGGAGGTGGTCAGAGCGGCCGGGTATCAACTGGATGACTTAATCAAGAAGAAAGACCGCTCCGCTGCGATCAAAGCGGTCCAGGAAGGCGGAGCCCTTTTGGCTGGACGCCTCTTTAAGGAGGGAAGATTAAATGGCCTTTTTGGACTGGGAGGGGGGACAGGCACAGCGATTGTAACCCATATTATGCGATCCCTCCCATTTGGACTCCCCAAGATGGTCCTCTCCACCGTTGCCTCTCGAGATATCAGAGAGTATGTGGGAACAAAAGATATTGTGATGTTTCATTCCGTAGCCGATCTCCTGGGATCGAATCCATTTATGCGCCTCATCCTTGGTCAGGCCTCTTATGCCATCTGCGGGATGATTGAGAGGGGAAATGTCATCCGGAAGGTAAAACCCATGGTTGCGGTAACCGCCTACGGGATCAATTCAGTCTGCGCCCTGAATGCCGAGCCCCTTCTTCAGGAAAGGGGATATGAGATGATCGCTTTTCATGCCAATGGGTGCGGTGGGATGGCCATGGAGGAGCTCATTGCTCAGGGCCTCATCGATGGCGTCCTTGACTTTACCACCCATGAAATCGCTGACGAGATGTTCGGAGGCTACTGCAGAGGGATTGGATCCATTCGGCTGGAGACTACGGGCGAGATGGAAATCCCCCGGGTAGTCGTCCCGGGGGGTCTCGATAATGCTGTTTTCAGTCCCTATTACCCGATGCCAGACCGATTGAAAGGAAGAAAGGTTCACCCTCATGATATCCGTTTTTGTGTTCGGATGGGGCCCGAAGAGATGAAAGAGTTTGCCGGGATCATCGGAAAGAAGCTGAATAAATCAAATGGGCCTGCCTATGTGCTGATCCCCCAAAAGGGATGGTCTGAAGCGGATAAACCCGGAACGGAATTCTATGACCCAAAGGTCAATCAGGTCTTCGTAAAGGAACTGAGAAGGATCCTTCACCCCCGTACCCCTGTAGAGGAAATGGATGCTCATATCAGCGAACCTGCCTTCGCAAAAAGAGCAGTTGAAATTTTAGATCATATGATCCGGACCAAGGGGATTCAATCAAAGTGACCGGAGGGAGAGTATGAATTGTCCTTACTGTGGGATGGAGGTCCAGATTGGAGTCAAAAGAGATTACACCAAGCCCCTCTTGGCCATCTCGATCTTCGGCATTAAAGAGTTGAAATCAACCTTCTGCTCCTCGCAGGCCTTTTGTAAGGTGATGGCCCTTCCCAGGGGAAAGGGGAGGGATTGACATGGATATATTTCGATTTTATCATTACCGTAAAAACAGACCCTTCGCTTACAAAATAGAGAGGAAACAATATGGAATTCAAAGGAAGTCAGACAGAGAAGAATCTCCTGACTGCTTTTGCAGGCGAATCCCAGGCCAGGAATCGCTATACCTATTTTGCCAGCGCAGCGAGAAAAGAGGGCTATGAGCAGATTTCTTCGATTTTTCTCGAAACCGCGGAAAATGAGAAGGAACATGCCAAACTCTTTTTCAACCTGCTCAGGGGAGGAGAGGTGGAGATCGTCGCATCCTATCCTGCCGGGCCAGTCGGAGATACAATAGCCAATTTGAAAGCCGCTACAGATGGGGAAAACCTGGAGTGGACGACCCTCTATCGGAATTTTGCGGAGGTCGCCAAAGCGGAGGGATTCCCGGAAATCTCAGAGACCTTTTCGTGGGTGGCTAAAGTGGAAAAATTCCATGAAGAACGTTATTTGAGTCTGTCCAAGAATGTGAAGGAAGGAAAGGCCTTTAAAAAAGATTCCCCGGTGAAGTGGCACTGTCGAAACTGCGGTTATGTCTTTGAAGGAAAAGAAGCTCCTGAAAAATGTCCGGTCTGCAAGCACCCCCGCGCCTTCTTCGAGGTCCTGCAGGAAAATTTTTGACCGGCAAGTGCCCCGCAAGCCCCGCCTTGTAGGCGGGGTCAAGGGGCACAATATAAATGAGATTTCCTTTCCGGGAAGCCCCGCCCTGTGGGCGGGGAGCTTCACTCCCCGTTCTCCGGATGGGCATCCCTTCTAATGAACGCCAAGCTCAAAACATGCCTTCGGTATAGAAGAGAAATCTAATCCTTCATAAATCCTCTCTATTTTCACAGAAAGTTCCTCGATCGTCTTATAAAGTTGATCCGGAAGGGATAAAGTGGTTTTTGCTACTTCATCCTCATAAAGATTGTGTCTCAGATAGGAAGGATCATGCTCACCAAACCATATCCCTGCCTCCCAGGATTTCTGATTGAAGCACTCCGTTTCAAACTTTTTATCTGCGAGTCCAAAACGATCTCCCTTTGATATGAAGGCCAGGACCCCATGATTGGAATAGGGCCGGTCTGAGAGATTGGCATACATGCACATAAACTCTCCGCCAAAGGCAACCGCACGGATGGAAAAGGCAGACTCATTTATCCTGGACTCTATATATTCTTGGAGAAGGAACAGGCGATTCTCTATATTCAGAGTGGATAAAGATTCAGTGCCTGTGATGATCTTAAAATTCCTTCCCCCCCTTCCCACACGGCGCTTAAGAGCTACAGTCCCTTTTCTTTTAAGGAAAGCCTCCGCACCCGAAAGATCTTGGGGATTAAAAACGATGGTCTCAGGCATGGGGGCTATGGGTTTGACCAATTGATATTGGACCCATTTGTCCTCGAACCTCAGACCCGGGTGAAATGCCCGGGGGAATGGACCTTCTCCATCCATCCAGATCTTGAAGGGTTTCAGGCTTTCAATCCAGGGAAGGGAATGAAGGTAATCTTTAAAATTCTTTCCGTAGACCCTCAGGGAGGTCTCTTCGATTCTCGAAAAGATATCGGAAGGCCTCCCCAGATGGACCAGATGAGCAAGATGGTATTCCTGGGCCCCTCCTGGAAGGCCTACATTGACCTCCACCACATAGGGTTTCAGCTCAGGGCTAATCAGAAAATCAATTCCGAGATACATTTTCTTCAAAATGAAAATCCCTCTTTCCTCCTCTTCGGAGAAGGAAAGAGGGGAAAAAAGAAGGATCTCTAAAGAGATTTCAACAGGATGCCTTGCATTTGCAGGTTGCTGAGAACTTCTTGGCAATTTTTTTAATACTCATCCGGATCACCTCCTTTCAATACCCCCCGGGCATAACATTGGAAAGGGTCAGGTTGAAACAGGCCTCCAAAATATTTTGCCCTGAAACGGCATCCGCCTCTACAATCCTCCCTCTCCGGGCAGTCGCAGGTCAGGTCTTTTAATGGAATCCGGGGGATCCGATCCCAACAAAACCTGAGACCTTCCTCTATCGTTCCCACAGGCTCCTGACTGAAGAGCCCGCACTTACAAACATTTCCATTTGGAAGTATAGCACAGAGATGTGCTCCGCAGGTAGCATTTTTTTTCGAGCTGTGAAGTCCCCCTCCGAAACCATATCGGAGGAAGCGGCCTGCCTCAGAAGGTTCAACCCAAAAGTCCCTGCTCTCCTCGAACCTCCCGGCAACACAAGGAAGATCAACATTCCATTCTTTAATGTTCTTTGATTGAATCAGGGAGGCCAATTCATCAAACTCCTTAAGATTTTTCTGATGAATCATCGTGGCGATGGAAACACGAATATGAGCATCCTGAAGAGATTCAATGGCCCGAATGGCCTTTTGAAATGTCCCTTTTCCCCTTAGGGATTCATGGCCCTCCTTCATCCCGTCCAGACTCACCTGAACCTCATGCACACGGAGTTTTTTAGCCACCTCATGAGTGATGAGGGTTCCATTTGTGAGGAGGATGGAACGAAATTCAAAGTCTCTCAGGATGTAATTAATCTCCCAGAAATTGGGATGGAGCAGGGGCTCTCCACCGGAGAGGAGAAGCCTGAGCCCCTGAATCTCCTCAAATTCTTTTAATATCCTCTCGATTTTTCCGAGAGGAAGATCCTGATTTTTCCCCTCTCCGATATAACAGTGCCTGCAGCGAAGATTGCATCGATCCGTAATCAGGAGTTCAAGATAACGGAGAGAAGGAATCGGGGAAGGATGGGTACTGAATTCCCTTTTAACGGGGACCCCTGAGACAGCGATCAAATTCTCCGAGAGGCAGTATTGAATAAACTCCTCATCCTCCTTCTTTACCGGAGGGGATTTCCCCAAGGAGCACCGGATGAGGAATTCAAAAGCATCCCGGCTCAGTTCGTAGAGTTCGTCATTTTCAATATCGTAAAGGCAGGGTTCTTCAAGGTGTTTCAATACACAATGGGGTGACAATACGAAGAATTTATTCAGGGAGGACATCTTTAATCTGTTCCGGGGTAATGATTCCTTTTTTAAGAAGTCCCTTGAGGATCTTATAGGCGCCGCACTCCAGGTCCTTATCGGACTCTTTGTAAAACTCGCAATGTTTGCAGATTAAATCAATCAAGAAGTCCTTGTCCAAAATCATTCCCCTTCAATTCTATTGATCATCGCATGGCAAGTCTCATTCAGGGATGACTAA
>CAZXMB010000176.1:0-6113 GCA_964641715.1 uncultured Syntrophaceae bacterium
TTTACATATTTTTATCACCCTGAGCCTATCGAAGGATGAGGGGGCAAATTCGAATAAGGAGGGGATGGTTATGAAATCCTATCGAGGCTTGTGGATCATTTTTTTATCCATTTTCGTCATCAGTTGCGGGAAGGCGGGGACCTACTCGATCTCCCTTCGTTATCAACCCCTGAAGGAGTTTCCATCTCTCCAGCAGAAGATTGGGGCCACCCTCGGGATGGTCCCGTTTAAAGATGAACGACCGGATAAGCTGTATATCGGAACTCATACCCATCTTCGGGAGGCCACGAGCTATTTCAAAAGCGATCCCTTTCCGGTGGAAAAGGCGATCGCCAATTCTATATCGAATACCCTTTCGCGGTCCGGAATAAAGATCATCCCCATTTCAAGCTGGGATGGTAAACCGGATTCTTTGAAAACCCTCGAAACAGATTCTATCCTCGACATTGAGATCAAAAGATTCTGGACAGAAGGGAGGGCTGCTCCTTTCAGGACAAAGGCAAAAACCTCGGTCCACTTTGTCATCCATCTTGGGGTCAAAAAGGAAGGGAAGGTGTTTACCCGGAATGTGGAAGTTGAAAAGGAGTTGACCATGGCCCGGCTGGTACCGGAAAAGGTGGAGGAGATGGTCAACCAGGCCCTGGCCGATGTTTTCGACTCATTCTTTTCAAATCCTTATTAATCAATAAAGCTATAAAAACTGTAACCTTAATAACTTTACAATATTGTCATTCCGGACTTGATCCGGAATCTGATCTTTTCTATCTGGATCCCTGCTTCCGCAGGAATGACTATTTTAGAGGCAGCTTTTATTTTTCATAGTGGACAGCGGATGTTGAATGGAGATCGATGAGAGGTAAAAGAGGAATCCTCGGGGGATTTAAATTTCTCTGGGCGGTCCTGAAGAAATTCGATCGTGATCATGGTTTTTTTCTCTCCGCCGGGATCACCTTTAATCTACTCATCTGTCTCATTCCATTCAGCCTCCTGATGCTGGGCTTCGTCGGGACCTATCTCTATAGCTCTCGGGAGGTCCTTCAGCAGATTCACCGTTTTTTTGAGAGTTCGGTTCCCTCTCTCGACCCAAAAATCATGAGAAGCATTTTAAGAATTATCCGGGATCGTAAGATTGCCGGGGTCCTGGGAATGGGAGGGTTAATCTGGGCCTCCACGTGGGTCTTCAGTTCGTTAAGGATCGCCCTGAATATAGTCTTTCAGGTTAAGAAAGGGTGGAGCTTCATCAGAGGGAAAGCCGTAGACCTTTCCATGATTCTTCTCGTTGGTCTTCTGCTCATCCTGAGCATCACCTTCACTTCCGGAGCCACCTTCATTCAACGCTTTCATTTTGCCTTCTTCCCGGAGATCGGCATCGGTCTTCAATTTGTTCTGAAATATCTCCTCCCCTTCATCTTCACCTACTGGATGGCCTTTCTGATTTATAAGATCGTTCCCAACAGGAAAATCCATTACCAGGCAGCCCTCCAGACGGCCCTCTTTACGAGTCTCCTGTGGGAGGTGGCCAAACAACTGTTCGGGTGGTATGTCCTTCGCTTGGGGAGATTCTCTATGATTTATGGATCTCTGAGCACACTGGTGATCTTCATCCTGTGGGTTTATTATTCATCTGTCATCCTTATTTTAGGAGGGGAAGTGGCCTTTTTCATAGGGAAAGGCAGGAGGAAATAGATGGTTGAGATGAGGATTCGAAAGACCAAAATCGTTTGCACCATCGGCCCCGCAAGTGAATCTCCGGAGGTTCTGGAGCGCATGGTCAGGGCCGGAATGGATGTGGCCCGGCTCAATTTTTCTCACGGGACTCACGAAGGCCATTTCCAGAAGATCAAAACGCTTCGCGAGATCACAGGCCGGTCAGGAGAGCCCGTGACCATCCTTCAGGACCTCTCCGGCCCAAAGATTCGAATCGGGAAAGTTAAAGACGGAGGAGTGGAATTGAGAAGAGGGGAGAAATTCACCCTGACCCATCGAAGGGGGATGGGGGATGAACATTCGGTCTCCGTCAATTATCCCTCTCTTTCCGAGGATGTGAAAGCCGGGGATAAAATCCTTCTCGCAGACGGAGCGATTGAACTCGAGGTGATGAAAATCAATGGAAAGGATATCCAATGTCTTGTGGGGGTGGGAGGAGTATTGACCTCCTATAAGGGGGTTAACGTCCCGACAGGGACCCTTCGGGTCTCCACGTTTACTAAGAAAGACCGGGAAGATCTTCTCTTCGGTATCCGGAACGCAGTGGATCTGGTCAGTCTCTCCTATGTCAAAGGACCTTCGGATATTGTGAAGGTCAAAGATTTTTTAAAGAAGGCGTCTGTGGATATTCCTGTGATTGCCAAGATCGAGCGGAGAGAAGCCCTTGAGAATATCGACAGGATATTGTCCTTTTCCGACGGGATGATGGTGGCAAGGGGAGATCTGGGCGTGGAGACACCCCTCGAGAGGGTTCCCAATGTCCAGAAGAAGTTGATCAAGAAGGCAAATGGTCTGGGAAAGCCTGTGATCACTGCCACGCAGATGCTCCGGTCCATGGTGGACCATACCCAACCCACCCGGGCAGAGGTAACGGATGTGGTCAATGCCATCTACGATGGAACCGATGCGGTGATGCTCTCCGAGGAGACGGCGAGTGGCCAATTTCCGGTGGAGACGGTTGAGATGATGGCAAGGATCGCTCAGGCGGCTGAGGAGGAGTTTCCTTACGAGCAGTTTTTAAAAAGGGAAGCAGAAGGAGAGATCAACCTTCCCCGGGCGATCAGCCATGCCGCCTCTTTTTTAGCTCAGGAAGCGGAGGCCAAGGTGATCGTTACACCCACCGAATCCGGAAGTACGGCGCGGTGGGTTTCGAGACTCCGGCCACGGCCACCCATTCTTGCCTTGAGTCGCCATCTTTCGACGGTCAGAAGGCTCAATCTCTGCTGGGGAGTTTATCCCGTTCTTGTTTCCGACTGGAAAGATACTGATGATATGTTGGAGAGATCCAAGAGGATTCCGAAGGAGCTGGGCATGGCCTCCTCCGGGGATAAGATCGTTATCATCGCGGGTGTTCCGATCAGCATTCCTGGAACCACCAACCTCATCAAAGTGGAGATCGTGGATTAAACCGAGTTAATAACGGTCTCAAATAGTAAAGATATTAATTTATAAAATCCCTCCTGACCTCCCTTTGCCTAAGGGAGGGATTACCCCTCTTTGGCAAAGAGGGGAAGGGGAGATTTTCCAATGCTTATGTCAATTCAATGCTGAGACAGTTAATAATGATAGACCCAGTGGAGGTCGTTCGTTGAAGCTCGGCACGAAATTCACCCTTTATCTGTCCCTTATCATCATCATTGCCCTCTCCGGTTATGGGTACTTTCATATCCTGTCACGCCGGGACATCCTGACCAGAAAGATGAAAGTGGAAGTGCGAAGCATCGGCCAGACCCTTAAGATATCCTTAGAGAAGATCCCCCTCCCGAGAGAGATGGAGTATGTGCAGGAACTGATCGATGCTGTTGAAGAGGATGAGAAGACCCTGGGTGTGATTGTCTATCATCGTTCCAAAGGACTTCTCTTTAAATCTCGTTCCTTAGCGGAAGGAATAGAACCTTATTTGGAGTTAATCCAGAGGGCTATGGAAGAAAACCTCCCAAAGGAGGAATTTGGAGTTTATAAAAAAATTCCAGTTTTTTCATATTCCTTTTCCCTTAAAGACCGAAAAGGTCGAAACATTGGAGGAGTTTCTATTCTCCAGAATGCCTCTTTCGTTGAGAGAGAGATTAAGAAAGCGGAGCAGGATATTTTTGTCACCCTTTTAATACTCATCAGCGGAACCGTCACTTTCATCCTTTTGAGTACCAGAAAATGGATTTCCCAGCCGATTTCAAAACTGATGCGTGCCATTGAGGAGCTGGCAAAGGGGAATCTCAATACTCAGATTGATTTGAAAAGAGGCGATGAGCTTTCCGATCTGGCCCAGGCTTTTAATCAGATGGCAGGAGATTTAAAGAGTGCTCAACAACAGGTCGTTCGAGAGGCTGAGACCAGGCTGGAGCTGGAAAGATCGCTAAGGCAATCTGAAAAATTAGCCACCATCGGTCAAATCGCTTCAGGATTGGCCCACGAGATCGGAACCCCTCTCAACATCATTACCGGAAGGGTTGAGCTCACTAAAAGAAGGCTTGGAGATGGCGAGTCCAGGAAGAATTTAGATATTATTACTCAACAAACTGAGAGGATCACCAGGATTATCCAGCAACTCCTCGGATATGTGAGGAAAAAGAAGGCCGACCAGGTGCAGGTGGATATGGGTGTGCTGTTGGAGGAAACCCTTGGCCTTCTTGGCTATCAGATTCAGAGACAAAAGGTGAGAGTGGTGAAGGATTTAGGAAAGACTCTTCCTCCTGTTTACGGAGATCGGGACCAACTCCAGCAGGTTTTTCTGAACCTCATGCTCAATGGCCTTCAGGCCATGCCTGAGGGAGGGGAGCTTCACATTTCTGCCACTTTCGAGGAGATTTCGAAAGAAGGCTTGGAAGATGGACGCAGGGAGTATGTGGTGGCTTCTATTAAGGATTCAGGTGTGGGGATAGAAAAAGAAGTTCTCCAGAACATTTTCAACCCTTTTTTTACAACTAAGGATACTGGAACCGGATTGGGTTTGATGGTGAGCCAAGGGATTGTTCAAGACCATGAAGGATGGATTGAAGTGGAAAGTGAAATAGGGAAAGGGTCTATGTTTAAGGTTTATCTTCCATGTTTCTCTGGAGAGGGGAGAGGAGATGGATTGGGATTATAAGGTTCTCGTGGTGGATGATGATCTGGAGATGTGCGGATTAATCTCCGATGTTCTTAAAGAAGAGGGATTCTCTGTACAAACTACAGGGGAAAGTTTGGAGGCTTCTAAGATCATCAAAAGAGAAGAGTTCGATGTCATTGTCACCGATTTAAAAATGAAGGGATTAAAAGGCCTTGATCTCCTTGAAGAGACTCACAGAATGGTACCCCCGACACCGGTGATCATCATCACTGCTTTCGGAACGATTGAATCAGCCATTAAGGCGATGAAGATGGGTGCCTATGATTATATTACCAAACCCTTTCAAATGGATGAGCTCGTGTTGACTGTGAAGAAGGCTCTGGAAACCCGTCTGTTAAAAAAAGAGGTCTTTCGGTTAAGAAAGGAAATTGAATCCCGATATGATTTCCACCAGCTCATCGGAAAAAGCCCTTCCATGCAGAAGATTTATGACCTCATCGAAAGAATCAGCGACAGCTCGAGCAATGTCTTAATTACAGGAGAAAGCGGGACGGGTAAGGAATTGGCCGCAAAGGCTATTCATTACAATGGGGTACGAAAGGAAGGTCCTTTTATCGCTGTCAACTGTGCGGCGATCCCGGAGGCACTTCTTGAGAGCGAACTCTTCGGTTATAAAAAGGGCGCTTTTACCGATGCCAGATCGGATAAAAAAGGACTATTTTTCGAAGCCAATGAAGGAACCCTCTTTCTGGACGAGATTACCGAAATGCCTCTTACACTCCAGGCAAAATTGCTCCGGGCGATCGAGGATAAAGAAGTCCGACCTCTTGGAGATACGAACTCCTATCCTGTGGATTTGAGAATCATCTCCGCTTCAAACCGTGATGTCGAGTCTTCGATCAAGCAGGGCCGATTTCGCGAAGACCTTTACTATCGATTGAAGGTGATCGATATTGAGATGCCCCCTCTTCGTGAGCGAAAGGAGGATATCCCGCTATTGATTCAACATTTTATCACCAACTTCAGCAGCGAATCTAAAAAGAAGATGTCAGTAGTTTCAGAGGATGCCCTGAAGCTTTTACTCAATTACTCGTGGCCCGGGAATGTCAGAGAGCTGGAGAATGTCATCCAGAGGGCGATCACACTGAGCCGGCACGAGGTGATTCTTCCTGAGGATCTACCGGCCTCAATCGTTCAAAAGGCGGATGAAAAGCTTTTTGAAAAAGCGATTGGAGAGAAGTTTACCCTGGATCAATTGGAGAAGGAGTATATCAGGAGAGTTTTGATTGAGACGGGAGGGAATAAATCCAAGGCTTCCGAAATCCTGGGCCTTGACCGAAAAACACTCTATAGAAAACTA
>CAZXMB010000177.1:0-2301 GCA_964641715.1 uncultured Syntrophaceae bacterium
AACGGACTACTTTAAAACATACAAAAACCTATTGTCAACAAAAATTTTTAAATTTGAAAATGGTAAGACCATAAAAATAAAATTCTTTATAATTATAATTATTTGATTTTTAAAACTTTTATTTTTATTATTGACAAATAATCCTATTTTATTAAAATGGTAAGGCCAGAAATGATAAGGCCCTTAAGGGGAGGTTGATGGACTAATTATGTTTAAAGCGATTAAACCCCATAGAGTCTCCGATGATATTATTGATCAGGTAAAAAACCTGATCAGTCAGGGAGCCCTGAAGCCGGGCGATCGCCTTCCACCTGAAAGGGAGCTCATCAAACAATTTGGGGTCAGCCGCCCGACTCTTAGAGAGGCCATAAACTCTCTGGCGGCCATGGGGTTCTTAGAGGTCAGACAGGTCAAAGGGACTTTTGTTAAATCGGTTATTTCCGAGATGGTCCAGGATCCTCTCTCCCTCCTCATCAAGACAGATACCCGGAAGATCTTCGACCTCATTGAAGTGAGAAAGGCAATCGAATCCTGGTCTTCCTTTCTCGCCGCTCAGAGGGCAACGAAGGAAGATATAAATCGATTGGAGACTATGATCGAAGAGATGAGAAAAGCCTTCGACGAAGGGAGGTCCTGGGAGAAAGAAGACGCTGATTTTCACCTTGCGATCGCCCAGGCCACCCACAATACCATTCAAACCCATATCATGTCCACGATCTATGACCTGCTCAGGGAATCGGTGGCAAAGGTTTTTAAAGACCGGGGAAAAGTTAAGAAATTGATTGATCAGCATGATCGGATATTTCATGCCATCAAGAACCATTCTCCGGAAAGGGCAAGAGAGAGAACCCTTGAGCATCTCGACTTCGTCGAATCGGAGGTCAGGACTTTTTCAGATAGTTCCTCCCCGGTGGCATAAGGATTTCCATGAAGGTTATAATGAAGATAAGAGGTTGAAATGATCCAAAAGCTCATTGAGATTGTTGGGGCGGAAAATTTTACCGATCAATTAGAGGAACTGGTCCCTTACAGTTATGATGCCTCGATGAATGTCCATCGGCCTGATGCGGCGGTCTGGCCGGAGTCAACCGAACAGGTGGCTGAAATCGTCAAATTTGCCAATGAGCATAAGATTCCTGTTGTTCCCCGGGGCGCGGGGACCAGCCTCAGCGGAGGAGTGATTCCCATTAAAGGCGGGATCATCATTGACCTCTCCCGGATGAATAAAATCCTTGCGGTCAGCATTGAGAACCGCTATGTCAGGGTCCAGGCAGGGGTGGTCTGTGACAACCTTAACCGGGAACTGGCAAAACATGGCTTCGTATTTCCTCCGGACCCCGCAAGCAGTACGGTTTCAACGATCGGCGGGAATGTGGCCACCAATGCCGGCGGCATCAAGGGAGCCAAATATGGGACCACCCGTGATTATGTGTTAGGCCTCCAGGTGGTTTTGCCCAATGGGGAGGTGATTCGGACAGGTTCTTACACGATGAAGTGCGTCTCAGGATATGATCTTTCCAAACTTTTTATCGGTGCGGAAGGAACCCTGGGAGTCATTACGGAGGCCACTTTAAAAATCAACCCCCTTCCCCGCCATGCCATGACTGCGGTCGCCACCTATAGCCGGCTGGAGGATGCAGGGAACGCCATCTTTCAGACGATGACCAGTGGTGTTCTACCCAGCGTGATGGAGATCATGGATAAAGTGACGCTAAAATCGATTAAAGAGAACACCGATATCGACCTCCCTGAAGCAGAGGCCATGATTCTCACGGAGACCGATGGTTACACCTGGGAAGAGGTGGAGGCCCAGATGGAAACCGTTCTCGGTATTCTGAAAAAGAACCACCCCATTGAGATTAAAAAGGCCAAAGATGAAAAAGATCGGCTCAATCTCTGGAAGGCCCGCAAGTCCGCCTATGCCACTCTTGCCCGGGTGAGCCACAGCTTCGTGCTGGATGATGTGACCGTTCCCATTTCAAGAATCCCTGAGCTATTAACAGGAATTCAAGAGATTTCTAAAAAATATAATATCGTCATTGCCACCTTCGGTCACGCCGGCGATGGAAATCTTCATCCCCAGCTCCTTTATGATGAATATGATCCTGACCAGGCGGAGAGGGTGGAGAAGGCTGAAGAGGAGATCTTTCATCTCGCCATCTCCCTCAACGGGACCCTGAGCGGAGAACATGGAATCGGTCTCTCCAAGGCAAATTATATGACCCTGGAACATGATCCCGTGGAGATGTCCCTGATGCGTCAGATCAAAAGAACCCTGGATCCAAACAACATTATGAACCC
>CAZXMB010000177.1:2401-6094 GCA_964641715.1 uncultured Syntrophaceae bacterium
TTCTGCCGGGCGGTCTGCCCTATCTTTGACCTCACCAAAAGACCCCTCACCAATGCCCGTGGGAAGATGATCCTGATGAAAGAGGTGATGGAGGAAAAGCTTCCCTTAACGGAAGCGGTGGCGCGGGCATTTCTTCGCTGTACGACCTGCATGAATTGTACGGTGAATTGCCCTTCAGGAGTCGATCCTCAGGAAATAGTGAAATCGGCCCGGAAGGATATGGTCGGAATCGGGATGGATAACCTCTTCAGGGCCATGGGTGAGATGATAGGGAAATACGGAAATATCTATGGAGAAGAAAGGAGAGTGAATTGGGGCCATCAAAAGGGCAAGGCCCCTTATCTCCTATTCTTAGGCTGTGTGGGAACCTTTCGTGAAGAAGAGAGCGTAAGGGAGACGATCCGGCTTCTCGATGTGTTGAAGGTCGATTACACCATGATCGATGAGGTCTGTTGCAGCGGGGTTCTGGAAGATGTGGGATACCGGATCAGAGAAGATATGGTCAAACAGAATATCCAGGAGATCCAAAAAACGGGGGCTCATACACTGATCACTACCTGCCCATACTGTTACCGTGTCTTTAAAGACCATCCAGCCTACCGGGATCTCGGATTGGAAATCAAACATATCACCCAGTTCCTCAAGGATTTTAAATTCGGAGTTCAAACCGATCAAAGGGTCACTTACCATGATCCCTGTGATCTGGGCCGCCATGCGGGAATCTATGACGAGCCCAGGGAGATCATTCGTAAGATTGCATCTGATTTCGTCGAACCGGGACGGACCAGAGAAAATGCCATGTGTTGCGGTGCGGGAGGAGGGTTCAGGGGATCCTTTCCGAAGGAATCCGTGAGAATTGCACGAAACCGTTTAAACCAAATCATCGAAGAGACAGGAGCCCAGATCTTACTGACCGAGTGCCCTTCCTGCCTCCACAATTTCAGAAATGCCAGACGCCAAAAACAGAAGATCGAAATCTACAACCTCACCGAATTCATCTCCAAACTCTATCAGAATAAGATCTCCCGAGAAAAAGAGGTTACCTGAATCATCCTCCCCTGTCCGCGAAGCCTGACATATTCCAAAATCCGCACCCCGGATTCAGGAGAGAATCTCTTTTAACGCCCCTGTCAGACAGGCGATATTCTGTCTTTTACAGGTCTCACCCATGAGACCGACCCTCCATACCTTCCCTTTCAATTTTCCCAATCCCCCGCCGACCTCAATTTGATACTCCTCCAGGAGCCTCCTCCGGATGGGAGCGTCCTCCACTCCTTTGGGAAGGACCACGGAGGTCAACATCGGCAACCGGTACCCCTCCCGGGCGAAGAGTTTAAACCCAAGATGATCAAATTCCATCTTTAAGTGATCCCCCAGGGTCTGATGACGTTCAAATCTTGCCTCCAGCCCCTCCTCCATAACGATCCTTAATCCTTCCCTCAACGCATAGAACATAGAGGCGGGAGCGGTGTGGTGATATACCCTCTCCTCCCCCCAGTATTTTTCAAGCAATAAAAGATCGAGGTAAAAACTCTGGACCCTGGTCTTTCGTGAACGGAGGAGGTCCATTGCCTTGGGGCTAACGGTCATCGGAGAAAGACCGGGGGGAACACTGAGACACTTCTGTGAACTTGCATAGCAAACATCGATTCCCCATTCATCCACCTTCACCGGATATCCTCCCAGGGTCGTTACGGCATCGACCACCAAAAGCGTATCATCTTTTTTACAGTAAGCCCCGATCTCTTCGAGAGGCTGCCTCACCCCTGTAGAGGTCTCCCCGTGAACCAGCCCACAGATCTTTGCCTCGGGGTGTTCCTCCAGGGCCTTGATCATCCTTTCAGGCTCCACTGGCCTGCCCCATTCCTGATCCACCTGAATGACCTTCGCCCCGCAACGGGAGGCCACTTCGGTCATCCTCGCTGCAAAGAAACCATTAACTCCGATGATGACGGTATCCTCCGGTTCGACAAAATTGACAAAGGAAGTCTCCATTCCCGAACTTCCGGTCCCTGAAATGGCCAGGGTAAGGGAATTCTTCGTCTGAAAAACCGCCCTGAGCATCTCACTGATCTCATCCATACAGGCTAAAAGCTGTGGGTCAAGGTAACCGATCACCGGAGTACACATCGCCTGGTAGACCCTGTAGTGAACATTACTCGGTCCGGGTCCCATCAGAATTCGAGGGGCCGGGTGAAGATTTCCCATCATCCATCTGTCCATGATCAAACCTCCTTCAGATCTAATTTTAAACCATCGCTGGCTGCCATCACCTTCATTCCTAACTCATTTTCCAATTCTGATGCAACCACCCAGGGCTTCGCCTTAATCAGCGTCATCCCGAAGTGGGTTAAAACGGTCAATCTTGGCTTTACCTTCCTGATGATTGTTTTAACATCTTCAATGGAGAGATGATCGATGGGCTCCTCCCCAACCGGTTTCAAACGAACCACATGGATGACCAGAATCTCTCCCCGGTACAGATCGGGAAGCTCGGGGAAAAACCGGGTATCCGTAATCCAGGAAAGACGATGGGGTGAGATCTTGAAATTAAGGCCGTAAGTCTCCACCCGATGTTGATGCCTCCTGGCGGTGGAGAACTGAATCTCTCCGATTCGGTATTCGGAGTCTTCTTTCAATATCTCCACTTTCTCCACATAATCTCTTAGATATTTCAGGATCACAGGGTCTTCTTCCAGGGCATCTCCTGGAGCAAAGAGGACTCCCCTCTTTTTAAACCCGCCCTCTGTCATGGCCTCGATCATCACATTGATATCGCCCGAATGGTCCAAGTGTTTATGGGTCAGAAGGATTCCATCCAGCGTAGCGGGCTCCAATTTGGGCTTGCTGTTGAGACACCGGACCAGGGCACCCGGCCCCGGATCGATATAGAGATTAGTCTTCCCGATGGAGAGCCATGCTCCTCCGGAGGCCCGGAGTTGTTTCATCACCACGAATCTGGCGCCTGCTGTTCCTAAGAATTTGATAAAGGACATAAACTAAGTCTATAGTTTTTGGGCAAGGGTTAGGAAGCCCGTTTCGGTTACCGGTAACGGTTACGTGCAAAGAATTAAAAGACGACAACCGTAGCCTTTTATAAACGATACGGGCATCGTTACCCTGACCGTATGAAGAACTCGTTTTTTATGTAATTATTATTTTCCCTCCTCCAGTTCCTTTAACCTCTCCTCATCCAATCCAAAGTAGTGACCGACCTCATGGATCACCACTTCCCTGACCCGTTCTTCAATCTCTTCTCTCGTCTTGCAAGAGGATTCGATGGGAATTTGAAAGAGGGTAATCTTATCGGGAAGGACATTGCCATAATAAAAACCCCTCTGATCGATCGGGATGCCCTGATAGAGTCCCAATAGATCAAAGGGGGAGCAAAGCCCCATTTCTGAAAGAAGCCCCTGAGGGGCCTGATTCTCTATCACCACATCGACGTTCTCCATTCTGCCTTTTATAAATCTTGGAAGTCCCCTCAGTGCCGATACCACCAATTGTTCAAATTCTTTCCGCGTCAACTTCATCTGAAAAACAGAGGTTTTAAAACCGGGGGGAAATTTAACAAAATTTCCCGAATAATACAAGTGAAAAAAGCTTGGAATTTCCCGGGGTCCTATTGACTTACCTGTCGGGTTTTTATAAATTAATTTTGGTGAGAGAAAAAGCAGCCCAATCCATTCCGAT
>CAZXMB010000178.1:0-6050 GCA_964641715.1 uncultured Syntrophaceae bacterium
AGAATTGCCCCTCACCCCATCCCTCTCCCCAGCGGGGAGAGGGGAGGGTGAGGGGGCCTCATGTCAAAGAAATAAATGCGTTTATACTTGTGATTGATATCCGGAGGTTCCATGGCAAAGGAAAAGAAAAACTTCGGTGATTTTTTAGTAGACCTGGGTCTGATTACAGAGGATCAGTTGAAGAAGGCCCTTCAGGAACAGAGGCAAAAGGGGGAAAGGCTGGAGCAGACCCTCATCCGGATAGGATATACCAAAGAGGAATTAGTTCTCCAGTGTTTGGCCAACTATTTCGATCTCCCCTATGTCGATCTTGATACCTATCTCATTGATGACCAGGTCATCAAGATCGTTCCGGAGGAGGTCGCCCGGCGACACACCCTCATCCCTCTTTTTAAAATAGGAAATACCCTGACCATTGCGATGAATAATCCCCTCAATATCATTGCCATTGATGAGGTGAGGAATAAGGTCAATATGGAGGTAGAGATAGCCATCAGCATGGAGAGAAAGATTAAGAGGGCGATTAACCAGCATTATGGGGGAGAGCCTCCAGCCTTTGAAAGCCCCCTTGAGCAGGTCCGGGCATACGGTACAACGGAGCCCTCTCAGGAGGCTATGGATTATCGGAAAACCTATGATCTTCGGATCAAGGAGCCGCTCACCGGCCCTGTGGAAGGGGCTTCTGCCGCACGCATGCTCGATCTAGTGATGATGCAGGCCATTCGGGACGGTGCAAGTGATATTCACTTTGAGCCTGATGAAAAAGGCTTACGTGTCCGTTTCCGTATTGATGGCTTTCTCTATGAGATCCTCGCCCTACCCAGAGCCATTCACCCCGCCCTCACCTCACGGATCAAGATTCTCGCTGAGATGGACATTGCGGAGATGAGGCTGCCCCAGGATGGGAACTTCAATATCAGAGTTGAGAAACGGAGCTTTGAGCTCAGGGTTTCCACCTTCCCGACCATCTACGGTGAAAACGTTGTCCTCCGGATCCTGGACCAAACCAGTCCTCTGCTCACACTGGAGCAATTGGGATTTTCAGAGGAGATGCTCAACTATTATAAACAGCTCCTTCGAAAATCGAACGGGATCATTCTGGTCACCGGCCCTACCGGAAGCGGGAAAACAACCACCCTCTATGCCTCGCTCAATCTGATCAACGCCCCGGATAAAAACATCATCACCATTGAGGACCCGGTGGAGTACCGGCTTCCCCTGATCCGCCAGACTCAGGTGAACCCCAAAGCAGGGATCAACTTTGCAACAGGATTGAGGTCCATCCTCAGACAGGATCCTGATGTAATTATGGTAGGAGAGATCAGGGACCTCGAAACTTCAGGGATTGCTATTCAGGCGGCCCTGACGGGCCATCTGGTATTCAGTACCCTCCATACCAACGATGCGCCGGAGGCGGTCACACGATTATCCGATATCGGTGTGGAACCCTATCTCATTTCTTCCTCCATCATCGGAGTCCTCGCCCAGCGACTGGTCCGAACCATCTGTCCGAACTGCAAAACCCCTTCTTCCTTGGATAAGGAGACACTGAGCGAACTCGGTCTGGATCTATCCAAATTAAAGGAACCCCCCGCATTTTATCGGGGGAAGGGTTGCAAACATTGTAAAGGATCGGGCTACAGGGGCAGGACAGGAATATTTGAGCTCCTTATTGTAAATGAAGACGTGAAAAGGTTGATCTCGGAAAAATCACCTACTCCGTTGGTTCGTAAAGCGGCACAGGAGACTTCAGGGCTCAGGTCCTTCAGGGAGGATGGCCTGCGGAAAGTCCTAAAAGGAATGACCACCCGTGAAGAGGTGGACCGGATCGCCTTCGAAATCAGTCCCCCTACCTAACTAACCGAAGAGGTTATATTTCAATATCCAATAAACCGCGGCCAGTCCATCCTTCCACCTGATCTTCTTCCCCTCCGAGTAATCCCTGCCCCAATAAGAGATGGGAACCTCATAGATCCGGCAGCCTGCTTTCGCAATCTTGGCGGTGATCTCAGGTTCAAATCCAAAGCGATTGCTCTCAATCCTGATTCCTTTGAGGATTTCCGATCGAAAGACTTTATATCCTGTCTCCATATCCGAGAGATTGAGGTCGGTGAGCATATTGGACAGGGTCGTGATGATCCTGTTGCCGATCGCATGCCAGAAGTAGAGGACCCGATGCGTTCCTCCCTGAAACCGGGAGCCATAGACCACATCCGCTACCCCATCCAGAATGGGGCTGAGGAGATGAGGATATTCATCCGGATTATATTCCAGATCCGCATCCTGGATGATGACAATCTCTCCTGTGATATGGGGGATGGCAGTACGGACGGCTGCCCCTTTTCCCCTGTTCTTTTCGTGAACAAGGATCTTTATCCCTTCGCTATTCTCTTTTAACAGGCGAACCGTTTCATCCGTGGAGCGGTCATCTACCACGATAATCTCTTTTTCAAATGGGGTTTCTTTTACCCTCCGGATGATCTCAAGGATGGTTTTTGACTCATTGTAAACCGGGATGACGATCGAAAGTTTCATCTCTTCTCTCCTACTGCAATCAGCGATTGGCCCATCCGGACAGGGAAAACCTTCTTAATCCGCTTGAAAAGGGGAACCAACCGGTTGAATATCCGGACCTGTCCTGCCGGTAAAATCGATCTCCTCAAAACCGTTCCGTTAAGAAACCATCCCAGTATTCCAAAGGGATTGAAATACGTTAAATAACAAATTTCAAAACCATTTGAAACGAGCTTTCGGGCGAGCTCTTCCCTGCTATAGCGCCGGAAGTGGCCGAGCCCTCTGTCCAGGTGATTGTAAAGAAATTTTAGTGCGGGGACAAGCAGAATGAGCCTTCCTCCTGGCCTGAGCATTCGGTAGCTTCTCTTCAGGACCGAATGGTCATCCTCGATATGTTCCAGCACATTGGAACAGACAATCGTATCAATGGGAAGACAAAATTCCTCTGCCGGCTCCTGTTCCATATCCCAGAGGGCTGTCCCGATCAGGTTGGAATGGCCTCGAAACTTATCCTGAACGGTCTGGAGGTAATCCCTGTTCACATCGGAGACCATGACCTTTCCCCGGCTGAGGAACCATCCCGTGAGATTACCAATACCACAACCCACCTCCAGAACATTCCCTTTGAGATAGGGTTTGATCTCCTCATAGACCCATCGGTGGTAAGAGGTTGCCCCTTCCATAAGAAGCAGTGTAAGTGTGCTGGTCTTCTCAGTATCCATGATCCTTTCTGATGCCTCCGCTATTCCTTTCTTCTCCGGCACCACCATCCAATAACAATACAGCCGAATATTCCTGTAAGGGTCAGACCCGCTCCCAGTTTAACACTGAACGGGTCGTATATAAAATCCACTCGATGTCGCCCTTCATAAAGGGGAACGGCTCGGAAGTTGTAATTGGCCCGGTAAATCCTTTCTTCCTTCCCATCAATATATACCCTCCAGCCCGGATAATAGGTATCACTTAATACTAAAATACTTTTTTCTCTTACCTCTGCCTGAAGGGACAACCGGTTATTGCTTTCTGAGATAAATTCCGCTAATCCCCCCGCCCCCACTTTATTAAAGGGGTGAGAAGGGGGGATGACGAAAGGGGGAGAAGAAGGGTTGAATTTTGGTTCCTCTTCAAGAAAAACTTCTCTCCGGGGGTCAAATCCCTTTTGCCTCATGGTGGATAGAATGATCTTCGAATCCAAAACCCTATAATCTTTTACCAGCCAGGCCCTCGGAAGGGGATTTTGGACTCTATATAATTTTATCGTGTTCTTTTTAAGCAGGTCTTCTTTCTCCCCTTCAAGCCCCTCCACCCTCGCATAGACCGGCTCAAAACGTGAAGGATCCTCAAGGGCTGTGATCGAGACAACATATTTTACGCTGTAAAGGTCAATGAGGTGGGTGGCTGAAATGGAGGGAGTGAGAATTAATGTCTTATAAAGGTCGTCCGTCCTCTTCAATCGAATCACATCAATCCCCGAAATATCGTGAACCTTAAAGATCATATTGAAGGTGGGAAGGTGTTTCTCCTTCAGAACCTCCAGGGAGGAAGCATTGGCAATGAGAACGGGTGTATCCATTGAAATGGTCTTCCCGGTTGAAAAGGTCCGGTGGGGACCCTGATCTGGAGAAACGATTTCCAATATCTCTGTCTTCTTAAAATAATCCTCCGTCTTCTCCCTTCCGTAAAAACCCAAATTCCCAAAAAGGTCTGCGATCAGAAAAAAGATGAGTGAACCCCCAATCCAACCCTTCCATCCCACCTCATGCCCTATCCTTAATAACAGGAAAAAGAGTGTGAGATAGAAGAAGAACCTCTTTGTGTGATAAAGGTTTGTGGAAAGATAGTTGAAATCAGGAAAATCAATCCCCTTCCCTTTTAAGAAATTGAAGATCCCCTGATGGTCCAAGACAAAGAAGACCAAAATAGATCCGGAGAGAATGGAGAGAATGATGAGAAGGTGTTTGGATCCTCTTTCGCCTTCCTCCCTGGTTAATTCTCTTAATCTCTCAAACCCCAGACCTGCGGTGATGGCGAGTACGAAGATGAAGATATAGAGAAATTTGACAGGATAACGAATGCCATCAAAGAAAGGCAGATATTTAAATATAAACGGGTAGAGCGGATTGTAACGGCCGAGAGATAAAAAGATGGAAAAGACCATGAGAGATAAAAAGAACCATCTATTATTTTTCAAAAAATGGAATTTGTAAGGGCGGCGGGATAGAAAGAAGAAAAAGCTCAAAATAAAGGGCAGTCCTCCCGTATATAAAGTCTTGAACCAGCATTGAGAGATCCAGTACTTCTTCATATCCAGAAAATATCCATAGGCATCCGGCAGAAAGAAGAGAAGAAAATCCCTTGGGGCAAAACTCCAGATCGTTGCCTCATGGTAGGTGATTCCCTGGCCGCGGATCGAATGCATCCAGAGTTCGAGAAATGGAATGAACTGTATGGCGGAGAGGAATAGAAAGAGGAGGGGGATGAGGAGGAGGCTTCTCATCCTCATCCAGCCCCTCCTCTTCGTCTCGTAATGACACTCCGAATGGAAAGAAAAGACGACCATGAAGAGAAGGATGAAAAAATTTCCATAGACAATCTCAATCCCGCCCCCGAGGAATGAAATGGTCATGAAGATGGAGGCAAATATCTCGTTCTTAAAGCCAGGGGCCTCAATTGCCCTTCTAAAGAACAGTATGATCAGGGGTGTCCAGATAACCGACAGCAAGATGGTCAAAAGGCTATGAATAGAGAGGAGGTAGCCGCTGAGCATGATGATCACCCCTGAAACAGCAGCCCCCGTTAAACTGGCACCCAGGTCCCTCAGCAAAAGATAGGTGAATAACCCTCCAAGAAAGAAATGGAGGATAATGATACCGTTAAAGGCGATGTCAAATGGAAGTGAGAAGAAAAGACCGTTTAAAGGATAGAACAGTGCATGTTGAGGATTGGCAAAGAAGGGAGTGCCGCAAAATTGAAAGGGATTCCATAGAGGGAAATCACCCCTTTTGAGACTTTCCACCCAGAAAAATCTTGGAGGAATGAAGTAGGCGCTCAGATCCCTTTCTGTAAGGAGGTACCTTCCATCAAAGAGATCAAAGAAAAAGAGAAGACAGGTAATAAAAAGGGCCAGAACAGCCAAACAATCGGTTGATCTGACCCATTTCAATATTGATTTGATCTTGTCTTTCACAGAGGACTGAGGTCTCTGTTAATTTTCACCAGGTGGCAAATGTCCCCGCACCAGCCGTGATCGAACCATAGGTCGTGGGTGCCGCCGGTGTAGGGGTAAGGGTAAAGGTATAAACATAGCCTGCAACGGTCATGGTAAAATTATCCGCATCAGATGCGTAGGTAAACCCTCTTAATTCACCCATTCCTGTGACCCCCGCGATGACACCCATGGTGTAGGTTGCGGTTGTCCCGCCGATGATCCTCTGGCCGAACAGGAGGGCATTCGAACTTCTGAGGGAACCAAGAACACCCTTTGCCGTACCATCCGCAGCGCTTCGGGTTAAATCGAGGTACCTCGGAATCGCCAC
>CAZXMB010000179.1:0-6046 GCA_964641715.1 uncultured Syntrophaceae bacterium
CCAAGGCGCCGATGACCATTGATCGTATCTTTCTTGATGCGAATATCTTATTCTTGGTATTTTAAGGAAGTTTGGGTTTGTGCTGAAGGATTACGGGAAAGTCGGCTGAATGCCCCGCCTTGTAGGCGGGGATGAAAGCCGACAATATTAATGACACTACCTTAACCCGAAAGCCCCGCCCTGTGGGCGGGGAGCTTTACTTTTTCGAAAAGGGGGAGTTTTCCATATTACAACACTTGAGTTTACAAAATCCTGATTTAATTGTAGGATAATTTTGGAAAGGAAAGAAAATGGGTGAAGTAGAGCATACCTTGGCGGTCTTTGTCGATTTTGAGAATCTCGCCCTTGGATTTAAGGGGAAGAGGGATAAGCGGTTCGATATCCAGAAGGTCCTGGAGCGCCTAGTCGAGAAGGGAAAGATCATCGTGAAGAAGGCTTATGCCGATTGGGAGGATTATGGGGAATACAAAAAACCCCTACACGAGTCGGCCATTGAGCTGATCGAGATACCGAAGCGTTCGATGAGCGGAAAGAACTCCGCAGATATCCGCCTCTGTGTCGATGCGATCGATCTCTGTTATTCCAAGGAACATATTGATACCTTTGTGATCGTCTCAGGGGATAGCGACTTTTCACCTCTTGTCTCCAAACTGAAGGAGAACGGGAAACGGGTGATCGGCCTCGGAATGAAAGAGTCGAGTTCCAATCTTCTGATTGATAACTGCGATGAGTTCATCTATTACGAAGATCTGGAGAGGTCCATCGGAACCCCGCCCAAGATCGAAAAGGATCTTCCCGAAAAGAAGAAAGAAGCCTTTCAGCTCCTGGTCGATTCTGTCCTGGCCCTGGTCCGGGAGAACAAGGAGGTCCTCTGGTCATCTCTGGTCAAGGAGACAATGAAGCGAAAGAAGCCCTCCTTCAATGAGTCCTACCATGGTTACCGGACCTTCAGTGATCTCCTGGAGGATGCGGAGAAAGAGGGGGTCATCCATTTGAGGACGGATTCACGAAGTGGAACCTATGTGATTGTCGGTTTCGGTAAGGAGGAGAAGAGGGGAGAACCAGAGGAGTTGAAGACATCCCGGGAGATGAAAAAACAGAAAATCCAGAGACCCAGATGGCGTTCCCGCCAACGGAAACCAAAACCCGAACCCCCTCAGGTCACCCCTTCCGCTCCAGAACCTTCTGCTTCGGAAACGAATACCCCGGACACCGAACCGGTTATATCATTGCCTGGGAAATAGGTTTCGTTCTATGGAAACGGGCTTCGTAACCCTGACCCGGGCCTTTGAAGTATTTTCATTGTTTGAGGGTGACGTAGCCATCAGGAAAGATTACATAAAGAAAATTTAAGGGTCGGCCTCTTTTTTTAATGAAATGGTTCATTTCCATCCTGACCTTTTTTATTCTCTTTTTACCTCCTAAAACCTCCTTTGCCTTTCGTGATCTCGGTATTCCGGTAAAAGAAGCCATTCCCTGGGGAATCCACCTGGGTCCGGGAAAGACAGGAGAGAAGGACACCCTTTATATCTCCCTGGGCCGGTATCAAGAATCCCTTTCCCTCCTTGCTGTCAATCCTGATACAGGTGAGATGAGACAATTCAATGGCCCCCTCTCTTCCGAAATGGGTTCCTGGGGATTTACGATCGATCATGACAACCGAATCTACCTTGGAAGTTATTACCATGCCCACCTCCTTCGGTTCGATCCAAAGACCGAGAAATGGGAGGACCTCGGGCAACCCGGGGGGGAAGGAGAGTCCTTCATCTGTTCACTCACCACCTCACCCGATGGAAAGATCTGGGGGGGCACCTTTCCCTCTGCCAAACTCTTCTCTTACGACCCGAAGATTGGCGAGACGAAAGATTTTGGCCGGATGGATGACAAACAGTTCTACTGCTATCCGACCGCAGGTGACGATGGGTTGATCTACTGTGCGATCCGGTTCGAGAAGACTGATATCATCGTCTTTGATCCGGTCAAAGAAACCAGGATCTCTCTTATTCCCCATGAAGAGCGAAGGTCGGGCTGGCTCAGGTTGAGGAGAGGAGAGGATGGAGAGATCTATGCTAAGTTGCCATCGGGCAAATGGTTTCGTATCGAAGAAGGTAAAAGCCTGATCGAGGTTCCGGAGGATAAGATTCCCTTCCCCCGGCAGACCCTTCGGGATGGCCGAGGGTTTTTTCTCGTCGGTAATAAGAGTCTGAAAATCGGAGATCCCCTGACGAAGGGAGAGAGGGAGATTCCCCTTCAATATGAAGCCTCCGGGTCCTTCATCTTTACTATCGGGTTGGGTCCGGATGGGCGAATTTACGGAAGCAGTATGCTCCCCTTACGACTCTTCGTTTATGATCCGAAAAGCCAATCCCTCACCAACCTGGGGATGGCTGCTCAATCCAACGGGGAAATCTATTCGATGGTATCTTACGGGGGGAAGCTTTTTCTTTGTTCCTATCCGGGAGCCCGAATCTCTCTCTACGACCCGGAGAGGCCCTTCCAATTTGGTGAAGAAGAGGAGTCCAATCCAAGGGATCTGGGTCCAATCGGTGAAGACCAGGACCGGCCCAGGGCGATAATCGCCGGTCCTCATCATAAAATTTACATCGGAAGTTACCCAGATTACGGACAGAGGGGAGGGGCGATTACTATTTTTGATCCGGAGAGGAATGGAAAGAGAGTCTTTCGCCATTTGATCAGGAATCAGAGTATTGCCGCTTTAGCTTATCTCGATAAACTCGACCTCATCGCTGCAGGGAGTTCTGTCAGAGGAGGAGGCGGAACACGGCCGATCGAAAAAGAAGCAAAGCTGGCTTTATGGGATCCGAAAGAGGAGAAGAAAATTTTTGAGGTCACTCCTGTTCCGGAGGCCAGGACCATCCTTTCCCTTGCTTCAACCCCTGAGGGGATCCTTTATGGGATTACGGATAATGAAAAGGTCTTCCTCTTTGATCCGGAGAGGAGAGAGGTGAGAAAGGTTTTTGATCTCGGACTGAAAAAACCAATTGAGGTCTCCCTTCAGTGGGGACCGGGAGAAAAACTTTACGGACTCTCCGAGGATGGGATCTTTGCCATTGCTCCGGAAGAGCAACAGGTCTCTCTGATCGGTAAACCCGCTGCCCCAATCACATCAGGGATAGCCATTTCGGGGAGAAGGATCTATTTTGGGTCTGGTGCCCACCTCTATGAGTTTGAGATCCCGGAAGAAAGTCTTAAGCCAGAAGAGTGACATCTTCGGCCACCCTGGGATAATCGGTCAGCATCTTGCTGTCATGGCCCGGGAAGAGGAGGTCTGGGGAAGAGACCTTCGATTTTAATCTCTCATAGGTCTTCATCCAGGCGATCATATCGATGATGAACGAGCTTGGGATCTCCTCTTCATAATTTCTGAAGAGATGGGCGCAATCCGAGCCCACGATCGCTATGCCACGGGCGGTATTTACAGCAACAACCTGAAGGCCGGGAGAATGACCCGGGGCCAGGAGAAGCTCAATCCCCGGCAGGATGATCCGGTCTCCGGGAATAAGGACCAGCCGTTTCGTCCCCTCGAGCCTGGCAAGATGGGCATTTCCCACAGGGTCGGAGAATCTGAGGAAAGGAGGCTTTTGGGCGATTGGATCTTTAATCCAGAAAGTGAATTCCTTCTCCTGAACATAGAATGTTGCTTCGGGAAAGAGTTCGATTCCACTGATGTGATCAAAATGGATGTGGGTGATGATCACTCTTTGGACCCTGCTGGCATCTATCCCTATTCTTCTCAGGACTTGAATGGGATTGACATAGCCTGAAATCGCCCTCTTCTCCGCAAGGGAGGGGGCCACGCCGCAATCCACGATCAGGGTTTCCCCGTTTCCCTGAATGACCCAGAGGTAGTAGTTTCTCTCGATCGTCTTTTCCCAATCGGTATTCCAGAAGACCATGGCCACAGAACTTTTAAGGGGACCGGCATATTTGACCGCATAAATTTTATAGATGGGCGTGGAGGATGACATCGGGGATCTCCTTTCGTTCAGGGCAATTCGCATTTTCAAAGTGATTGTAAGAGATTTTTGAAATCGTCGATTCGCCTCTCCTGTTCCCTGAGAAGGGAGTGAGCCTCTTCAATAGAAATCGGCTCGAAGCGTACCTGATCTCCGGGTTTCAGTTGCGCGACCTTGATCAGATCGGCGGTGATCACCGTGGCGATCTTCGTATATCCTCCGGTCACCAGTTCATTTAAGATGATGATGGGCCTGCCATTGCCGGGGACCTGAATCGCACCCGAAAGGAGCCCTTCTGAAATGATCGATTCCTCGACATCGGGCCGCCTCTCAATCCCGGGCCCTTCCAGACGGATTCCGATCCGGTCACTCTGGGGGGTGACCTGATAGATCGAAGAGGAAAAGGTCTTGAAACCTCTCTCCGTAAAATGGCGGTTCTGGGGCCCCGGGATCACTCTCAGGGTCACCTCCTTCTCAAAACGTGGAATCCAATCGTCCGGAAACCGTTGACCCAGCCGATCCAAGGGGGATGGATGATCGATCCTGTGGAGCAGGTCCCCTTTCTTCAGGGGTCTTCCCTCCAGGCCACCAAATTTTCCAGAAAGGTAGGTGGAGCGGCTTCCCATTATTTCAGGAACCGCCAGACCACCGGCGACTGCAAGATAGGCACGGCATCCTGACCGGACTTTTTTAAAAGCGAGGACATCTCCCTCCACGAGAAGATGGATTCTCCACATCTCAAGGGGCTCCCCATTCAAGGTTGGAGAGAGGTCTCCTCCGGTGATGGCGATGACCAGTTCTCCAAGGGCCCTCAATTTCAATCCCATGACGGTCGTTTCAAGAGAGGCTTCCCCTTCTCCATTTTTTACCAGGAGGTTTGCCACACGGAAGGAAAAATGATCCAAAGCACCAGAGGGAGGGACACCAAACTGACTGAACCCATAACGGCCAAGGTCTTGAACGGTCGTCAGGATTCCAGGCTCCAGGACTTCAAAAGCCCCTATTCGTTGTTGCATCTCCAAATTTTCCTATCATCAAAACAAACCACTCCCCTTTTGCTAAAGGGGGATCGAGAGGGGATTATTGATTGATTTTGGACTTTTCACTTCGAATGCCATTCTCTAAATTCTTTCTCGCTGATGGGATAGAATTGAACCAGATCGCCCATCTGAAGCAGAGCCGGAGGTTCTCTCTCCGGGTAAAATATCCTGATAGGAGTTCTGCCGATGATCTGCCATCCTCCAGGGCTCTCTACTGAGTAGATCCCGGTCTGCTTCTGGGCAATCGCCACAGAGCCCTGGGGTACGGAGAGCCTCGGTGTTTTAAGACGGGGTGTGACTAAGGCATCAGGAAGTTCTCCCATATAGGGATAACCCGGCATAAAGCCGATCATATAGATGAAATAGGGTTTGCTGCAGTGAAGCCGGATCACTTCTTCTGAAGAGATCTGGTTATATTGAGCCACGAATTCTAAATCAGGACCATAGGCCCCGCCATAAGCCACAGGGATCCGTATCAATTTGGGTTCTGGAAAGGGAGTTTGTCCGATCCCTTCCTCTATTTTTTGTAATATTCTTTTTAAGTCTTCGAGTGAAAGGATGAGAGGATTATAGATGGTGAGCAGGGAGCGGTAAGTGGGAACGGACTCGATGATTCCTCGGATGGCCTCTCTCTGGATGGCGAGAGCCATCCTCCTCACCTTTTCATTCACTTCATGGTTGATCTCGTCTCCGAATTCGAGGAGAAGACCCCGGTCCCCCATTAACAAGAATTGTGCTTTAGGATAGAGAGCCATTGAGTTGCCAATGTCAAATTTCAAATGTCAAAGTTCAAATCAAATCCAAAGTTCAAATGACAAAATAACTAATACAAACGAAATAATTTTATTACAGTCATTGCAAACCCGAAGGGCGCGGCAATCTCGTCATTGTTTGAGATTGCGAAGCCTGTTCCGAGCAAAGCGAGGAATCTCAGGGTTTGTTTCGGTTTTGCCTCGCAACCGCTCCGCTCCTCACAATGACACGTTATTGATTTCGTTTGTATTAAAAAAGAAATTTTTGACATTCCTT
>CAZXMB010000180.1:0-6027 GCA_964641715.1 uncultured Syntrophaceae bacterium
AGATGCGATTAAATAAAATATATAATGATACGAAATGATGTGGGAACCAACAACGAAGAAAATAATCATTGATTGTGATGTGGGGGTGGATGATGCACTCGCCCTGATTCTTGCCTTTCATTCGCCTGAGCTGGAAGCGAAGGCTGTGACCGGAGTCAATGGAAATGTTCCTCTTGATCAGGTTTTTGAAAATATTCAAAAAGTGCTCTCCCTCATCCGGCCGAAGAATAGGCCATTCATCGCAAAAGGGGCGAGTCAGCCTTTAAAAGGGCAAACAATTTACGCCCACTCTGTCCATGGAAGAGATGGCTTGGGTGGAGCCAAAATCCTCCTGAGAGAAGGAGAGGAGTGGTGGGAGACTTACTCCGGCTGTGCAGATGAACTCATAACAAAGATGGCCCGCCAATACCCCAATGAACTGACACTGATTGCCACAGGCCCTCTCACCAATCTCGCCCTTGGGTTTCAAAAAGATCGGGAGGGGATGGAAAAGCTGAAAGAAGTGGTGATCATGGGAGGAGCGGTCCGAACGAAAGGGAACATTACCCCCCATGCCGAATTTAACATCTTTAGCGATCCATTGGCAGCAAAAGTTGTCTTCGAATCAGGACTCCCGACCACCCTCATCCCTCTCGATGTTACTCATCAGGTTTTCCTCACATCCCACTGGATGGAGGAATGGGTCAAACCCATACATAATGCCTTTTCACAATTCGTCATCGAGGCGACGGGATATGATACAGAAGCACATCGATTTAGAAACAGGGAAACCATCTTTCTTCACGACCCCCTTGCGGTGGGGGTGGTGATCGATCCCGATTTGGTAAAAAAGGAGAGACTGTCCATTGATGTGGAGACTCAGGAAGGGGAATATTACGGAAGGATTACTGAAGTAAAAGATAGCCCCAAAATCGACGTGTGTCTGGGGGTGGATGCGGAGAAGTTTCTGGAGCTTTTTGTGTCAAGGTTAAAATCCCCCCAACCCCCTCTTTTATAAAGGGGGTAGATACGGGACAACTATGGGTGAATCATGTCTAAAAAGATTCTCGTCCTCGGCAGTTCGAACATTGATCTCATCCTGAGAGTCCCCCGTTTCCATCAGCCGGGGGAGACGATCCGGGCAGATCGTCTCACAACCGTCTTTGGTGGCAAGGGAGCCAATCAGGCGATTGCATCAAAACGGTTGGGCGCTGAAGTGGCCTTGATCACCAGGTTAGGCGATGATCATTACGGGCAATCTTATCGCCGGTATTTGATCGAGAAAGGTCTTAATCCAAAATCTATATTTTTAGATAAAAAAGTTCCAACAGGAATAGCCTTCATCGAATTGGATCCAAAAGGAGAAAACAGGATCGTCGTCTCTCCAGGCTCAAATAGCTTCCTCTCCGTTGATGATTTAAGGAGATGCTCCCGGCTTTTTAAAAACACCAAAGTCTTTGTGACCCAACTGGAAATTCCAATCGAAACGGTAAAGATGGGTTTGAGGATGGCGAAAAGACAGGGTGCTCTCACGCTTCTCAACCCTTCACCCTCTCG
The DNA here is from genome assembly GCA_964641715.1 of uncultured Syntrophaceae bacterium. Taxonomy (GTDB): domain Bacteria; phylum Desulfobacterota; class BSN033; order BSN033; family UBA1163; genus CAZXMB01. The sequence goes on from CAZXMB010000180.1 coordinate 1,537, forward strand.
TTCTCTTTCCACTGAAATCCTTTCTCTGACAGATTTTCTCGTCCCCAACGAATTGGAAGCCCAGTCTCTGACGGGCTTAAAGCTGAGGGAAGACCGGGATCTACCGAAGATAGTTGGGAGATTGCTGAAGATGGGTGTGAAAAACATAGTGGTCACCCTTGGGGCAAAGGGCCTCTTCTTCAAAAGCCACACTGAAGAAATCTGGATGAAAGCCTTTAAAGTGAAGGTTATTGATACCACAGCCGCAGGCGATGCCTTCATGGGGGGTTTTGCCTGTGGTCTCGCTGAGGAAAAACCCATCCGGGAAGCCTTAATATTTGCAAACGGCGCCGGAGCTCTTGCCACGAAAAAACTTGGCGCCCAACCCTCGCTCCCTTTAAAAAAGGAACTGGATGCTTTTCTTGCAAAAAGAATATAAAATAATGAAAATTGTTTGTAAAAAGATCTGGAAGATTGTTAAAGCTTGATCAAAGAATTCAATATCAAGTTGCAATAGGATGAAGACCTATCCCATCCCCTGTGGCAAGAAGACGATCCATCTTGAAATACCGGGTCACGTCCCTGTTCAATGGGTAGAATCTCATAAGGTCACACCAGTCCCAGATGTGGAGAAGGCGGTTGAGGACGCCATCCACAACCCCATCGGAAGCCCTCGGCTCAAAGACCTGGTGAAACCCGGGCAGAGAGCAGCCCTGATCGTAACGGATATCACCCGTCAACTTCCTGAAGAGATGATTATCCCCCTCCTCATCAAAGAGCTTTTGGCTGGCGGAATAAAAAAGAGCGATATCACAGCCGTTGTTGCTACCGGAACCCATCGGCCCAACACCGCAGGGGAGCTAAAAGAGAAATTTGGAGAGGTGGCCAATGAAATCACGTTTATCAACCACGATGCCAGGAATTCCAAGGGGCTTCTGCATCTGGGTAAAACCACTGGCGGCATCCCGCTGGTCTTCAACCGTACCGTGGTACAGGCAGATATCCGGATCTCCACAGGTGTAATCGAAACCCACCTCTTTGCGGGCTACAGCGGCGGGGTGAAAAGCATTGCCGTCGGAGTGGCGGGGGAGGAGACCATTGCGGCCACACATAATTACCCGATGATGGAGGAGACCCGACTCGGAATGGTTGAGGGCAACCGTTTTCGAAAATTTCTCACCGAAGCGACCCAGGCTTTGGGGCTTCATTTTATTGTGAATGTGGTCCAGACGGGAAAGAAGGAAGTGGTCAGGGTCTTTGCTGGAGACCCTGTGAGGGCATTTAACGAAGGGGTGAATGTGGCTCGAAATCTTTATGAGGTGGAAATCGATCAACCCGGAGAGATTGTAGTAAGCGGGGTCAGTTACCCGAAGAGTCGGGACCTTTACCAGGCCACGCGTGCGGCGAATGTGGTGGTCTTCGGTCCAAAGCCAGTGGTGAGAAAAGGAGGAGTCATTCTCATCCCCGCTCCCTGTGAAGACGGATGCGGACATCCGGGATATTGTGATATCATGAAGAGGGCTCAGGATGCGGACGACATCATCGCCATCTCCCGGGAGGAAGGCTTTGCCCCGGGAGAACAGAAGGCATTGATCCTGGCCTGGATTCTTAAACAGGCACGGATCGTCATGACGGATTGTTTCCTTCCGGTGGAAACACTGAAAGAACTTTATCTCGAATCAGCACCAACACTTCAGGAAGCCCTGAATCAAGAATTGAAGAAGAGTCCGAAGGCAAGGGTGGTGTTGATACCGGACGGTCTGCTGACACTGCCGATTGTTAAAGGATCTTAAATTATACAACCATAATTCTTATAAAGATTGTCATTCCGGGCTTGACCCGGAATCCAGTGGTTTCCTGGATTCCCGTTTTTACGGGAGTGACTCATAAAAGGAACAAAACAGAATGGTTATGAATTTAAATCGTTACAATAAGTTTCATTAGGAGGTGAGTATGAATTTCCAACCCAAAGGCATCATTCCGGCGATGGTGACACCGATCACCAAAGAGGGAAAGGTCAATGAGTCAGCCCTCCGGCAACTGATCAACTATCTGATTGGGGGTGGAGTTCATGGCCTTTTTCCTGTCGGAAGTCAGGGAGAGTTCTATGCCCTCACTTTTGAGGAGAAGAAAAGGATCATTGAGGTAGTGGTCGAGGAGACCAGAGGTCGCGTTCCGGTTTATGCTGGAACAGGTGCCATCACGACCCACGAGGCCGTTGCCCTGACCCGGATGGCAGAGGCTGCCGGAGCCAATGCCGTTTCTGTCCTCACCCCCTATTTCATCAAACCCAATGATGCGGAGCTGATGGAGTTTTACGCTTCTATCGCAAAGGCAACACGGCTTCCCGTGCTTCTCTATAACAACCCCGGCCGCACGGGAATAAACCTCTCAGCCGACTTTGTCGTGCGGGCCTCTCAGGTGGATAACATCGTCGGCATTAAAGACTCCTCCGGAGATCTCACCCTCACGGCTGAATATATCCGGAGAACGGATGGAAAATTTTCCGTTCTTGCCGGTAGAGACACACTGATCTATGGAACGCTGTGCTATGGGGGAAAGGGGGCTATTGCCGCTACGGCCAATGTGGCGCCCAAAATAATTGTGGAGATTTATGAAGCCTTCAAAGCGGGAGATATGAAACGGTCCCTTGAAGCTCAATTCCGGCTGGCCCCGCTTCGTCTGGCTTTTGATCTTGGGACTTTTCCTGTGGTGATCAAGGAAGCATTAAACCTGATCGGCATCGATGCAGGAGTGGGAATTCCTCCTGTAGGAGGGATCACTCCTAAAGCAAAGGAAGATTTGAAAAAAATTTTAAAAAATATGAAACTTTTATAAATAAGTTGAACTCGAAGCACGAAATCCGAAATTCGAAACAAATCCGAATGACCGAAATATAAAACTTAAAATTTTTATTATTAGAATTTGAACATTTGAATTTTGAAATTGTTTCGAGTTTCGAAATTCGAATTTCGAATTTTTCTTTTTAGGAGGTTAGTATGGTTTGGACCGGTTTGAGAAAGAGAGTACTGGCAGGAGAGTGCGTCTATGGGACAATGATCCGGCAGGCCCGTGACCCCGGGGCTCCGGTTATCTATGGAGCTGCAGGCTATGACTTCGTCTTTATCGATATGGAGCATGGAAATTACTCCATGGAGACCGTGGCGGATCTCATTCGGGGTGCCAAGTCAGCCGGAATTGCACCTGTTATCCGAATCCCTCATCTGGAGACGCACTTCATTTCGAGGGTTCTCGACACAGGGGCAGAAGGGATCATGGTTCCGATGATTTCCACAAGAGAACAGGCAGAAGCGATTGTCCGCTACAGCAAATATACTCCATTGGGTCAGCGAGGGTTCGGCACACAGACAGGTCAGACCGATTACAAACCCCGGAAGGCAACGGATTTTATGAAGGAGGCAAATGAGCATACCTTCATCATTGCCCAGATCGAAACGAAGGAGGCTATCGAAAACATCGATGAAATCCTCAGAGTGGAGGGGATTGACGTGGGCCTCATCGGTCCGAATGATCTCTCCATATCCCTGGGGATACCCGATCAAATGGGTTCAGAGATATTAATGAAAGCTATTGATAAAGTAGTTGAGACAGGAAAAAAGAGAAGAAAGGCGACAGGCATTCACATCGGGAATATCGAAGCTCTTAAAAAGTGGCGGGAAAAAGGAATGACGGTCCTGGCCTATTCCACGGATATCGGTTTCCAATACAGCGCCTCCAAATCGAGCCTCGAAGAACTAAAACGTTAGTAGCTTTGCTGTCAGAGGTTTGAGGCTAAAAGTCTTTAACATTCTGTATCCCAGCACAGGTTATTAAAAGGGGGAGCATATGGATATAAATGAAGCCGTTAAAAACAGGAGGAGCATAAGATGTTTCCTCCCGGAGAAGGTTCCGGAAGAGACAATCAGGGAACTGATTGGCGATGCCCTTTGGGCTCCATCGTGGGGGAATACACAGCAATACGAATTCGTGGTGGCAACCGGTGACGCCCTTGAGCGCTTTAAAAAGGAAAACAGGGAGGCGTTCATGTCCGGGGAAAAACCGGAACCAGATGTACCCATGCCGGAAAAATGGCCGGAGACTTTAAAAAAAAGATATATGGACATTGGGAGAAGCGTTCTTACGTCCCTTTCTATTCCACGGGAGGATAAAATCGGAAGGAAGAATTACTATGGAGACATGTTTTCCCTCTTCGGTGTCACCGCCCTTATCATTGTATTAATAGATAGGGATATTCTTCTTGAATATGCCATGCTTGATGTGGGCCTTTTCTTACAAACCTTTAAACTATTGGCTCATGCAAGGGGGCTTGGCACCATTTCCCTTGCCGCATCTGTAAACTATCCCAAAATCATTCGCAGGATTTTTGATGTCCCTGAAAACAGAAGGATCATCATCGGGACTGCCCTGGGATGGCCGGATAATAACTCGCCAGTAAATAACTTTAAAAGAAAACGTGATCCTGTTGAGATGTTTGTACGCTGGGTGAGCTAA
>CAZXMB010000181.1:0-5891 GCA_964641715.1 uncultured Syntrophaceae bacterium
CCTGCCATTTTTCTTTTGTAAGCAGGGGAATGAATGGAGGTCCGCACGGGAGAGATCTCCTTTACCGCCTGTCCGGAAACCTGATCCATTACTGGATCATCAAGAGAGGCCCCGGTCAGCAGCTTCTCAGCCCCGGAGGCCTGGACCGGACCGCAGCCCACTCCGCTGAATATGATCTTGGAACGGCTGACCTTGCCCTCTTTGTCCTTCTCAATGTGAAGAGCCAAGGAGACAATGGGAAATTCGAGCGAATTCCTTAATCTCCATTTGAGATAGAGGGTCTTTCCGGATGGGGCAGGGATGAAAATCTCCTTCAGGATCTCTCCCTTTCTCAAAGAGAGGGGTTTATTTCCCCTCTGTGTATAGAGCCTCTTCAGCGGAAAGATCCGATCTCCGTTCGGACCCATCACCTTCACCTTTGCATCCATGGCAATGAGGACAGGAGCCAGGTCCCCGCAATAGGTTGAGTAACATTCCCCGTGCTTTGCTCCCCCTGAGGAACGGCCAGGGACCACATGGCAGATTTCTCCCCCCGCCTTAAGGCAGAGGGGCCTGGCCCCTCTCCAGAAAGAGGATTGATTGAAGAACCGGCAACGGTTTCCCTGACAGAGGTTTCCGCCGATCGTGCCCATCACCTGAAGGGCATAGGCCGCCACCTCTCCGGCTGCCCGGGCCAGAGCAGGATAATTTTTGGAAACAACAGAGGAAGAGACAAGATCGTGAAGCGTGGTGAGGGCTCCGATCCTGAGGCCTTCTTTTTCATCCGTCAGGTAGGAGAGCTTCGGAATTGACCTGAGGTTGATGACCTGTCTCGGCTTGATCACTCCGTATTTCATATTGGGCAGAAGGTCTGTTCCTCCTGCGAGAAGAAAGGTCCCTGCCGGATCAGCCGAAAGAGACTTCACCGCCTCCTTCACGGATTTTGGTTCGAGATATTCGAATTTGGAAAGGCGCATCTTTTTCTCCTCTTAAAAAGAGTATCGCCCAAAACAGAGAGGGAGAGGGTATTATTTTGAAAGATTCGGTAAAAAAAGTGCAAGCTTTGGGAAAAGCATCAATATGCCCGCATTGATTAATATAGCCACCAAAAAGGGAAATATCCCTTTAAAGATGGTCTCAAGAGGAATTTCAGGAGCAATCCCTTTAATCACATAGACATTGACTCCAACAGGCGGGGTGATCACTCCCATTTCGCTGACCAGGACGATGATCACGCCAAACCAGATCGGATCAAATCCGAGGCGGATGACAACCGGAAAGATCACCGGAACCGTAAGGACGACCAAAGCCATGGCATCCATAAAACAGCCGCCTATGAGATAGATAAAGATGATGATTCCCATGATCCCCATCGGATGGACAGGAAGGCCTCCGATCCAATCCGCAAGGATAAAAGGGATGGTTGAGACAGCCATGAAATGGCCGAAGAGGGTGGCCCCGGCAATGACGCAGATCACCATGCAGGAGGTTCTTAGCCCATCCCTCGTGTTTTCAATAAATGACCGCCAGCTCAACTGTCGCCTCAAAAAGCCAATCGCCAGGGCACCGGCGGCTCCAATCCCTCCTGCCTGGGTAGGGGTGAACCAGCCGAGGAAAAGCCCACCGATCACCAGACAGAATAAGAGCAAGGCCTCACCAATTCCAATAAAGGCTCTGGTCTTCTCTTTGAAGTTGGTTGAAGGTCCTGCAGGTGCATGGTCAGGGTGACGCCAGCAGATCAGGCCGACAGTGATAATGAATAAAAAGGTGAGGATGATCCCCGGGATGATACCGGCCACAAAGAGTTTCCCGATGGACTGTTCGGTGATGATTCCGTAGACCAGAAAGATCGTGCTCGGAGGAATGAGGATGCCAAGTGTTCCCGCACTGGCAAGGCAGCCCGTGGCCAGGGTGTCATCGTATTTATATCTTTTCATCTCCGGAAGTGCCATCTTACCGATGGTGGCGGCTGTGGCAGAGGTGGAGCCGCAGATGGCGGCAAAAAAGCCGCAGGCCACAACCGTGGCCATGGTCAACCCTCCCCGGAGGCTTCCCAGAATGGTATGGGCCGCATCATAGAGCCTCTTGCCGATCCCTGAGGCAAAGGCAAAAGAACCCATGAGGATGAACATGGGAATGGCGCTTAAAGGGAAGTTGGAAAACTGTTCAAAGATATCCCTGGAGAGAAGTTTGAGGCCTGCCTTGAAAGAAGAGAGGTAGGAGAAGCCGAGAAAGCCGATAAAGGCCATGGCAAAGGCGACCGGCATCCGGATGAGAAAAAGGAGGATGAGCAGGATGATTCCAATGATACCGACATTAACCGGGTCCATTTTTGAAGACCTCAGAAAAGGATTTCAAGACCTCAATGAGAAAGGCCAGGCAGACCGGAACGCAACAGAAAGCGATGAAATAGGCAAAAGGATAGAAAGGAATGCGTGAGGTCGATCCGATCTCTCCTGCCCTTTGAAGGGATTGGCCATAAAGGTAGCTCTGCCAGATGAGCAGGGCAAAGATGAAAAACCCCAGGAAGGAGCTGAAACTGTTGATCGTTTCGCGGATTCGCTTCGGAAGCCTCATAATGATAAATTCCACCCGGATGTGCCGGCCAAGAAGAAGGGTAAAGGCAATGGCAGGGGCAATGGCAACGACCTGGGAAAAACCAATGGCCTCCGTAGCACCCGGGAGGGGCCAGAGAAGAAGCTTTGCTCCAATGACATCGATGAAGTTGGTCAGAAACATCAAGATGATTCCGATCACCCCAACCCATTCAAGGTAGCGGCTTGATGTCCTTGTCCATTGATCGAGTTGAGTGATCCACTTCTCAAACGCCATCTTCCTCTCCGATGAAATTTCTCATGAACATTCCTCCCCCTTTAAGTTTCCTCAAGGGGGAGGAATGACTTAAGGATTTCACACTTACGGGAAAGTCGGCTGAATGCCCCGCCTTGTGGGCGGGGATGAGGGCCGACAATATTAATGAAACTACCTTAACCCGAAAGCCCCGCCCTGTGGGCGGTGAGCTTTACTTCAGCCGGACTTCTGATGGACCGGTTGAGGATTTGATCCCCAGCTCTTTTTGCTTCTTCGTCCAGTATTCCGTTCGCATCCGGGCATAATTGATCAACTCTCTGGTCTCTTTTTCCTGATACCCTGATGCAACCATCTTTTTAACGTATCTATCTAAGACCGGTTCAACTGCCTTCTTCCATTTTGCGATCTCATCACGTGGGAGTTCAATGAACTTTAATCCTTTCTGAATACCTAACTGCTTTCCATCAATATCGATTTCATTCCACGTGGTGGCCAGTTTTTCTTCGAAGGGATATTCATTGAAGACCTTCTGAAGGGCAGGGGAGAGCTTGTTCCAGGTATCCTTATTCATCACCAGGTAGAAGGTATAGACCTGACCGATCGGCCAGCACTCTGTCGCATATTTGGTGACCTCAGCCAGCCTGAAGGCCCGGAGGGTCTCCATGGGGATCATCAATCCATCGATCACCCTCTTCTGAACCGCCTCATAGGATTCCGGCATGGGAATGGACCTCGGCGTCCCGCCCAATGCGCTCACCACCTCAGCAATCAGGCCAAGGCCTCTCAGCGTCATCCCCTTCAAATCATCCATTTTATAAACCGGTTTGGTTGCAGAGAGGACCACATTGACAGGGCTGGTATGCATGGAAAGCATATGAACCTTGTCCCATTCCTTTGGCTTGAACTGTCTGTAAAAGTCGTTGGCGACATGGTTGGCAACCCAGGCATTCGGAAATCCCAGCGGAAGGTCGAGCGCCTCGGTCATCCGAAAACGTCCGAATGTATAACCGATATTCGAAAAGCCTATGTCTGCGATTCCCTCCACGACTCCGTCATAGATCTTCGGGGCGGTCAGCAGGGTTCCTGCGGGGAAATAGCGGATCTTCAGTTCTCCTTTAGAGCGGGCCTCAAGGTCCTTGATGAATTCTTCACCGATCTTGGATTGCCTCGCCGGGATTGGGAAATAATTTGCAAATTTCAGCTCCACCGCTCCGAAAACGATTGAAGGCACCAGTGCAGTGATTAAGATCAAACTGATAAAGATTCCTCTTTTTTTCATGTCACCTCCACCTCCTGTTAAAAATTTTAATCTCCTGTTTTAAAACTTCCCTCTATTTAAAAATTCCCTTCTAAAAAACCCCACCTCCCTTCTCCCCCGATCTTTTACAGAGTAAATTGTTATAAACTCATCACTTAACTTTTAATCCTGCCTTCCTTGATTAATATTCCTTTAATCTCTTCCCTCAATCTCTTTTTATCCACTTTACCGACATTCGTCAAGGGAATTTCATCGATGATCTCAATCCGCTCGGGGAGGTAGAGGACAGAGGTCTTCTTCTCCTTCAGGAATGTGATGACCTCTTCAAAGGAAACGGTCTCCCCCTTCTTCGGTTTGATAAAGGCGCAGACCCGTTCCCCAAGGATGGGATCCGGCATTCCCACCACAGCGACCTGGACCACTTTCGGATGAAGGCTGATCAGTTCTTCCACTTCTTTCGCACTGATATTTTCTCCTCCACGGATGATGATGTCTTTTTTCCTGCCCGTAATGATCATCCGGCCTTCAGGATCGAACCTGGCGATATCTCCGGTGCGGAAGAATCCATCAGGCGTAAAGGCCTCTCTGTTTTCAGCCTCAGCCTTGTAATATCCCCTGAAGATACATGGACCCCTGGCCACCAGTTCCCCTTCCTTGGCCGGAGGCAGGTCTCTTCCGTTCGAATCGATCACTTTGAACTCATCATAAGGGCAGATGGGCCACCCCACCGTATGGAAGATCACTTCATCCGGGTCATCATATCGGGTCTGGGTACAGGGGCCTTCAGACATACCGAAGACATTATAGAACTTGCATTTCAATTTATCGTAAACCTTCTTAATCAACTCGGGTGGCATATAAGAGCCACCGGTTGCTATCACCTGTAATGAGGAGACATCATATCGATCCAATTCCGGGAGGTCAATCATCTGTTGAACCTGGGCCACGGCGAGGATCATCGTGGTGACCTTCTCTTTTTCAATTGCCTCCAGAATATCCTTCGGCCGGGTGGATGAGATCATCACCACCTTTCCCCCTGTGAGGAAGGTGGGATTCATGGAGACTTCGATTGCCATATTGTGAGTGATCGGTGTGGCAATGAGGGTGATATCCCTGGGGCCTCTTTCCCATACCTTTGCCCGGTAATCGAAATTGCAGAAAAAATCATTATGGGTGCGAGGGACCAGTTTGGGGAGCCCGGTGGAACCTCCGGTGGGCATCAGATGGCAGATCTCCTCCGGGTCAGGTTGAAAGGATTGGAAATAATCTTCTGGATATTGATTCAGATCGACCTGTTTGAGGAGGCCATGAAAGGAATGCGTCCTTTCGATCAGAGGCTCTTCCTTTTCTCCTGAGTCGATGACCAGAATGTGTTTCGGGGAGAAGGGCTGGTTTTGAATACCTTTGATCATCGGGAGATAGTCAATCTTTTCGAATCTCCGGGGGACCACCCATGCCCTGGCTTCTGTGATCTGGCAGAAGTGTTCCATCTCCCTCTGAGAAAACCTTGGGATACACATCACGGGGATGGCCCCGATCCTGTGAAGGCCGTAATAGGCAAAAATAAACTCTGCCCAGTTGGGGATCTGGAGAAGGACACGATCCAGTTTCTGGATGCCCAATTGAAGAAATGCGATGGCGGCCCGGTTCACCTTTTCCCGGACTTCCCGGTAGGTGAGCCGGACCTCTCCGGACACCAGCGCCTCCTTGTAGAAATAGAGATCGCAGCTCCGATCAAGCATCTCACCGAGGGTGATTCCCATCCACCACCGGTTCTGATAGTAACGCTCTACGAACTCTTCGGGAAAGGGGGTTGCACCCTTTAACGTCATGAAACCCTCCT
>CAZXMB010000182.1:0-5884 GCA_964641715.1 uncultured Syntrophaceae bacterium
AAAGACCTTTACTAAAATTAGATCTATTGATTGAGGAGGCACTCCAGAATAATCCTGAGATCTTAGCCTCGAAGAAGAGATCAGAGATCTACAGGGAGAAAATCCCTCAGGCCTCTGCATTGGAAGATCCGATGTTTGGTTTCGGAATCCTCAGCCTTCCCACCAATTTCAGTTTCAGGGATGAGGATATGACCATGAAAGAATTTTCGATTTCCCAAAAATTTCCTTTTCCGGGAAAGAGGCCATTGATGAAGGAGATGGCTGCAAAGGAGGCAGAGTCCATCTCCACAGAGACTGAGGAGAGGTCGAACCGGATCATAAAAGAGGTGAAGGCGGTTTACTATGAGCTGGCCTATCTCTCTCATTCCATTGAAATTACGCAGAAGAATAAAGAGATCCTGGAGAATTTTGTGAAGATCACCGAGACCCAGTATGGCCTTGGCATGGGGATCCAGCAAGATTTGCTCAAGGCCCATGTGGAGGTCTCCAAGATGGTGGATGAATTGATCATGTTCGCTCAAAAGAAAAAAGCCCTGGAGGCAAAGTTAAGGGCCCTTTTAAACCGGCCCCCGGATACTCCCATCGGCGAGCCTGATAAGATTGCCCTGAAGAAGGTTTCCATTCCTATTGAAGGCCTTCAGAAAATGGTTCTGGACTTTAACCCTTCATTGAAGGGAATGAAGAAGATGATCGAGGCAAAGGAGAAGGCTTATGCCCTTGCGAGAAGGGAATATTACCCGGATTTCAATTTCCGTTTTGCCTATGGCCAACGGGATAACGGGCCGGAGATGAAACGGAGGGATGTGCTGAGCGGGATGATGGAGATCAACATTCCCCTCTTCTATAAATCGAAACAGGACCGGAAGGTGGCGGAGGCAAAGGCTGATATTCAAAATAGCGAGGCCCAATATCAGGCCATGAAGAACGAGCTCCTTTTCATGGTTTCGGATATGGCTTCCATGATTCAGCGCATCGAAAGACAACTGGAACTCTATCAAACCGGGATCATTCCCCAGGCGAGCCTTCAGATCCATTCGGCCATGAGTGCTTACCGGGTGAACAAGGCCGATTTTATGACTCTCCTGGATAGTCAGATGACTCTCTATCGATATGAATTGGAGTATCATCAGGCTTTCGCAGAGCACGGGAAGAACGTGGCCAATTTGGAATGGCTCATTGGAAGACGTTTGGACCAATAGGGGGAAAAAGATGAAACGATGGATTGGATTAATACTCGTGATCATTCTGCTTTGGGTGGTCGATGGTTGTAGTAAGGGTCAGGAGGCAACTCCTCATAAGAATCATGAAGGTGAAGTGAAACAGGAGGCAAAAAAGGCTGAAGACCTCGACATCAAGGGGTTAACCATGGAGGCGATCGAGAAGGAAGGCAAGGTGAAAGAGGTCGCTCCCGGCACGGTTCAGATCACACCGGAGCGGCAACAACTGATCGGGGTCAAATTCGGAACGGTGGAGAGGAAACCCCTTGAGAAGGTGATCCGGACAGTGGGCCGGGTGGATTATGATGAAAAAAGGATTGTTACGGTTTCACCCAAAATCGGTGGCTGGATCGAAGAACTCTATGTGGATTTCACAGGAAGATTCGTCAGGCAGGGAGAATCCCTTCTCACGATCTATAGCCCGGAACTGGTCTCGACTCAGGAGGAATACCTCATTGCCCTTCGAGCAAGGAAAGATCTGGTCAAAAGCCCTTTTCCAGAGATAGCTTCAACCGGGAATTCCCTTGCAGAATCTGCCAGACGACGCCTCAAACTCTGGGATATCAGTGACGATCAGATCAAGGCCTTGGAGGAAAGCGGACAGGCTCAAAAGACACTTACTCTCCACTCCCCCTTCAGCGGATTCGTTCTTGAAAAGATGGCCTATAAAGGGATGAATGTAATGCCGGGAATGGCCCTCTTCAAACTGGCTGATCTCTCGGTGGTCTGGCTCTATGCGGATATTTATGAATATGAACTTCCTTTCGTTCGATTGGGGCAGAAGGCATCTGTTCAGCTCTCCTATCTTCCCGGAGAGACCTTCACAGGGAAGGCGATCTATATCTATCCCTCTCTCAATCCGGAGACCCGGACCGCAAAGGTGAGATTCGAATTTCCAAACTCTCAGGGCAAGCTCAAACCCGAGATGTATGCCAATGTGGAGATCAAGGTCCATCTCGGAGAGAAGTTGGTTGTCCCGGAAGGGGCGATCATTGATACGGGTCTCAGGCAGATGGCCATTGTGGATAAGGGTTCCGGGTATTTTGAACCGAGGGAAGTGAAGGTGGGTACGAAGGTTGATGATGAGTATGAGGTGATCAAAGGTCTCAGGGCCGGGGAGAGGGTGGTCACCAGTGCCAATTTCCTGATTGACTCCGAGTCGAAACTTAAAGAAGCGGTGGGGAGTATGCCCGGGATGGAGCACGCAGGACACGGAAAATAAGAATTGCGGATTTCGGAGTTCAAATTGCGGAATTTTTTTAAGTTCTAAATTCGCAATCTGCAATCTGTATTCCGCATTAGGATGAGGGAGTTGTCCATGATCAATAAGCTGATTGAGTTATGTGCTCATAACAGATTCATCGTCTTCATCTTCATCGCCATGGCTGTTCTGGCAGGGTATTATTCGATTCGAAACATTACCCTCGATGCCATCCCGGACCTTTCGGATACTCAGGTCATCATCTATGCCCGCTGGGACAGAAGCCCGGATATCATTGAAGATCAAGTCACTTATCCGATCATCTCTTCATTGCTCGGGGTTCCGAAGGTAAAGGATATCCGCGGGTTCTCCGATTTCGGCTTCTCTTATGTTTATGTCATCTTTGAAGATGGAACAGATATCTACTGGGCCCGTTCCCGGACCCTTGAATACTTGAGTAATATCCTGCCCAAACTTCCCCAAGGGGTTAATGTGGAACTGGCCCGGGATGAAACGGCCATTGGCTGGGTCTTTCAATATGCCCTGGTGGATAAGACCGGAAAGAATGATTTAGCTCAACTGCGAACCTTTCAGGATTGGTACCTGCGGTATGCGATCCAGGCAGTACCGGGTGTGGCGGAGGTTGCCCCGATTGGCGGTTTTGTAAGGCAGTATCAGGTCAACCTCGACCCCAACAGGTTAGCCGCCTATAATATCCCGATTGACCGTGTCATTGAAGCCATCCGTGCCGGAAACAACGATGTCGGGGGAAGGCTCGTTGAGTATACGGGTCGGGAGTATATGGTCAGGGGCAGGGGGTATATTAAGAAGTTGTCAGATGTGGAAGAGATTGTAGTCGCTACGGGCAAGACAGGGGGTACGCCCATTTTGGTCAGACACCTCGGTTCCGTCACTCTGGGGCCGGATATCCGTCGTGGCATTGCGGAGCTCAACGGGGAAGGGGAGGTGGTGGGCGGCATCGTCATCATGCGGTATGGAGAGAACGCCCTGAAGGTCATCGAGCGGGTGCGGGTGAAGCTTGAGGAGATGAAACCCTCCCTTCCTCCAGGAGTTGAAATTGTGACGACCTATGACCGTGGAGAATTGATCGAAAGGTCTATCGATACCCTGAAAGATACGCTCATCGAAGAGTTGATCATCGTCAGCCTTGTGATCATGATCTTCCTCTGGCATATCCCCTCTGCCCTCGTTCCGATCATCACCATTCCGATCACGATCATTCTTTCCTTCATTCCTATGTATTTAATGGGGATCACGGCCAATATCATGAGCCTCGGCGGAATTGCCATTGCGATCGGTGCGATGGTGGATGCGGCCATCGTCGTGGTCGAACAAACACATAAAAAGCTGGAACACTGGGATAAAGGAGGCCGGCCCGGGAGTTACAAGGACGTGGTGATTCATGCGGTCAAGGAAGTGGGAGGGCCCAGCTTCTTTGCCCTCCTTGTGATTGCGGTTTCGTTCATGCCGGTCTTTACCCTGGGGGGGATGGAGGGCAGGCTCTTCAAACCTCTTGCGTTCACGAAGAACTTCTCCATGGCCATTGCAGCGATTCTGGCCATCACGCTCGATCCTGCCATCCGGCTCCTCTTTACCCATATGGATCCGTATATTTTCCGGCCCAGGTTCCTCTGCAGAATCGTTAATACCATCCTGGTCGGAAAGATCCACGGTGAGGAGAACCACCCGATCAGTCGCCCATTAATGAGGATCTACCATCCTGTCTGCGAATTCGTATTGAAACACAGATGGGCCACGATCATCGGGGCCCTGTTGGTGGTCATTTTGACTATCCCGATCTTTGAAAAACTCGGGTCAGAATTTATGCCTCCCCTCTTCGAAGGTTCTTTGCTCTATATGCCCACGACCATGCCAGGCCTCTCTGTGACCGAGGCCCAAAAAATTCTCCAGATACAGGATAAGGTTCTCAAGAGTTTTCCCGAAGTTCACCATGTCTTTGGGAAAGCTGGCCGTGCAGAGACTGCAACGGATCCGGCACCCTTCTCCATGATGGAGACGGTCGTTCTCCTCAAGCCGGAATCCGAATGGCCCAAAGTCCCCCGGTGGTATTCTTCATGGGTCCCTGATTGGCTCCAGAAAATCCTGAGACGATTCTGGCCTGATCACAGGAGTTCGGAGGAGTTGATCTACGGACCAGGAGGGCTTGACGAGGCCATGAGATTTCCCGGGGTCTCTAATGCCTGGACCATGCCGATCAAGGCCCGGGTGGATATGCTCTCCACGGGAATCCGGACGCCCATCGGCATTAAGATCATGGGGGCAGACCTGCAAAAGGTTCAGGAACTTGGAGAACATCTGGAGATGGTTCTCAAAGAGGTCCCGGGAGCAAAAAATGTTTTTGCAGAACGCACGGCCGGAGGATATTTTATTGATTTTACTCTCAAGCGATCAGAACTTTCCAGGTATGGATTAACGGTTGATCAGGTCAACAATATCATCATGTCTGCGATCGGTGGTGAAAACATTTCCACCACCATTGAAGGGAGGGAACGGTACCCCATTAATGTCCGTTATTTCAGGGAGCTCCGGGATGATGTGGAGAAACTGAGGAGGGTTCTCGTTCCTGTTTCCCCGGGAGGTGCGGTTTCAGGAGGAATGGGGGGAGGAATGGGCGGTTCTGGTAGGATAGGATCCTCCGGAGTCATTCAGGTCCCTCTCGGCCAGCTTGCTGAGATTTCCCTTAAAACAGGCCCAGCCATGATCCGTGACGAGAATGGACGGTTATCAGGATATGTCTTTGTCGATCTCGATACCTCAAAGCGCGACATCGGAGGCTTCGTGGCGGATGCAAAAAGGGCAGTGAATGAGAAGGTCAAACTCCCATCAGGTTATCAGCTCATTTGGAGCGGCCAGTTTGAGTTTATGGAGCGAGTCAAGGAGAGACTGATCATTGTCGTTCCCATCACCATCTTTCTTGTCTTTCTTCTCCTCTATTTCAACACTCGGTCCGTGACCAAGACCATGATCATCCTTTTGGCCGTTCCGTTTTCGGCGGTGGGTGCCATCTGGCTGCTCTATCTCTTGGGCTACAATCTGAGCATTGCGGTTTGGGTGGGATTGATCGCCCTCATGGGTGTGGATGCTGAGACCGGGATGTTCATGCTCCTCTATCTGGATCTTGCCTACCAGGACGCAAAGGCAAGAGGGGAGATGGGAAGCTGGAATGAACTGAGAGAGGCAATCGTTGAGGGTGCGGTCAAAAGGCTCCGGCCTAAAGTGATGACGGTTGGCGTGATGTTCATGGGGCTGATCCCCATCATGTGGGCAACCGGTGCCGGTTCCGATGTGATGAAAAGAATTGCCGCCCCGATGATCGGGGGCATCTTTACCTCATTCATATTGGAGCTCATGGTCTATCCTGCCATCTACGCCATCTGGAAATGGAACTTCGAATTGAAGAAAGAATTAAGGGGGAAGGCGCTTT
>CAZXMB010000183.1:0-3843 GCA_964641715.1 uncultured Syntrophaceae bacterium
TTTGTGATTACTTATATGCCCTGGTTTACCCTGACATTACCCAAGCTTTTCAGACTTCATTAACTCCACAGATTTTATCATTCTCAACTCAATTCCATCTTGACAAGCCTGTGGATTTCCTTTAGTTTTTAAAAGTGCAAAAGCGATTGGTCCTTGCTTCGAAGTCTCCCCGAAGGTACGAACTTCTTAAACGACTGGGCCTTGATCTCGATGTGATTCCCAGTAAAATCGAAGAAGATTTTTCGCGGGGGGAATCCCCCCGTGCGCATGTGATTCGATTAGCTGAAGCGAAGGCCCTGGATGTAGGGGAACAATATCCTGACCGCTGGGTGATTGCCGCGGATACCATTGTTTATGTCGATCATTGCGTTTTGGGTAAGCCGAGGGATCAAGAGGAAACCATGAAGATGTTGCGCCGCCTCAGCGGGAAGGAACATCAGGTGCTCACCGGATTTTCAGTCCTTCATTTTGAAAAAGGGAGGCGGGACCGAGGAGTGGTCCGGACATCAGTGAAGGTGAAAAAGCTGACCCGGACTGAAATAGGGTGGTATGCCCGAACCGGTGAACCCCTTGATAAGGCAGGGGGATATGCCATCCAGGGAATCGGATCATTTATGATCGAGTCGATTCGGGGATCCTATACCAATGTGATTGGCCTTCCCCTCTGTGAATTGATTCAGATGCTCAGTCGGTTGGGAGCATTAGAGATTTCGGAACGCGGGATTAAGGTTTCGCCCTGAACATATAATCCCCCCCACCCCCCTTTAATAAGGGGGGAGAGGGGGGATTAGACAAACTTATGTCACAGATCAGAGAGAATCTTTTAAAAGTGATGGAGAGAATCGATAAGGCCGCCCGGCGGGCAGGAAGAGATCCAAAAGAGATCAAACTGGTTGCCGTTTCCAAGACTGTGGAGGTTGCTCGAATCAAGGAGGCCATTGAGGCAGGAGTTACCGTTCTGGGTGAAAATTATGTTCAGGAGGCACAGAAGAAGATCGAGGAGATTGGACGAACGGTGGATTGGCATTTTATCGGACACCTTCAGTCGAATAAGGCGAAATATGCTGTCCGGCTTTTTAATATGATCCACTCTCTGGATAGCATTCCCTTGGCTGAAGAATTAAACCGGAGGGCTGAAAAAGAGGGCCGGATAATGAAAGTGATGATCGAAGTGAACCTCTCCGGAGAAGCCACTAAGTTTGGAGCAGAGGAGATCAAGGCATTTGACATTGCCAGGAGGGCCCTCCACCTCCATCATCTCTCTCTGTTGGGATTGATGACCATGCCACCCTATTTCGATTCGCCGGAGATGAGCAGGCCTTACTTTATTCAACTTCGTGAATTAAAGGATAAGATGGTAAAAGAGGGGATTCCTTTGAAGGAACTTTCGATGGGGATGTCAAATGACTTTGAGGTGGCCATTGAAGAAGGAGCCACCTATGTGAGGGTGGGAACTGCGATTTTCGGGCTACGAAAATGAAGCACCAAATAACAGGCACCAGACATCAATCGAAAACAAAGATCATTCTATTATCATTGATACTACCGGTGACATTCATGTTGCTGGGAGTGGGTTGTGGTCAAAAAGGGCCTCCGGTACCTTATTCATCGGTTGTTCCTAAAAGGATTGTTGACCTTGAAGCAAAGCCAAGAGAGGAGCGCCTCCTTCTGGAATGGACATTTCCAAAAGAGAATACGGACAAATCCGTTCTCACAGATTTAGCGGAATTCAAGATATTAAGATCTGAAGGAGATCTCGTTGCAGAGGGTTGCAGGGGATGTGGAGAAAGGTCAAAAGTGATCTTTGAGGCGAAGTTAGATCGAACGGGCGGAGACAGAGGAAAGAGGATGTCCATCTTTCTTGAAGATCTGGAGGCAAGAAAAGTCTATGTTTATCAGGTGACTACAGTAAACCGAAGAGGATATCCCAGTTCTCCTTCAAATCCTGTGACGGTCTTCTGGGATTATCCGCCCCATACGACCAGGATGGTAAGAGCGGAGCGTGGAGATAAGAGAGTGGATCTCTACTGGGAGCCTGTCTTGGGTGCGACAGGTTATAATGTCTACCGGAAGGGAGAAGGAGAGGAGTTTCCGAACCAATCCCTGAACAGAGAACCTCTGACTGCAGTGCAATATACGGATTTGGGTGTGGAAAATGAGAAAAGATATATCTATTCAGTGAGAGCGGTCAGGCGTGTCGTTAAGACAGATGTGGAGGGGAAGGGCTCCCTGAGCCTCCCGATCACTCCTACGGACTTGATCCCGCCAAGTTCTCCTGTCGGGCTGGTGGCTGTTCCGCTTAAGAATGGAATGGAGCTAAACTGGAGGAGGAATCGAGAGCCAGACCTCTTAGGGTATTATATCTACCGAAGGAAATCAGGGGAGGGAGAGTTCAGGAGATTGACCCCCGCCCATTTAACCAGAGAGACCTATCTTGATACGGATGTTGAAATAGGGCAAGATTACGAATATGCAATCACAGCTGTGGACAATTCTGTCCGCAGAAACGAGAGCCCTCGTTCGGAAGAAGTGAGGGTGAAGTACCTTTATTAATGCGGAATTCGGATTTCGGAATGCGGAGTTGAGTTTTATTCCGCCGTCGGGGTGAAGGATGCATTTTTTTGAATATAAGGATCAGGACCTTCATTGTGAGGGGATTCCGATCGCTGAGATCGCCAAAAAGGTTGGAACGCCTTTCTATCTTTACAGCTACAATACGCTGATCAGACATTTTCATGTCTTCGATGAGGCCTTCAAAGGGATTCCTCATCTTGTCTGTTACTCGGCAAAAGCCAATTCGAATCTGGCACTGCTTCGCCTCTTCGTCAACCTTGGAGGAGGGGTGGATGTGGTCTCCGGAGGGGAGCTCTATCGGGCCCTCAAAAGCGGAGCCAATCCGGAAAAGATCGTTTTTTCCGGAGTTGGGAAGAGGGAAGATGAGATTGAATATGGCCTCAAAGCCGGGATTCTCATGTTTAATGTGGAGTCCTCACAGGAGCTTAAGAAGATCAATGAGATAGCGGGTCGGATGGGGAAGAAGGCACCTGTCGCCATAAGAGTCAACCCGGATATCGATCCAAAAACCCATCCTTATATCTCCACAGGTTTGAAACAGAATAAATTCGGGATCGATATCCTGCGGGCACCGATGGCCTATCGCCTTGCCTCCCAGTCGCCGAATCTGAAGGTGATTGGAATTGATTGCCACATCGGGTCCCAATTGGTGGAGGTGGAGCCCGTCATCGAGGCGTTGAGAAAATTGAAGGGGTTGGTGGAAAATTTAAGGAAGGAAGGGATGGAGATCCGGCATCTGGACCTCGGAGGAGGATTGGGAATTACCTATGAAGATGAAGAACCCCCCCATCCTGTCGAATATGCTGCAAATATACTTGATGAGATCAGAGGATTCGGTTGCACCCTCGTTTTAGAACCGGGCAGGGTGATTGTCGGAAACGCCGGGATTCTGGTCTCAAAGGTTCTCTACACGAAAGAGAATGAGGAGAAGCGGTTCATCATCGTTGATGCAGGGATGAACGACCTGGTCCGCCCCAGTTATTATGGGTCCTACCATCAGATTCTCCCGGTGAAGAAAGAAAGCCGGGAGGAGATTGTGGCGGATGTAGTGGGTCCCATCTGTGAGTCGAGTGACTTCTTGGCAAAGGGGAGAAAGATCCCGAGACTCCACTCCGGTGAGCTGGTTGCGGTGATGAGCGCGGGGGCCTATGGATTTTCCATGTCCACCAACTACAACTCAAGGCCCAGGATCGCTGAGGTTCTTGTTCGGGATGAGGAGATGTTTGTGATCCGGCAGAGAGAAGACTATGAGGATCTGATCCGGGGGGA
>CAZXMB010000183.1:3943-5861 GCA_964641715.1 uncultured Syntrophaceae bacterium
ATGAAGATTCCTTTTATGAAGATGAGCGGAAGCGGAAACGACTTCATCCTCATCGATCACCGGAAACCCTTCCTCAAAGAGGATCGTTTAAAGGAATTCGTCAAAGACGTCTGTCAAAGAAGGATTTCTGTAGGAGCGGATGGGCTCATCCTTATCGAACCCTCTATGAAAGCCGATTTCAAGTGGCGTTTCTACAATGCCGATGGGAGCGAGGCCGAGATGTGCGGAAACGGAGGCCGTTGCGTGGCTCGATTCGCCAACATGAAGGGGATTGCCGGGTCTTCTCTAAACTTCGAGACTCTGGCAGGGGTCATCTCTGCTGAGGTGAATGGAAAACGGGTCAAACTGGAAATGACCAAACCCCACAGCCTGAAGCTGGACGAAAAGATTTCAATCGAGGGGAAGGAACTGACGATATCCAGCATTAACACCGGGGTTCCTCATGCCGTCTTATTCTTAAGAGATCTTCAACATATGGATGTGGTTGATACAGGGAGGGTGATTCGATTCCATCCCCATTATGCCCCGGCTGGAACCAATGTCAATTTCGTTAAAGTGGAGGACAGTTCTCGGCTTTCCATACGCACTTATGAACGCGGTGTGGAGGATGAGACCCTGGCCTGCGGAACGGGCACGGTCGCTTCTGTGTTGATCGCCGCATTTAAGGGTCTTGTGAAATCTCCGGTATCTGTGAAGACCCAAGGAGGGGAGGTTTTGACCGTTCACTACGAGATCGAAGGGGTAGAGATAAAAAGGCTATTTTTCGAAGGAGATGTCCATATCATCTATGAGGCGGACATGTGGGAGGAGGCTTATCAATGACATTGGTTGGTTTGCTCATTTCCCTGAAGTCAACGCTTCGACTTCCCTTAACCTACAGTCGGAATTGCTCGGAGTGGAACTCCTTCCTAATTTCTCTCCTTTCAGATCCCCAAAGCTCATTCAGAAAATCAAGATAGTTGCCCAAATCCTTTGGTTCATGAGATGGTGGTTCGCCTATGGCTCCGAAGTCTTCCTTGGTGAGCACCCAATCTTTCTCAAGATTGAGGATTCTCTTTTTCTCCTTTGGTAAGCTCATCGTACTTCTCCATTTGTCCGTATTTTTCAAAGTAGCCTCGGATCTCTTCCAAATCCAGCCCTGGCAACTTCAAGAGATACTGAAGATCTGCCATTTCCCTGAAGGATCTTTCTGGGTCGTTTTTCATAGCAAAGACCTTAAGGGCAATCAAATGCTCCGGTCTTACAACAGGTACCGGTCTGTCATCGAGAACGAGTAACGGTCTGGCCTCCGAAAGGAGGATATCAGCGGTTTCTCCTTCTACGTAAATGAAATCGATCCTTCCAAGATTTGCGAGTGGATGTACATGATTGGAATAACCTGCCGAGCGATAGATCGTATCGTAACCAAGAGATTCCAGATAGGCTATGATCCTGTTTTGATGAGCGCATCGAACTAAAAAATCGACATCCTGGGTTGCCCGCAAATATCCATAAGCCTTCAAAGCAAAAGCGCCAACGACCGCATAATCGATTTCCGCCTGTTGGAAGAAACCGATCAGATTTCGGAATATCGTTTTAAACTTCAAGAGTAAGCTTAATATACCAAAAAAAACAGTTGAATGTCAATCCGTTCCAATAATAAGCCATGCAAGGTGATATATCTTCTTAGCCTCTTTAAGTCTGATCATGCCTACCCTATGATAAATTATATCAGGCTGCCCTCATGGTTCATCCATAGCAGAATTACAGCGTGCTTTTGACCTACAATTTCTTTTTAACCTGAAGCCTTGAAGCTAAAAAATCGGGCTTTAAAAATGAGTTGAATCAAAAGGAATTGTTAGATAGGACCTACAACAGTTCAACATCGGGTTGCTTAGGGTGTTAGGTTGTTAGGTTAAATAATCTTAAGGTTGGTTAC
>CAZXMB010000184.1:0-5833 GCA_964641715.1 uncultured Syntrophaceae bacterium
GATCGATACCGGGTTTTCACGGGAGGCCAAATCTCCAAACAGAACCTGATCAATTCATTTCTGAAAGAGAAAAGGAGTTGAACGATGAATCCGAGGATTAAAAAGGCAGCGGTGTTAGGAGCAGGGGTCATGGGAAGTGCGATTGCCGGCCACCTGGCGAATGTGGGGATTTCAACTTTCCTCCTCGACATTGTCCCGCAGGAATTGACGGAGGCGGAGAAGAAGAAGGGGTTGACCCTGGAAAGCCCGGAGGTGAGAAACCGGTTCTCCCTCTCAGGCAAGAAGAGGATTCAGGAATCAAAGCCGGCCTCGCTCTATGTGAAAGAGGATGCCGGACTCATCACCACCGGAAACTTCGAAGATCATCTCTCCTGGATCTCACAGGTGGATTGGATCATCGAAGCCATTATTGAAGACCTGAATACGAAAAGAGAACTTTACAAAAAATTACTCCCCTTTTTAAAAGAAGGGACGGTGGTCAGCTCCAATACTTCCGGGATTTCCATCCGGAAGATGGCGGAAGGGCTTTCGAGGGAATTCGAAGAGAGGTTTCTGGGGACCCACTTTTTCAATCCGCCCAGGTACATGAAACTTTTGGAGATCATCCCTTCAGCATCTGTCTCTAAAGATGTGTTAGAAAGAGTGGCCCGGGTGGGTGAGAAGATTTTGGGAAAGGGAGTGGTCTATGCCAAGGATACCCCCAACTTTATCGCCAACCGGATCGGAGCCTTTTCAAGCGCGGTGACCATCCGGACAATGATGGAAGAAGGATACCGGATCGAAGAGGTGGACCAGATCACCGGGCCTGCCATGGGAAGACCGAAGGTGGCTACTTTCAGGCTTGCCGATCTCGTAGGGCTGGATGTGATCGCCCTTGTTTCGAAAAATCTCTACGAGAGCCTCCCCGAAGGGGAAAGAGAATATTTCATATCCGCTCCCTTCATCCGGCAGATGATTCAGAACCAGTGGCTGGGACAGAAAACCAAACAGGGTTTTTATAAGAGGGTGAGGCAGGAGGGGAAGGAGGAGATCCTTGTTTTCGATTATGAGAAAGGCGATTACCGGTCCCAGCAGAAGGCAAACCTTCCCTCGGTGGAGATGGGAAAAAATATTGAAGATGTGAGAGAACGGATCAAGGCCCTTGTCTTGAGTCCTGACCGGGGAGGACAATTTGCCTGGAAGGTTTTGAAAAAGACCCTGCTCTACTCGGCGGAAAAGGTCCCTGAGATCTCCGATGATGTTGTGAATATAGACCGGGCGATGAAGTGGGGATATAACTGGGAACTGGGGCCATTCGAGCAGTGGGATGCCATCGGCCTGAAATCCTCCTTGAAGAGAATGGAAAAGGAGGGGGAGAGGATTCCTCCCCTGGCGGAACAGATTCTCCGTAAGGGATATTCCTCTTTCTATGAAAAAAAGGATGGGCATTTTTCTTACTTCGACCTTGGAGCAGGGCAATATCAGGAGGTCGAGGAGAAACCGGAGATTATTCTCTTACCCGGCCTGAAGGAGAGAAAGAGGACGGTCCTTTCCAATCCCGGTGCAAGTTTGATTGACCTTGGCGATGGAGTGGCCTGCCTCGAATTCCATTCCAAGATGAACACCATTGGTGCGGATACGATCCAGATGATGAGGGATTCCCTCAAGGAGACGGAAGGGAAATTTGAGGGCCTGGTCATCGGAAACCAGGCCGAAAACTTCTCCGCCGGGGCCAATCTGATGCTCATCCTCTTTGAGATTCAGGATGAGAACTGGGATGGGATTGAGGCCTCTGTGAAGGCTTTTCAGGATACATTGATGGCCATCAAATATTTCGAGAAACCGGTCGTGGCGGCTCCGTTCGGTCTAACCCTGGCCGGGGGATGTGAGATTTGTCTTGCCGCCTCGATGATCAGGGCTGCTGCGGAAACTTATATGGGTCTCGTTGAGGTTGGGGTGGGTTTGATTCCTGCCGGAGGGGGGACCAAGGAGATGTTGCTTCGGTCAACCGAGGGTATTGCGGCAGGAGTGGATGCGGATTTGCTCCCGTTTGTCCGAAAGGCCTTTGAAACCGTGGCCATGGCAAATGTGGCGACCAGCGCAAAGGAGGCACAGCAGTTGGGTTATATGAGACCGAATGACAGGATCACGATCAACCGGGATCATCTTCTTCACGATGCGAAAGAAACGGTCCTCAGTCTCGTCAGGGATGGCTACCACCCACCCCAGGCTAAAAGGAAGATCAAAGTGATGGGGGAGAGAGGGTACGCCCTTCTTCAGATGGGACTCTTCTACATGAGGGAAGGGGGATATATCAGCGAATATGACCAGCTTGTTGCCAGGAAGGTGGCCCACATTATGTCAGGGGGGAACCTGCCGGACGGGACTGAGGTGACCGAGCAATATCTCTTGGATCTGGAAAGGGAGGCCTTTCTCAGTCTTTGCGGAGAGCCAAAGACTCAGGAACGAATCGAATATATGCTGAAGAGAGGAAAGCCACTTAGAAATTAGAATCAACGGGCAATGATCAATTGGCAATAATCAATGTTTAGTGAAAGACGATCGATGGTCAATAAATTAATTCATTGATAATTGATCCTTGGAAATTGGCCATTGGTCACTGATCAATTGATGGAGGTTCTTATGAGAGAAGCGGTAGTGGTTTCAGCGGTGAGGACAGCAGTGGGCAAGGCACCCAGAGGGATGTTGAAGGATACCCGGCCTGACGATATCGGGGCCATCGTCATTAAAGAAGCGGTTGCGAGAGTGCCTGGTCTCAGGATGGAGGAGGTGGAGGATATTGTGATCGGTTGTGCCTTCCCGGAGTCGGATCAGGGGCTCAATCTTGCCAGGGTGTTAGCCATGAGGGCAGGGTTCCCTCATACAGTACCCGGGCAGACCGTTAATCGTTTCTGTTCCTCAGGGCTTCAGGCGATTGCCACAGCGGCCAATGAGATCATGGTGGGAGGAGCAGAGGTCATGATCGCAGGCGGCGTGGAGTTTATGAGTCAGGTACCGATCATGGGCCTGACCCCTTCCCCCAATCCCTATCTCGTGGAGCATTATCCGCAGGCCTATATTTCCATGGGACTCACCGCGGAGAATGTGGCAGAGAGATTCGGGATCACGAGAGAAGATCAGGACCGGTTTGCCCTCCTGAGCCACCAGAAGGCAGCCCGGGCCATCCGGGAGGCAAAATTTAAGGAAGAGATCATCCCCATTCCTGCCAAGGTGAGGGAGGTAAAGGAAGACGGTACGGTCATCCTCAGGGAGGTCACTTTTGACACGGATGAAGGAGTTCGCTATGATGTGTCCCTGGAAGGGATGGCGGCACTCAAACCTGTCTTTAAAGCCAAAGGGACGGTCACCGCAGGCAATGCCTCCCAGACCAGCGATGGCGCGGCGGCCCTGGTCTTAATGTCGAAAGAGAGGGCAGAGGCATTGAGGGCGAAACCCATGGCGACTTTCAGGTCCTTTGCGGTGGCCGGGGTTCCCCCTGAAGTGATGGGCATTGGTCCTGCTTATGCGGTTCCAAAGGCATTGAAGAAGGCCGGGCTCACCCTTGATCAGATCGGTCTTGTTGAGTTGAACGAAGCCTTTGCCTCGCAGGCCCTCTATGTGATCCGGCAACTGGGTTTAAATCCGGAACTCGTCAATGTCAACGGAGGAGCGATTGCGGTTGGGCATCCCTTGGGATGTACGGGTGCAAAGCTCACGACCTCTTTACTTTATGAAATGAGACGGAGGGGGGTCCGCTACGGTCTGGTCACAATGTGTATCGGGGGCGGTATGGGTGCTGCCGGAGTATTTGAAAGAACAGAATAGAATAATTAGAGGATGTGTGGCAAGAGATAGCGACTCGGAATTTATTTGAACTTGCGATCCTAAATCCGAAGCACGAAATCCGAAATCCGAAACAAATTCGAATTACCGAAGCACAAAATTTAAACGAAAGAAGTTTTGAATTTGGATTATTTGGTTTTAGGATTTGTTTCGAATTTCGATATTCGAATTTCGAATTTTTATTAAGGAGGGGGACATTATGGAAGAGTTCGTTAAGGGTGGAGCGTTTCTGATTGAATCGATTTCTCCTCAGGAGGTTTTTACACCGGAAGAATTTTCTGAGGAACAGAGGTTGATTGCAAAGGCGGTTATGGAGTTTGTGGAGGGGGAACTTCAACCGGTGGCCGAGGATATTGAAGAGAAGAAAGAAGGACTCCTTCCGGGACTGATCAGGAAGGCGGGTGAGCTGGGCTTTCTCTCCGCAGACATCCCGGAGGAGCATGGAGGCCAGGAGCTGGACAAGGTCAGTTCTCTCCTGATGATGGAGAGGATGGCTCCTGCAGGAGGTTCCTTCATGGCCACTTTCGGAGTTCAGACCGGAATTGGGTCTCTTCCGATCATCTTTTTCGGGAATAAGGAACAGAAGAAGAAGTACCTTCCCAAAATTGCAACCGGAGAGTGGATTGTCGCCTATGCCTTAACCGAGCCTGAGGCGGGGTCGGATGCTCTCAACGCCAAGACGACCGCCACCCTCAGCCCAGATAAAAAATATTACCTTTTGAATGGTCAGAAGCAATTCATCACCAATGCCGGAATCGCGGATATGTTTGTGACCTATGCCAAAGTGGACGGAGACAAATTCACCTCCTTCATCGTGGAGCGTAGTTTCGAGGGGGTTTCCCTCGACGAGGAGGAAAATAAGATGGGGGTGAAGGGGTCCTCCACCCGGAGCGTCATTTTCACCGATGCGAGGGTCCCTGTGGAGAATGTCCTGGGAGAGGTGGGAAGAGGGCATGTGGTCGCTTTTAATACGCTCAATGTCGGCCGTTTCAAATTGGGTGCGGGTTGTCTGGGAGGGGCCAAGGCGGCCCTTCAGGATGCCGTAACCTATGCGAAGCAGAGGATTCAATTCGGGAAACCGATTGCCGAATACGGATTGATCAAGCATAAGATTGCGGAGATGGCCATTCGTTCTTTTACGATGGAGAGCATGGTTTATCGGACGGCTGCTCTGGTCGACCGGATTCTTCAGCCAATTGATCGTCAGTCTGATGATGTTGGGATTCAGATGGCAAAAGGAATTGAGGAGTATGCCATTGAAGACTCGATCAACAAGGTCTACTGCTCAGAGATGTCCGGCTATGCGGCGGACGAGGCCCTTCAGATCCATGGGGGGTACGGTTATATCCATGAGTATGCGATTGAGCGGGGATACAGGGATTCCAGGATCAACCGCATCTGGGAAGGGACCAACGAGATCAATCGGCTTCTGATCATGGATATGTTAACGAAACGGGCAATGAAGAACCGCCTCCCTGTTCTCGCCGCGGCCCAGAAGGTTGCAGGCGAACTGCTCACCCTTCGTCCGAAGGTGGAATCCGATGACGGCCAGCTGACCCTCCAGAAGGAGATGGTGGAGATGGCGAAGAAGATCTCCCTCCTCGTTGCGGGAGCGGCGGTTCAAAAGTATATGATGAAATTGGCAGAGGAGCAGGAGATCCTGGGATGGATCAGTGACATGGTGATCGAGGTTTTTGCCATGGAGAGCGCCCTGCTTCGAGCGATGAAGTCCATGGAAAAAATCGGAGACGAAAAATCCCGGATTCAGAAGGCCATGGTCAAGGTCTATGTGAATGATGCCTTTGACCGGGTGGAGGGTTTTGCGAAGCAGGCCTTTTCAGCGATTTCCGAAGGGGATATCCTAAGGACCCAGCTTTCCGCTCTAAAAAAACTCAGCCGTTTCACCCCTGTCAATACGGTCGCTTTGAGACGGGAGATTGCGGATTATGTGATTAAAGTGGGAAGATATCCGTTTTAAAAGAATAACCAATACGAAAAATTCCAATAGCCA
>CAZXMB010000185.1:0-5796 GCA_964641715.1 uncultured Syntrophaceae bacterium
CCTTCGTGTTGACACTGCTCCACCTGAGAGATATAAAGAATTAGGATGAAAAGGATT
Source organism: uncultured Syntrophaceae bacterium (assembly GCA_964641715.1). GTDB lineage: Bacteria > Desulfobacterota > BSN033 > BSN033 > UBA1163 > CAZXMB01. The sequence continues at coordinate 58 of CAZXMB010000185.1, forward strand.
CTTGCAGGAGATGTGGGCGCAACGAAGACCCGTTTGGCGCTTTTCGCTGTCTCGGGGAAACGGCTTCTTCTCGAGGAAGAAAAAATTTATCGAAGCGAACGCCATAGAGGATTGGAAAACATCTTACAGGACTTTCCGGGAAAAAGGGAAAAGATCGATGCGGCCTGCTTTGGCATCGCTGCACCCGTCATCGGGAAAACCATCAGGTTCACTAACCTTCCATGGGTGATCGATGCTCGATCCCTTCAGAGGAAGTTCTCCATTAAAAAGTTAGGGATCATCAATGACCTCGTCGCCAATGCCTACGGGATAGCCGTTTTGAGAGGAAATGACTTTAAAGTTCTCAATCCCGGCAAAATAAGGAAAGGAAATGCGGCCCTCTTATCGGCCGGCACCGGCCTCGGGGAGGCTATCCTTTTCTGGGATGGGAAGCGATACATCCCCTCTCCTTCTGAAGGAGGACATGTTGAATTTGCTCCCAGAAATAAGCTGGAGACGAAGCTCCTTCAATACCTTACGGACCGCTCTGGCCATGTCAGTTGTGAACGGATTCTCTCCGGTGAAGGCCTTTTCCAGATCTACCAGTTCCTGAAATCTTCAAAGAGGTTTGGCAGGGAGCCAGCCTGGCTCCGTGAAAGGATGAGAGAAGAAAACCCTGCGGCTGTTGTCTCCCGGGAGGCCAGGCTTCAAAAGAGCAGGCTCTGTATGATGGCACTCGATATATTCACTTCCATCTACGGCGCTGCCGCCGGAAATCTCGCACTCCATGTCATGGCGATCGGAGGGGTATACCTCGGCGGCGGAATTGCCCCGAAGATATTCTGGAAACTTAAAGATGGGACATTTATGAAAGCTTTCAAAGACAAAGGGAGATACTCAGATTTTATGGCTCAGATCCCGGTCAGGGTAATCATGAATGAGAGGACCGCACTCCTCGGAGCTGCCTCTCGAGCAAAGGAATATCTGGAGAAAAATATTTGACAAAAAAGAATCGAAGGAGTAGCTTGATTCTGTCAAACGGGGGATTTTTTCCTATTTCTATGCTATTTCTAAATGAAGTAAAGCTCCCCGCCCACAGGGCGGGGCTTTCGGGTTAAGGTAGTGTCATTAATATTGTCGGCTTTGGCTCCAATTCTGGAGCCCGTTACCGCCATCCCCGCCTACAAGGCGGGGCATTCAGCCGACTTTCCCGTAAGGAGGATAGCGATATGCAAGGAAAATCAGGTAAAATTTCTTTAATAGTAATCTTAATGCTCTGCATCTCATGGATCTTCTTTGCTGCGGGGTGTCCGAAAAAACAGACCACTCCCCCTGAGGAAGAAAAAAAAGAGGCTTCCGAACCTGGCCCGCCTCCAAAAGCTGCTCAGGAGACTGAAAAGGCGAAACCTGCATCCACTCCCACTCCCACTCCTCCTTCACCTAAACCTGCACCACCTTCGCAACCTTCGCCACCCCCGCCCTCTGCTCCTCAGGATCCAAGGTTAATCGCCATAGCCAGCGGGGAAATCCTTCTCAACCCCACGGTTAATGAAGACGCCCAACTGATCCAGACCCGATTGTCTGATCTGGGATTATACAAGGGGTCTATCGATGGAATTTGGGGAAAAGGCTCACAGGCCTCTCTGAAAGCCTTTAAAGAGCAGAATTCTCTACATGGTCCTTTTCGATGGGATAAGGAAACACAGGTCCTCTTATTTCGGGAAATGCCTTCAGATCCGGAGGCCTTGAATAGAGCCATCTCAAGAGGAGAAGTCCTTCTCGATCCGGCTATCCCTCAGGATGCCAAATTGATCCAGACCCGTCTGGCTGAATTTGGGTTTTATAAGGGGGGAATTGATGGAATATGGGGGAAAGGGTCAAAGGCTGCTCTGAAGGCTTTTAAGGAAAAGAATTCATTAGAAAACACTGATCAATGGGATAAAGAGACCCAGATGAACCTTTTCCGTTGATCAGAGAGAGGGATTTGGAGGGACATCGGCTGAAGAGTTCCAAAGGGATTTAAAGAAGGGAGTTTTTCAAGGACCGACCATTTTTGAAAATTTTTCAGTATTGAAACCCAGCTTTTCTGCCAGGGTAATAAAGACGGGGGGGAATGGTTTTCGGTCCCCATTTCCCCACCAATACTCTTCAAGACCGTTGATACATTGGTCCAGTATCTCACCCATCAGACCCTGTGCCTCATCTTTTGAAAGCTGAAAACCCCATCTTCCGGAAAGATCGAGGAGCATCATGATTTCCTCTGCCAATCCCTTCTGGTCTGAAAGATCCGAATCCCGGAGGCGATGAAGAATTTCCATTTTCTCCCTCAACATCTCATTTAAAACCTGAATCGCTTCTTCTTTTCTCAGGTGGTATCCGTATTGATCCGCCTCTTCAAGGATCCGGTCAATCTCTCCCCTTTCTATGGTTGCCTTAAAATCCCGGACAAGCCTCCTCGCCTCAGCAAGCAGGTGATGACTCAGGGTTGCTTCTGCCGCCACACGAATTTCGTAAGGGATCTCCAGACCCTCCTTTGCCAGAGCCTCAGCGGTCTCTTTGGTTCTGTCAAATAGGACTGCATAGATTTCCAGGGACTCTTGGAGTTCTTTCTCGATGAGCCTCTGAAAAATCTCATTCCTCTCTTCCCGGAAGGTATCCCGAAGAGTATAGACCCGGGTTCCGAGGAGGGAGGTAAAGGTCCTTACTAACTCCTCTTCTCCTCTTCTGAAACTCTCGAGGCTTCTCTCCCTTAACTGATCGAAACGGAGTGAGTCTCTCCCTTCCGAGATCCAGGTCCGGAAGAGACCCCGCTTGGAAAAAATGAGCCCGAAGATAAAACTCTTTTTTTCCAAAGCGGGATGAGAGGTTACCTCCACCTCTCCGATAAGGGCACGGTAATTCCCTTCTTCCATCTTCTCTTCATTCATTCCCTCCACCTTAAAAGAGAATATCCTTCTCTGCCTCTCTCCTCCCTCCAAAAAGGAGGTAATGGCAAAGTGGTTCACCACCTGCTCTAACAGGACACTCCCGGGCCTTACGAATCGATGAAAAATCTGGGAACCATTCCCCTTTTCATCAAGATTGCTCTTGGCCTCGGAGAGGGACCTGAGAAATTGATCCTCCAGATCTCGACCGGTCAGCTCTTTTGCCAATTGGATCGCTCTCGCCGCATGCCGGAGGATGATTCCTGTCTCCAGTCCTCCCAGATCCGCGAAGAACCATCCGCAACTCGTAAACATCTGAAGGGCATGCCTCTGCATCTCTAATAGCTTGAGCCCCCTGATTTTCGCGCTTTCATCGATCCCCCGAAGCCCCTCCCTCTCAAAGAATCTGTTGATCTCCTCAGGAGAAGGGTCCAGGATCACTTCAATATAGGCGTTCCTTGCCTCCCAGACATCTCTGAAAACCTTTTCCCCCTCTCTCTCAAAAAGAAGGCTGAGCTCATCTCTTAATAAGTCAAGGGCCTCCCTCAACGGTCTTCTCCATTTTTGATTCCAGCCCGGTTTTCCTCCGGTGGTGCAACCGCAATCCTCTTTCCACCGTCCCACTCCGTGGCTGCAGCTCCACGAGGTCCCCTCTCCTTTCGGCCCCTCATCGATCTCCACCTCATAGGTGGGAGGAAACCTTTTGAGAAATGCCCCGTAATTGATGATCTCTAATCCCCTTGAAGGAAACCCCTGATGGAGGGCGTAAGCTAATGCCATCTCTCCAAATTCCTTATGATGTCCGTAGGTCTCTCCGTCGGTTGCGATGTGAATGAGCTGGGGTCCTTTTCTGGAGGGTTGATAGGCTTGCATAAAGCGGTCACAGAAGAGATTCCCATCTTTTAAAAGGTTCCCAAAGGAGACCTCCCTTGAGATCGTTCCGTGATAGAAGAAGATATCCAGGTAGTGATCCAATAATTTTTCACCACAAGGCCCTTTGAGGAAACAGCGATAGGGTTGGGCGGTATCGATCTTTCCCTGAGAGACATCCATCCACTTCCTGCCTCCAAGAGGTTTGACCCTCCTTGCCTGAAAAGGGCTCAGAAGAAGATAGCGCATCCCGTGTTTTATCAACACCCCAAGGGTAGGATAATTGACCGCTGTCTCGGGGAGCCAAATCGCTTCAGCTTTCCGGTGGAATCTCTTCTCAAAGTCGGTTAGGCCCCAGAGGACCTCGGTCTCTTTATCCCTCTCATTGGCCAGAGGCAGGATGATATGGTGATAAACCTGTGCCATGGCGTTACCACAGCCAAACCGTCTGAGTCCTTCCCGGTCCGCCTCAAGAATCCTCCGGTAGAGATGGGGCTTTCTCTTCTCTATCCAGGGAAGGAGGGTGGGACCGAAATTGAAACTGATGGATGAATAATTATTGATGAGATGGAGGATCTTCCCCTCACCATCCACGATCCTGGCATAGGCATTGGGCCAATAGCACTCAAAGGCGATCCGTTCATTCCAGTCATGGAAAGGGGAGGCGCTCTCCTCCCGCTCAACGGCCTCCAGCCAGGGGTTTTCCCTGGGAGGCTGATAGAAATGACCATGAATCGCTACGAAGGCATCCTTCATATCAGGAAAAGTAAAGCTCCCCGCCCACAGGGCGGGGCTTTCGGGTTAAGGTAGTTTCATTAATATTGTCGGCTTCCATCCCCGCCTACAAGGCGGGGCATTCAGCCGACTTTCCCGTCAACCTCTCTACCGGGGTTTGCTTTCATAGATGCGCTTTTTAACCTGGCCGATATGCTGGGTTACAGGGATCTCCTTTGGACAGACCTCTGTACATTTCCAGAGGGTCTGGCAACCCCAGGCCATATGCCTGTGATCCAAAAGTCCGATCCTCTCCTGCGAGCCCTCATCCCTCGAATCGAATAGATAGCGAAAGGCCCTGACCAGGGCAGCGGGTCCGACATATCCCTCTGTCTCCTTATTCTGATTGACCGGGCAGGAGGCTGTGCAGCAGGCGCAGAGGATACAGCGGATCGCCTCTTCAAATATTTTATGCTTCTCCGGAGATTGTTTTCGTTCCTCGCCGGGCGGAGAAGTGAGGGTAAGGAGATAGGGTTTGATCGAGTTATATTTTTCGAAAAAAGTGTCGAGGTCCACTACCAGATCCCTGACCACTTTAAAAACGGGAAGGGGTTCGATCAGGACTTCTTCCTTAAAATTTTTGACCAATTTTTGACAGGCCAGACCGCAGACCCCGTTGATCCGCATTCCATCCGAACCGCAGACCCCATGACCGCAGGACATCCGGTAGGAGAGGGTCGGATCCTGCTCCCATCGAATTCGGTTCAGGCAATCGAGTAGCCGGTCCATCGGATCGGCTTCGACTTCAAAAACCTGGTAACGGGGCTTTTCATCCTTTTCAGGATCAAACCGGAAGATTTTTAACCTGAGGAGCATTCAAACCCCTGTATGATATGATGTCTGACACTATTACCACATACTCACTTAAATTCCAATCACCAAATTCCAAATCCCAAATATTCTCCAATCACAAATTACCAATAGTAAAGATCCCCGCCCACAGGGCGGGGCTTTCGGGTTAAGGTAGTGTCATTAATATTGTCGGCTTTCATCCCCGCCTACAAAGCGGGGCATTCAGCCGACTTTCCCGTAAACGTTTGAATGATTGGTCATTAGAATTCGTTAATTAACGCGATCATACTTGTTACATTCTTTCTTTACTCTTCCCTGTCCATAGCGTTATCAGAACTTGGTCTCAATACACTCTTGCCTCTGGTTGAAACTTCATGATCTTTACCGGCTTATATCTTAC
>CAZXMB010000186.1:0-3069 GCA_964641715.1 uncultured Syntrophaceae bacterium
TGATCGCTTCCCATAAACAGGCATCCACACACTTCCCACATTCCTGACAGAAACCGGAGATAGGGAAGGGATAGTCATACGGATCCATTTGTTTTATGATTTTAGTGGGGCAGGCCAGAAGAGCAGCGCAAATTCCCTTTTCACACTTCCTCGGATCGCACTTTTCGTAGTCTATGGTGATCTTGACCTTCGGCTCCGGCATTTTCTTAAACAATCAGGAGGATATCGATCTCATTCGAAGACTGGCCTGTGACCTGTCTCCGGAGTAAGTTTCCACTTTTAAATACCGATCCATCGGAAGACGGGCGAACTGGACGGCCCCGATGCAAGGAACGACATATTTAACAGGATATTGGTCTCCCAAAATATTATAGAATTCGAGACAGGAGGAACACACATGTAGGCTATCCGAAATAGAATAAGGGACCTTTTCTCCGTTTATTTCTTTAAAGAATTGCGGATCGAGGAAGTTGGCATGATTGGCAGAATGGCAGTTAAAGATTTTATCAAAATCAAATGGTTCATCCGGCCGGTGACGATCAAACCACTTTTGGTAAAAGTCCTTTTCGAGAGGATCCACTTCCTCCCATAGATCAGGTTTCCTCTGCTGATATTTTTTTGATTCAATCAGTTTAAGGACCTCATCCAGAGGGGGAAGCCGGTCAGGCCTGAAATTGGATTCGGTGATGACGATTGGGTTTCCAATATCTAAGTGATCCAATGGGATATTGCTGACTGCAAGAAATTGACCTTCCTTATCCGATTCTCGGTACCAGGAGGTTCTCCGCTTACAAAAACCCTCCCAGGCCGGAGGGGAACTAAAGCCAATATGAATTGTCCTCCTTAACAGACGGCATGGGAGCCGGGCCTCACCGGTTATCTGAATCCCTTTCCCTTCAATGTCTTCTCTGACCTTTTTCAGACTGTTCTGGTCGATCCAGTAGCAGAATTTCCTGTATTTCGTCATCTTATCCATCTCGGGTTATCCCTCTTATAAATAAATCATACCACAAGATTATTCCATGAACAAAAAGAAAAAATGATTAGGCGGACAATCGCACAGAATACAGGAGAAACTGGAAATTCAGCGCTACTTCATCCTCCTTTTCCATTAAAATAATTTTATGTTATATTGTTTTCATGATCAGCGTCAAAGAAGCCTTGGATCAAGTCCTTTCACATATCCATCCTCTGGGATTGGAAAGGGTGTCCATTCTGGATGGTCTGGGCAGGGTGATCGGGGAGGATATCGTTGCTCCCCGTGATCTTCCTCCTTATGATAATTCCGGGATGGACGGGTATGCGGTAAGAAGCGAGGATATTCAAACGGCCTCGCCAGGCCATCCTGTTCGATTAAAAGTGATAGAGGATCTCCGGGCCGGTTTTACTTCACGGAAGAGGGTCGGAAAAGGAGAAGCCATCAGAATTATGACCGGTGCTCCTATCCCGGAAGGGACGGATACGGTTGTCCCGGTCGAAGATACAGAAAGAGATAACGGAGATGTTTCAATCCTCCAAGCCAATCCTCCCGGGAAATATATCCGGAGGGCAGGAGAGGATGTGAAGAAAGGGGAACGAATTATTTCGAGGGGGGGCTTAATCCGTCCCCCTGAGGTTGGAATGATTGCCTCTGCGGGGCGTTCCTCTGTTTCAGCCTATCAGAAACCCCAGGTGGCCATCCTTTGCACAGGAGAGGAACTGGTTGATGTGGACGGAAAATTAGATGAGGTTAAGATCATCTCCAGCAATTCTTATACTTTAGCCGCACAGGTGAAAGACTGCGGAGCCATCCCGATTCAAATAGGCATTGCCAGAGACCAAAAGGAAGAGATTAAAGAGAAGATCATCCAGGGATTGAGGGCTGATGTTTTGATCTCCTCTGCTGGAGTCTCTGTGGGGGATTATGATTTCGTCAGGGATGTTCTGAAAGAACTGGGGGCGGAGATGATATTCTGGCAGGTGGCCATGAAACCCGGAAAGCCCATAGCGTTTTGGATATATCACCAAAAGCCTCTCTTCAGCCTTCCGGGAAATCCTGTCTCTTCGATGGTCACCTTTGAACAGTTTGTGAGGCCTGCGCTTTTAAAGATGATGGGCCACCGGCAAATTTTTCGGCCTGTGATCGAGGCCTTCCTGAAGGAGGAGATCAGAAAAGAACCGGGGAAATGTCATTTCATCCGGGGGGTCGTTTCTCACGGCAGAGATTCTTACGATGTGAGCGTCGCAGGAGCTCAGGGGTCCGGGATATTGAGGTCAATGGTCAGGGCCAACGGCCTCATTGTGATTCCGGAAGATTGTCAGGAGGTGAAAGCAGGGGAAATCGTTAAAGTCCAATTGTTAGATAGAAATTTTTGATGAAGGAAGAATGGAAGAATGGAGTGTTGGGTGAGAAAGAATCTGGTTGACCTTTCCCATTATTCCATTGTTCCAACATTCCAATATTCCAAGGAGTGTGTTTATGATCCCCATCATTTCGATCGTAGGCAAGTCGGATAGCGGAAAGACCACATTGATTGAAAAGCTGATACCCGAATTGACCCGACGGGGTTATCGGATTGCAACCGTGAAACATGATATCCACGGGTTCGAAGTGGATCAGGAGGGAAAGGACAGCTGGCGACATAAACAGGCAGGGGCCCATACGGTGGTCATCTCATCGCCCAATAAAGTGGCCTTAATTCGAGATGTGGGAAAGGACCTCACTCTGGATGAGATTCGGGAGAAGTTGATTGAGGATGTAGATCTAATCCTTTCCGAAGGATACAAAAAAGATGTTCAGCCCAAGATCGAAATTTTAAGAAAAGAAAAACATCGAGAACTCCTCTGTACGAAGGAGGATAATCTTGTAGCCATTATTTCTGATAAAAAGTTTGATATAGGGGTTTCCTGTTTCTTTTTGGACGACATTAAAGGGGTGGCTGACTTTATCGAAAGGAAGTTCCTTAAATCGAAAGGAGAAGAAAGGATAACCCTTAAGATAGATGGCAGAACAGTTCCCTTAAAACCTTTTATCAGGGATTTCCTTTCGAGATCGATCAAAGGAATGGTCAGCTCCCTGAAGGGTTGTGA
>CAZXMB010000186.1:3169-5721 GCA_964641715.1 uncultured Syntrophaceae bacterium
TTCATCACCCAGAGGGATTCATCACGAAGGGCAATTCTAACCGTTTTGCCAACCCAGAGGCCTAAATTCCTGAAGGCATAATTGGGGATGGAGATCTCAAAAAGGACATTCCCTTCGGTAGCCTGGACATGGATGAGATGGTACTTTCCCCTGTCTGTAATATCGATGATCTCACCCTCAAAGATATTTCTTCTCAGGGAATCTTTCACGGGTTTCCCTTCCCGTAGAATCATCACCTCTTCGGGCCGAACGTAAAGATCGGCTTCTTCACCGATCTCGGACTGACTCAGATGTCCCCCCATGGGGGCAGAGAATTGAAAACCGTTTAAACCCAGTATCCATCGCTGATGAGAATCCTCCGGTCTCAGGACCCTCACCCTGTATAAATTTTTTAATCCCAGGAATTCAGCCACCCTCCGTGATCCCGGCCTCAGGAAGATATCGTCTTTCGTTCCGGACTGTTCAATCTTGCCATTGATAAAGACGGTAATCTTATCCCCGAGGAGATAAGCATCTTCAAAATCATGGGTCACGCATAATATCGTGGGATGGAAGGAAGTGTGAAGCGTTTTCAGAAGTTGTTGAATTTCGGATTTAATAGATGGGTCAAGTCCGGTGAGCGGTTCGTCCAAAAGGAGGAGTTTTGGTTTTGGGGCTAACCCGCGGAGGAGTGCCACACGTTTCTTCTCTCCACCGCTGAGATGGGCTGGATACCGTTCAAGGAGAGGCTCGATCTTCATCACACGGACCAATGCCTGAATATATTCCTCAAAGGTATGGGGATTGAGCTTTTTTGCCCTGATCCCATAGAGGATATTCTCCTTGACTTTAAGATGAGGGAAGAGCGCCAAATCCTGAGGGACATAGGAGATCTCTCTCTTTTCAGGGGGCAGGTCCTGGACTTCCCTGTCATTGATCCAGATCTTTCCCTTTTGGGGTTTATGGAGTCCCATCATCGACTCGAGGATCAAGGTCTTGCCGGCGCCTGTTGGCCCGAGGAGGAAGTGGAACCCTTTTTCTTCAATTTCAATGGAAAGATCCGATAAACAAAAGGATCCCAAATGGATGGTGAGCCCTTCGATCTTAATCATATCGGTATCGTTTTCCGGTCAATCGGACACTGTAGAGGGTCAAGAGTCCAAAGGCTACTAAAATGAGGATAAGAACAACGGCCTTATCAATATTTGCAGAGGCTAAAGCAGTAAAAATGGCAATGGGCATGGTCTCAGTCTTTCCCGGCATCGCCCCTGCAAGAGTGACCGTAGCTCCAAATTCTCCAACAGCCTTTGCCCAGGAGAGGATAATGGAGGCGAGGAGCCCCTTAAATGAGAGAGGGAGGGTGACCCGGTAAAAGGCCTGCCATGGGGATGACCCGAGGGAGCGAGCGACCGCTTCATACCTCGGGGAGATTTCATCGAGAGAGGCCTTCATGAGTCGTGTTGCCAAACCCACAACGGTGGCAAATTGGGCTAAGATGACACCAGGCACTTCGAATACAAAAAAAAGACCCTTCGTCTGGATAATCTCCCCTAAAGGTGTATTAAAAAAGATAAGGAAGCAGGCGCCGAGGGCAATGGGTGAAACGATCATGGGGATTTCTAAAAATGTATCCACGATTTGCTTCCCCGCAAATTCGAAGCGAGATAAGGCATAGGCCGATGGAAGTCCGATGATGACCGCAAAAAATGTGGCCACGGTAGCAGCGATAAGGCTTAGTCGAATAGAAAAGAGGGTGTAGGGATTGACCACAGCTTCCCAGAATCCTTTTCCCCCGACAAAATAGAATAAGGAGAGGATGAGCCCCATATAGAAGACAAAGATACATATTGCCGCCCCAATCATAGTATTACGGAAATTCATTTCTTCACTGCCCTCCATTCACTGGGAAGGGAATACTGACCTCCAACTGGAGTATCGGGTCTGGTAAAACGACGGGCCTCTTCCGGATCCATCAAGTAATGATATTTTCGGAAAATCGTTTTCCCCTGCTGGGAGAGCATGAAATCAATAAATTTCTGGGACAAGATTTTGTCTTTTGTAAATTTTGAAATAGCGATCGAAATATAACCAACTCTCGGTATTTCATCTGGTTTTATATAAATCGTCTCGATCCGCTCAGGATCCCAATATTGAAAGACCCTCCAGCCGATTACAGCATCCACAGCTCTGAGAGAAATGGCGTTCGCTGTTTTTTCACAACTCTCTGTATAATTGACCAAATTCTTCTTAAACTTATCCTTTTCTAAGGGGGTGAAATTCTTTTCGATGATTTCGGCTGCATAGGTTCCCACGCAGACGAATTCCGGATTGGCGATGGCTACACGGATTCCATCCTTTGTCAAATCTTTGAGAGAAGAGATGCTCTTAGGATTCCCTTTTTGGACATTGATCGCAGGGATGAGGTAGACGACAATCCTTTCCGTTTCAGGAAATACGAGGCCTTCTTTCTTCGCTACCTCCATAAAATCGGAAGACCCGGGAAAGTAGAGATCGCCCTTCTTAGTCAGTTTCATCTGTGAAAGGACGAATCCCGAACCTCCAAAACTCACATC
>CAZXMB010000187.1:0-5452 GCA_964641715.1 uncultured Syntrophaceae bacterium
GGAGGAATGACGGGTTATCATCCGGTTGGATTTATTGATTTGATCGCCGGGATGAAGAAGAAACCTTAAAAAATGGTGATGTCAATATTCAATAAAATCGGAAGCATGGTATAGGGCAAAAAGGGAGATTTAATTGGGATTTAATTGGGTGTTGACAATCGTTTTTAAGTTTGCGAATATATGAACATTTCTTTATGAAAAAAAATTTTAATGGTCAATCACCAATCATAGAAAGGAGGAGTTTTATGAAAAAGATGAATCGTCGGACATTTCTCAAGTATTCAGCAGCAGTGGGAACCACCACAGCGATCTCAGGGTTTCCGACCTTCTTACGCGCCCAGCCCCCGGAGATTAAAATCGCCTCGCTTCAGCCGGTAACCGGAGTCATCTCGGATATCGGGATCTCGATGAGAAGGGGAAATCAGATGGCCGTTGATGATATCAATGCCAGAGGTGGGATTAAATCGAAAGGCGGGGCAAAGCTAAAACTCCTGCTGGGGGACACCGAGGCGAAGGAAGAGGTTGCCCGTAATGAGGCAGAACGGGTCATCAATGAGGGAGCGGTTTGCCTGGTCGGCCCATTCCTCAGCGGCAATGCGATGACCATTGCCACGCTCTGTGAACAAAGAGGGGTCCCTTTTTTAATGGATGTGGCTGCCGCAGATAACATTACCAGGAAGGGGTTTAAGTATACCTTCAGGGTCTTCCCAACGACCTCCAAATTTGCCGATTCCATGCTTTTCTACATGACCCAGATTATGAAAGAGCATAATGTGAGCAAGATCAGGGGAGTGGTGACCAACACCGGAGATCTCTTCGGCCGCGTTCAAGGGGCCACGTTTATCAAGACCTTAAAGGAAAAGAAGTTCCCTATCGAGGTAATTGGCCATATCGAATATCCTCTCGGGATTCAGGACCTCTCAGCGGAGGTGTCGAAAATCAAGGCGCTGAATCCGGATGTGCTTTTTCCTGTTGCAAGACCCGGTGACGCCAAGTTGATGATCCGGGAACTTTACAAACAAAGGGTAAAACTCCAGGCGATCATCAGTCCGGGAAGCCCGGGATGGTATGAACCGGAATTCATCCGGGATATGAGAGCTCTCTCCGACTATGTCATGGATAATCTGCCATGGGTGAACCCCCTTGGGAAGATGTACAAAGAAGTCAATGCGGCATTCTCAAAAAAATATCCAGGGAAATATCTTGATACCAATTCAGGATATGCCTACCTGGGTGTACTGGTGGTTGCCGATGCACTGGAAAGGGCAAAATCAACAAAGGCCGATGATATTGTAGAGGCCTTGAAGAAGACCTATTTCAAACAGGATCTGATGGTCGGGTTGGCGGTCAACTTTGACGCAAGAGGGGATAATGTGAATGCGGATACCGCTTTGGTCCAGATTATCGGGCAGTCACTCAAGGTGGTGTTGCCTTCGAAAGCGGCAGAGGCCAAATATGTGTATCCGATGCCGAAGCAGCTCTGGGAACGGGGAATATGAAAAGGAGATATGAACCTTAACCTTCTCCTTCAATTGGCTGTTAGCGGTTTTCTTCTGGGGGGGGTCTACAGCTTGATCGCTTTGGGCCTCTCCCTTATTTTTGGTGTGATGAGGGTGATCAACTTCGCCCACGGAGAGATGATGGTCTGGGGGATGTATGTCGCCTATACCTTCCTCCTGTGGACCGGAGTGGACCCTTTCTTCTCTTTCTTGGTGAGCGCGTTCGTTCTTTTCATCCTCGGTTATTTCCTTCAAAGAACGATCGTCAACCGGATTCTTGATTTCCCCGAGGCCATGCAGGTTCTCCCCCTGGTCGGGATGGCCATGGTCTTTGAGAACAGTGCCCGGATCATCTGGGGACCGGATTATATCAGTCCTCAAAGTCGGTTCGCCCTCAGTTCTTTATCCATCGGAAACCTGATCATCGATACCCCGCGGTTTCTCGCCTTTGCTCTGGCTATTATTATAACCTTCGCGGTCCTCCTTTTCCTGAAGAAGACCGATATGGGAAAATCGATCCGTGCGGCTGCGGATAATCGTCTCGGTGCCTTTCTGGTGGGAACGAATGTTAATCAAGTCTATGCCATCTGTTTTGGAATCGGAACAGCCTGTGTGGGCACAGCCGGAGGCCTCCTTGTTCCCATTATGCCCCTTTCTCCTCATATCGGAGCCCCTTTTACCCTCATCTCATTCATCATCGTGATCCTGGGGGGAATGGGAAGTTTGACAGGGGCGATGGTTGGAGGGTTTGTCATTGGAGTGGCGGAGTCCATCGGACCGGAGCTGATTACCAATATCTTTCACGGAATCGGCTTAGACCTTGACTTTCCACAGACCATGAAGCAGGTCGTCAGCTTCTTTATCCTCATCGTCATCATGATCTTGAGACCCCAGGGGCTCTTAGGAGGAAAGAAAGGATGAAAAGGCTCTACCTTCTCCTCCTCATCGGATTCCTCATCCTTCTCATTCTGCCCCGGGTGTTGAGTTCCTATGTATTGGGTATCTTTATTATGATCTTCTTTTATGCCTATCTGGGGCAATCCTGGAATATCCTGACCGGATATACAGGGGTGATTTCCCTGGGCCATTCCCTTTTTGTGGGCATCGGGGCTTATATGACCTACCTTCTGACACTCACCCTTGGACTGAGCCCCTGGATCGGGATGTGGATCGGAGGGATTGCCGCAGGCCTGATCGGTCTGGTCATCGGATTTTTCGGATTCCGTTTTGGAATGAAAGGAGTCTATTTCGTCCTGCTCACCATTTCATTTGCCGAAATTGGCAGGTTGATCTTCCTCCATTTAAAGATCTTCGGCTCATTTCAAGGACTCTTTATCACCCCGGAGTTTTCTTTCGGTAACTTTCAGTTCAAAGGGAATACTCCTTATTACTATATTGGACTCGGTTATGTCATCTTCTCTTTGATTTCGGTCCGGCTGCTGGAACGATCAAAAATCGGCAGATATATGGTTGCCCTGCGGGAGGACGAAGAAGCTGCAGAAAGTCTGGGGGTCAATGTATTTAAATATAAGATGATCGCCATTTTCATCAGCGCTTTCATGACCTCCTTAGCAGGTGCCTTTTATACGAATTATCTCTTCTATCTTCATCCCGGGACGATGATGTCCATGGCCTTTTCAATCGAGATCATTCTGAGGCCTATCATCGGCGGGATGGGAACCGTCTTGGGTCCGGTCATCGGTTCGTTTTTAATCACCCCCCTGGCAGAACTTTCAAGGAGTTACTTTGCAAAAGCGGGTTATGAGGGTTTACATCTGGTGATCTATGGATTTTTATTGGTTGCGGTTGTCCTCTTCTTCCCGAGAGGAATCATCACTTATATTAAAAGGGCACTGGCAAAGGTATTGATTGGGACGAAGTAATTGGTTCAAGTTGGCATATTATTACGTGAGTGGAATAAGCACCAAATTCCAAGCACCAAATTACAAATAAGCTCCAATGTTCTAAATCCAAATTTCCAAACGAAAAAGTCTTGCCCATTTGACATTGAGATTTGGGGCTTATTTGGATTTTGGAATTTGGGATTTGGATTTTGAAACCGGAGGTTTCAGTTGTCTCTTTTGGAATTGAGGGAAGTCAGTAAAAACTTTGGTGGCCTCAAGGCCGTCGTTCAGGTTTCTTTCGATCTCGAAGAAGGGGAGATCCTGGGAATCATCGGCCCCAACGGAGCCGGAAAGACTACTCTTTTCAATACCATTACCGGTTTTTATAAACCCGATGAAGGAGAAATTCGGTTTAAAGGAGAGAAGATCATCGATCTCAAGCCCCATCAGATCTGCCATCAGGGAATGGTGAGGACATTTCAAATCGTCAAACCCTTTCTCGAACTTACGGTATTGGAAAATGTGGTGATCGCTGCCCTCAACAGAGCCAAAAATGTAAAAGAAGCGACTGAAAGGGCATCTCAAACAATCGAGTTTGTCGGATTGAGGGAGAAGATCAATACATTAGCCACCGGACTGACTCTCCCTCACCGAAAGCGCTTGGAGTTAGCCAGGGTATTGGCCACCGGGCCGAAACTTCTTCTCTTGGATGAAGTCATGGCCGGGTTAAACCCAACCGAAGTGGATGAACTCATCCGGCTCATCAAAGAGATCAACCGGACGGGGGTTGCCATCCTTTTAATCGAGCATGTGATGAGGGGAGTGATGGCTCTTTCAAAACGAGTGATCGTCCTCAATTATGGAGAAAAGATTGCCGAAGGGGTTCCTGAAGTAGTGGTGAAGGACCGCCAGGTGATCGAGGCTTACCTGGGAGAAGAATTCGGAAATGCTGAAAGTTAAAGGGATCGAAGTCTTTTACGGTGACCTTCAGGCATTGAGAGGTGTTTCCCTTGAAGTCAGCCAGGGGGAAATTGTGGCCATTGTCGGCTCTAACGGAGCCGGGAAATCCACCACCCTGATGACGATCTCAGGGATCTTGAAACCCAAACGGGGAGAAATTCAGTTTAATCAGGATTTCATTCATCAAAAAACTTCTGCAGGAATCGTTTCCCTCGGGGTCGTCCAGATTCCCGAAGGACGCCAGCTCTTCCCCACCCTTACGGTCACTGAAAACCTGGAGATGGGATCTCAATTACCAAGGGCAAAAAAGTTGAGAAAAGAAACGACGGACTGGGTCTTCAAGCTTTTTCCCAGGCTGGAGGAGAGGAGAAATCAGCTAGCAGGAACCCTGAGCGGTGGGGAACAACAAATGCTGGCTATCGGGAGGGGGTTGATGTCCAGACCAACTCTCCTGATGCTGGATGAGCCTTCTTTAGGCCTTTCTCCCATACTGGTCAAGGCGATTTTCGATATTATCAGACAGATCAATGAACAGGGGACCACCATTCTCCTGGTAGAGCAGAATGTGTTCCACTCCCTTAACCTCTCTCATCGGGGATATGTTCTTGAGAATGGTTCTATTGTGATGACCGGGACAGGCCAGGACCTCCTTAAAGATCAACACATCCGCAAGAGCTACCTCGGCTTGTAAGTAGAGAGGTCCAAGAAGCCCAGGTTTCAAATGGCCGAGTAAAATGATGGAACATTGGCTTAGAAAATATAAAAATTTGTATAAAAATTTACCCTATCAGAGTGGGTAGGGGCGACTTTAGTCGCCCTGAACAGGCCCCGATTCAATCGGGACCCTACCCAGTATCCTTTTTCATTGTTCGAAAGTGACGTAGCCGTCACGAAGGATTGCTCAGAAAATAAATAGTTTAGGGTCAAAAGATAAGGGCAGAGAGGCCGGTTTTGTTAGTGGGTTAGGTCATTGGTGTTTAACCCTTACCCATCGCCTTTTCACCAAACCGGCTTCATATCCATAATCCCTTCTCCCTGCCTAAAAGAGGATTTCGAGCCCTCGGAAGAAAATGAAAATCAAAATCCCACAGCTTCTCTGGTATGAAAATTCGGAGAGGGAGCTTCATTTCCCGAACACCTGGTCCGTTT
>CAZXMB010000188.1:0-5451 GCA_964641715.1 uncultured Syntrophaceae bacterium
CAATGACACGTTATTGATTTCGTTTGTATTAAAAAAGAAATTTTTGACATTCCTTTGGCATTTGAAATTTATCTGACAAAATTCCTCATCGCTGTAACTTCGACACCCGAGGCTTTCAATTCCTCCCGAATCCTCTTGACCATCTGGACCGCTGAAGGGTTATCTCCGTGGACGCAGAGGGTATCTGCCTGGAGTTCAATCTCCGTCCCATCGATGGCAATCACCCTTCCCTCGAGAGCCATCTTCAGCGCCCTTTTGGCCACCACCACATGATCATGAATCAAAGCCCCTTTTTCTCTTCGAGAAACCAGCGTACCATCTTTGTTGTAGGCCCGGTCCGGGAAGGCCTCGAAGGCCATACGAATTCCACAGCGCTTTCCTATCTGGAGAAGGGATTCTCTCCGGGAAGAGGCCAGGAGGACCAGAATGATCTCTCGATCCAATTGGGCCACTGCCTCTGCTATGGCCTCCCAGATCTTTGGATCCGCCACCGCCCTATTATAGAGCGCCCCGTGCGCCTTCACATGCTGAAGTTTCAACCCCTGAGAGAGAGCAAAGGCTTGCAGGGCTCCTGTTTGATAGAGGACATAGTCTCGGATCTCATCGAGGGTGGCATCCATGTTTCTCCTTCCGAATCCGATGAGGTCCGGAAATCCGGGATGAGCTCCTACCTCCACCCCATACTTTTTTGCCAGGGAAACCGTCTTTCGCATCACACCGGGGTCTCCTCCGTGGAAGCCACAGGCGATATTTGCAGAGGTGATATGAGGGATCACCTCCTCATCGAGCCCCAATTGATAGACGCCATAACTTTCACCCACATCCGAGTTCAAATCCATCTTCTTACTCATCTTCCCTCCTCCAATACCATCTGGATGGCACCCTTTGGACAGACCATCGCACAGATGCCACACCCTTTGCAATAGTCCAAATCAATTCGGACCTCTCCGGTCTTCTCATCCCGGGTAATACAGAGGTCAGGACAGAGGAGACTGCAGATCTCACAGGATTCGCATTCCCTCAATCCCAGACAGCGCCTCGCCTCCCGGAGAGCCTCATCCTTAAAGAAGCCCAATTCGACCGGAGAGAATCCCTTTCTCCTTTCTTTGACCGAAAGGGTTCTCCTTTTGGACTTTCGAACACTCTCCTTTTTACATTCCTTGGCTATCATCTTTCTCAAATTGCGGAGTGCGGAATATTCCGAAGTCCGCAATCCGAATTTCGAAATTTTTTATGAAAGATACCGATGAATTGATTCCGCCCCTTTTTTACCTGCCGCAATCGCATCAATGGCCCAGCCTGGCCCGGTCACCATATCCCCACCCGCAAAAATCCCTTTTATACTCGTCTCCGAAGTTTCCGGATGGATTCGAACTGTCCCGTCCGGATGGAGGTCCAAACCCCTCAGAGCCCTTCGATTCACTCCCTGGCCGATCGCAGGGATGACCATATCCGCATTCACTTTGAAACCCGACCCCTTGATGGGAATGGGTTTTCTCCTTCCCTTTTCATCGGGTTCGGCCAGGGCCATCCGGATACACTCCATCCCGATTACCCTATTTCGTCCTCCGACTATTTTTATGGGGGCGGTGAGAAGATGGATCCTGGTGCCTTCGCGGATCGCTTCTTCTACCTCTTCGGGGATGGCCGGCATCTCCTTTTTTGATCTCCGGTAGTAGATATCAACTCTCTTCGCACCGAGACGGACTGCGGAGCGAGCCGCATCCACTGCCACATTCCCACCCCCGATGATCGCCACCCGCTTTCCCATCCTGACTCCCTCTGAAAGATTCAGTTGCCTCAGGAACGCCACTCCTGACAAGACTCCCCGGAACCCTTCTCCCGGAATATTTAGCCTCAGACTGCGATGGGCGCCTATGGAGAGAAAGACCGCATCAAAACCGAGTTTTTTAGGAGTCATGCCATTCCCCTCAAAACGGAAGGGGTGGTCTGTTTTCATTTCAACTCCCAATCCCTTGATCCCATCGATCTCCGTTTGAAGAACATTCCGGGGCAGCCGGAATTCAGGTATTCCAACCGCAAGCATTCCTCCAAGGACCGGGAGGGCCTCAAAGATGGTAACGCCATAGCCGAGGAGGCTCAAGTCATTGGCAGCGGTAAGCCCTGCCGGTCCGGAGCCAACGATCAAAACCCTTTCTCGCCTCTTCTTTCTTGGTCTCTTAAAAAATCCTGTCTTTCCCTCGTACTCGGAGACGAACCGTTTAAGGAGACGGATGGGAATGGGATGATCCACCTCCTCTCTCAAGCAGGCCTCCTCACAGGGATGGTGACAGATAAATCCACAGACCGCAGGCAGGGGATTGACCTCGCGAATCAATTCAAGGGCCTCTTTAAATTTTTCTCGAGCGATCAAAGCCACATACCCTCTTGTGTCCTGATGGATAGGGCAGGCCTTCTGACAGGGAGGAAGTGTGAGTTTTCCTTCCGGAGTTCCTTTCTGGATCTTTTTCCGGTAGAGGGTCCCGCGAAGGCTCTTCTCTTCCTGGCGGTATTCTGAAATGAGCTCAGCAGGACATCCCCTGATACAGACATCGCAGGTATGGCATCGAGAGGATTGAATGACAGGACGATAGGTTCTTCCTTCAACCATGGGTCTTTCTCCCCAACTCCATTCCCAATCGTAGGGCCTTGAGGTTGAGGGACTGGAATCGTTCGCTCACGTGCATGGTGATCGCCCTCTTCATTGCCTTTTCCGAAACCATCCCTGTCGTTTCAATGAGGGCGCCCAGGAGGACGATATTGGCCACCTGTTTATTCTTCAATCTCTTCAACGAGACCTCTGTGGCGGGAATGCCTATATGTCTTACCCTGAGGCCCTCTTTCGGAATGACCAGCCCCGGGTCATAAAGAATGAGCCCGGATCCTTCCCTCACATCCTTGCAATAGAGATTGTAAGATCCCTGTGACATGGCGACCAGGAGGTCCGCAATCACCAAATGAGGAAAATCGATGGGTCCATCCGATAGGACAATCTCTGATTTGCAGCTCGAGCCCCTTGCCTGAGCTCCGTAAGAATTTGAGCCAGAGACATATTTCCCTTCACTTGCTCCTGCCTGCCCCAGAAGGACCCCTGCGAGGACAACCCCCTGTCCTCCGAAACCGCTCAGACGAACCTGCTTGATTTCCCTCATGTGACAAATTCTCCGGTGATGATCCTTTCGGCCAATTCCTCCTCGGTCAGACCTTCTGTCTCCTCCTCCAGGATACATCGCCTGATCAGATCCCGGATCATCTCCTCCGGCCGATCAAGCCGATTGCGTCTTCCGAACTGAGTGGGACAGGGAGAAAGAACCTCGATGAAGGAGAAACCCTTGTGGCGGAGCATCTTTTTGATGGAATGGATGAGTGAAACGGGCTGGGTTACGGAGTAGCGGGCTACATAAGTGGCTCCTGCGGCCTCCACCAGTTTACATAGATCAAAAGGACGGTAGGGATTGCCTTCTCCGGTCGTCGAAGTTTTCGAACCTTTGGGTGTGGTGGAGGCGACCTGGCCACCGGTCATTCCATAAATCATGTTGTTGGCGCAGATGACTTTCAGGTCGAGATTTCTTCTCGCAGAATGGATGAGGTGATTTCCACCGATAGAGGAAAGATCTCCATCACCACTGATCACCATCACACAGAGCTCAGGATTATAGAGCTTGGCACCGGTTGCAAAAGCCAATGCCCGCCCGTGAAGGGTATGCAGGGTGTCCCCATTATAATGGGGGCTGGGGATCCATGCCGCACAGCCAATCCCTGAGACAAAGAGCATTTTCTTCATGTCCATTTTCAATTCATCAATCGCCCTCAAAACGAGACCCATCAGGATCCCATGACCACAACCCGGACAGAAGGGCGTTGTCTTCACACCCGGTCGGAGATATTCCTCTAAGGCTCTAACCATTATTGTTCCCTCGATGATTATTCGTAGACTTTCAGTTAATGAAATTCCAATCACCAAATCCCAAGCTCCAAATAAATCCCAATCTCCAAATTCGAATAATCCAATTTAAATAAGAAAAGTTTGGGTATTGGTTATTGGAGATTATTTGGTGATTGGTGCTTGATGATTGGAATTTCTACCAATGAGATGAAATCCTCCTTAAAGTCTCTATAAGTGTTTCCGGCCGGATGACTTCTCCGTTGGTCTGATTAAGAGGGATCACTTCGCAGGAGCAGTATTTCCTTACCTCTCCTGCGATCTGCCCGAGATTCATTTCGGGAACACAGATCCTCCTCACCTTTCTTCCCACTTCTGAAACCGCCTCTTCCGGAAAGGGCCAGAGGGTTTTAAGCCTCAACAGGCCGAGCTTTTGTCCTTTCTCTCTCAGACGTTTCACCGCATAGAGAACGGTCCGTGCGGTAAACCCATAGGCGATCACACCCGCCACGGCATCTTCTAAGAAATAGGCCTCTGCCTCTGCAATGGCTTTTCGGTGATTTAAGATTTTTTTATTGATCCGTTCGACCAGTCTGGCATGAACCTCTCCATCATCCGTTTTACGAAAGCCAGAGGCATCGTGGGTAGAGCCCGTGACCAGAATACGTTCTCCCTCACCAAAGGCAGGCATGGGTGAAATGCCATCTTCCTCATCTGTGCCAAAGGGTGGACTTCCTTTCTGTTTCTTCCGATCCCAGATCTGCAATTTCGCGGGGATGATGACCGTCTCCCTGAGGTGGCCCACCGCTTCATCCGCCATCACAAATGCCGGGACCCGGTATTGTTCACTGAGGTTGAAGGCCCGAAGGGTAAGGTCATACATTTCCTGCACAGACCATGGAGAAAGGGCAATCACTTGATAGTCTCCGTGGGAGCCCCATCTGGCCTGCATGATGTCTCCACTTCCAACTCGTGTGGCCTGCCCTGTACAGGGACCAGCCCTCTGGACATCGATGATCACACAGGGGGTTTCGGTAAAAGCGGCATATCCGATCGATTCCTGCATCAGGCTGAACCCCGGGCCTGAGGTTGCAGTCATCGCCTTGGCACCTGCCCAGGAGGCTCCAATGACAGCAGAGATGGAAGCGATCTCATCCTCCATCTGAATAAAGACCCCTCCTATTTCCCCGAGGCGGGAAGCCATTCGCTCCATGATCTCGCTCGAGGGAGTGATCGGGTAGCCTGAATAAAATCGACACCCCGCCGCAATGGCTCCCTCCGCAGCGGCTTCATTTCCAGAAAAATAATGTGTTCCTTTTGGAAAAGGGGATTTTACCCAACCCGATGGCATCTCTTTACCTATCCCTTTAAGCCTGCGATTCCCCTCCTGCCCGGAAGTCCGTCAGGGGTCTCAAATTTTTTTTGGCTTCTGACAAAAAAATCTTGACAAATATTAAATTAAAAGGGATAAATAAATCAATAGATTGTTAAAGGGGGTGATATTCTTATGGCATGCGGAATGAAAGGATGCGGGAAGACCAAAAAGACCGCCAAGAAACCCAAAGGGA
>CAZXMB010000189.1:0-5266 GCA_964641715.1 uncultured Syntrophaceae bacterium
TCAAAGAATAATAGACATCATCAACTGAAAGGAGGTGAGATGGATGAAGTCAATGTGGGTGAAGGGGATTGTTTGCTATCTGGTCGTGGCAATGTTTGTGTTTGGAATAACACCAAGACTTTATGCAGGATTTTCTGGCTCTGAGGCTCTTTCTATTTTAACTTTTGACCGGTCTTCTGATCTCGGGAAAATTCGAAAAACACTTGAAATGAAGATGGTGAGGGAGAGGCTAAAGGCCTTTGGCTACACATCCGAAGAGGTTGAAAAAAAACTGAGCCAGCTCAATGATCAGCAGATTCATCAGATTGCCCTCAGCCTCGATGAATTAAAGGTGGGAGGAGATGGCTGGGCAGTGCTCATTATCATCTTGTTGATCGCCATCCTCGCAGGTGTGATCATTTACATTACGGGACACCGGGTAGTGCTTGAAAGAGAGAAGTAGCAGGATAAAAATTTTGTTCAGAAGAATTTTCAGACGGGGCGCTTCCCTGTGGAAGCGCCCTTCTATATTATTTCTTTTGTTTATCCTTTTATTTCCCTCCTGTGTAGGATCACCCCGTCTTAAAGAATCTAAATGGATCCGTTTGGTCGGAGATGTTCCTTTCTATCCTCAAGAATCCTATCAATGCGGTCCTGCCTCCCTCGCAGGTGTCCTGAACTATTGGGGGGTCAATGTGTCTCCGGAGGAAATTGCAAGGGAAATATACAGTCCTACTGCGGGAGGCACCCTGAATCTGGATATGATCCTCTATGCAGAGAGAAAAGGGATGAAAGCCCTTCATTATAAGGGTGATGTCTTTGACATGAGAAGTAAGATCGATATGGGTTATCCCGTGATCGTCCTGGTCGATTTGGGCTTCTGGATTTATCAACAGAATCATTTTATGGTAGTGGTGGGTTATGACGAAAAAAACTTCATCGCTCATTCCGGAAGAGAACGGTTGAAATCCATCTCCCAGAAAGAATTTGTCAGAACATGGGCAAAAACGAATTTCTGGACGCTCCTGGTCACTCCCCATCGATGAGCGGAGAGGCGGAAAAACAGATCGGGTTGCTTTTACTGATCTTTGCTCTGATCGCCCCTCTGCTTTTTGCCACCTGTTCCTCCATCAAGATAGTCACCCTAAAAGATCCACTCACGCCTGAAGAGCATCTGAACCTTGGTGTAGCATACGAAAGAAACGGTGAGTTTGATCATGCGATCAGGGAATATAAGCTGGCTTCCAAAAAACTATCGTTGGCTGATTTTTATCTTGGGAATGCCTATTTTTTAAAAAACGATCTGGAGGCGGCTGAGAATTATTATAAAAAGGCGATGAAGAAAGATCCTGAGAATGCAGATACCTATAATAATCTGGCCTGGCTTTATTATACCAGTGGGAAAAATCTCGACAAGGGGGAGAAGATGGCTTTAAAGGCAATTGAACTCAATCCCGCAAAGAAAACGATTTACCTGGACACTCTGGAAAAGATAAGGGAATTAAAAAGACTTCAAAATTAAATGGGAAATTTGAAGGATCCGGGACTTCACCTCAACGTCAGTGACTCATCCACATGCTTGATGAGGGGCGAGAGGAAGAATTCGACCACCCTTCTCTTTCCTGTCTTTACCTCTGCGGTCACCGCCATCCCTGGAGACAAAAGGATATCCTGATCTTCGACCCGGATATGAAAGGCTCTGGGCCTCAATTTGATCTTGTAAACCAGACCGACCTTTTCATCCTCCTGGGCATCCGGGCTTACATAGAAGAGCTCGGCCTCAATCGTCCCGTATTTCTGAAAGGGAAAGGTATCGAATTTCAGCTCTGCCCTCTGACCTGTGTGGATGAACCCGATATCCTTGTTGGGAGTCACGGCCTCTACGATGAGGGGGGTTCCCTCCGGAACGATGGTGATAATGGGTTGGGCGGAAGTCACCACACCCCCGATGGTATGGGTGGCAAGACCGTGGACCGTCCCGTGGACGGGGCTGTAGAGTTTCTCAAGTTGATGCCTCCTGCTCGCCTTGGTGAATTCTCCTTCGAGGAGCGTCATTGTCCTCTCCTTCTCGATGATCTCACCCAGAATGGACCGCTCCCTCTCCTTCTTCAGCGCTTCTAAATTCCTCTCTGCCTCTCTCATACTGTCCTTGATCTGCTCAGCTAATTTTCTCTCCTCATTCAGTTCTTTCTCTGTCCTGACCAGCTCCTTCTGTCTCTGAAGATGCTCCATCATGGAGGCATAGCCTTTCTCCGCCAACTGCCTCAAAGCCTCCTCCTGTTTGCTGACCAGCTCAACCGTTTTTTCGAGCTTGATGATGCTTTCTTCTGCCGATCGAAGCGCTGTTTTTTTCTGGGCAATCACCAATTCAAGGGAAGCCACCTTTGCCCTATGCTCTTCCTCTCTTGCCTGTTTAAGATTCTTCTGGAGGAGAAGTAATCTGTCCTGATCCTTCCCTGTCCCATCCATTTCTTCTCCTCTTAATTCAGCCCTGAGCCTCGCCATCTCATAACGGTTAATCTTAAGCGACCTCTCTGAGCTCTCCACCTCCGCTTTGGTGATGGTGGGATCAAGTTCGATGAGAAGGTCCCCTTTCTTCACCTTCTGCCCTTCCTCAACATGGATCGCCCTGATCACTCCGGTCTCCCTTGGCTGAATGATCTTCACCATTCCATCCGGGATGACCTTCCCCCTTGCGGTCGCCACTTCGTCCACCTTTCCAAAATAGCTCCAGAGGAGGGCTGCCATCGTTAAAAACACAACAGCCCACAATAAAATCCTTCCATAAGAAGAGGGAGGAGTCTCTTCAATCTCCAGAGCCTCAGGCAAAAACTCATAATCAAGGCGATCCTTTTTCATTGCAACCATAATTTGTCAGTCGTCAATTGTCTGTAGCTCGTTGCCAAATGCATCGCCCATTTTCCCATGGTCTATTGTGAATTAGTCAACTCTCTGGGGCCATCTCATTTCACATTATTGTCGTTTGTCTTAACCACTGACTACGGGCTACTGACCAATGATTGCTGAAGTTGAAAATGATGATAGAGCCCCTTTTTGCCCATCAGTTCATTGTGAGTCCCTGATTCTAAAATCTCTCCTTTTTCTAACACGATAATCCTTTCGGCAATTCTTAATGTGGAAAGTCTATGGGCAATGAGAAGGACTGTCCTCCCCCGGCAGATCTGCCTCAGATTCCTCTGAATGATCGCTTCCGATTCGGAATCCAGAGAGGAGGTGGCTTCGTCAAAGATCAAAATCCTCGGATTGGCGAGAAGGGCCCTGGCAATAGCGATCCTCTGCCTCTGGCCTCCGGAGAGGGCTGTTCCACGCTCACCCACAACCGTATCATACCCTTCGGGTAGTTCGAGAATGAAGTCATGGGCTCCGGCAAGGTTTGCCACCCGGATGACTTCTTCCATTTGGGCCTGTGGGTAATGAAAGGCAATGTTGTCCCTTACGCTTCCGTTGAAGAGAAAACTCTCCTGAAGCACAACCCCGATCTGTCTTCTCAACCAGGCAGGATCAGCGATTGCGATATCAATTCCGTCCATCAGGATCCTTCCCGATTCGGGCAAATAGAGCCTCTGGATCAACTTGGCTAAGGTGCTTTTCCCGGAACCACTTCGTCCTACTATTCCGAGAATCATCCCTGGCCTAATCTCCAGGCTGATATTTCTTATAATCTCGGGACCGTCTAAACGGTAACGAAACCTTACCCCCTCCAGATGGATGTGACCCTGGATGGCTGGAAACCTCGTCTTTGTGATACTGAGAGAAGGTTCAGGGGTAGCGTGAAAAATGTCCCCAAGCCTTCGGATAGAGAGTCCGGCCTGTTGAAAATCCTGCCAGAGCTGTACCAACCTGAGCACCGGCCCGCTCACCCGGCCCGAAAGCATCTGGAAGGCAATGAGCTGCCCCACTGTCAGTTTCCCTGACATCACCAGATAAGCCCCCAGCCAGAGTATGGCAAGGGTAGATGCCCTCTCAATGACCTGGCCCAGGGAGCCCGCCACCCCAGAGAGCTTGAAGGTCTTAAAAGAGGCTTTCACATAGTTTGCGAGTAGGTTCTCCCATCTTTTCTGAACTTCAGGTTCAACAGCCATGGCCTTGATGGTCTGGGCCCCTGTCACCATTTCTACGAGAAAGGCCTGAGATTCCGCCCCTCGATTGAACCTCTCATCGAGCCTGTGACGTAACATGGGAGTCACAATGATGGAAAGCAGGGCAAATACGGGGATCGCCCCCAGCACAACAAAAGTTAATGTGGTGCTATAAAGGAACATGACAACCAGATAGACGCCGATAAACATCACATCGAGGATTGAAGTCAGGGGGGCACCGGTGAGGAAATGACGGATATTCTCAAGCTCTCTGACCCTGGCTACTGTGTCCCCCACCCTCCTTACTTCAAAATATTTCAGAGGAAGGGAGAAGAGATGTCTGAAAAGTTTTGTGCCTAAAGAGATATCGATCCGGTTAGATGTATGGGTGAAGAGATAAGTCCTGAGGATACTTAAAAGGCCCTCAAATAGAATGACGGCGATAAGACCGATCGCCAGAACATTGAGGGTCGTTATCCCCCTGTGAACCAGTACCTTATCGATGATCACCTGTGTAAAAACCGGCGTCACCAGTCCGAAGACCTGGAGAATAAGCGATGCGGTTAAAACTTCGAAGAGAGGTTTTCGATATTTCCAGATGGAAGGAATAAACCAGGTGAGGCCAAAGGGCCTCTCAGATGGAGCCGTTGATTTTCTGTAAGTGAGAAGAATGACCCTCTGTTGCCATTTGGCAGTAAAATCCTCTTTGGGAAGAAGATTGGGTCTTCCTTCTCCCGGGTCAAAGATCAGTACCTTATCGCTATCGGTCTTTGCCAGGACATTAAACTTTCTATCCTCCATGAGAGCAATGGCAGGCATTGGAAGACGCTTTAATCGATCGAAAGAGACCTGGGCTTCCCTTGCCTTCAGTCCCAGTTCTCTGGCTCCCCTGAGAATGTCCATGGACCCCATCCCATCAGGGCCCAGGGCCAGAGTATGCCTTAATTGCTCCTGGTCAACGGCAAGGCCATGATACCCTGCTACCATCACCAAACACATCAAACCCGTATCAATCTTACGATCTTCCATAAGCTTCTAAATAGGAAATGGGAATTAGAAAATGGGAAGTTTTTTATCTCTCAATTGTTTTGTCTAACTTCTCATTTCCCATTTCCTATTTCCAATTTCTTACTATTGTGGTTGCCAGTATTGAGCCAGTATCTGCTGAACCTGATCGGGCTTGTTCT
>CAZXMB010000190.1:0-5246 GCA_964641715.1 uncultured Syntrophaceae bacterium
ACGAAAAAATATCATCAACCGTTGAAATAGTCAATCGAAAAATAGCCTTCTGAAAATTATCTTTTTGCGGATAACTACATGAAATCTGGTATAAGAGGCTGAACACTCACCTTAGCGCTTACAGGAAGGATATGCACGCACTCTCCAGTTAAAGCTTTCAAAATGGAATTATATGCCAAGCTTAAATTTTTCGCTGGAACGGATATTGCCTATTTTGTGGGTTGTTGTATAGGGGGCACCTGATCGGAAGATTTGAAAACTGGAGCGCGTTAAAAACTGAGGCGCTTGACAAACCGAGGAGATTCCTTTAGTTTCTTACCGTGGAGGAGGTGTACCCATGAAAGAGGGAATCAAGGCCATTGTCGTCGGCGCAGCCGGGAAAATGGGAAATCGCATCATTCATACCATCCAGGAGACTCCATCCATTGAGCTGGGCCAGGCGGTCGAGAGACCGGATCATCCTTCTCTCGGGAGGGATGTCGGGGAGATCATCGGTCTGGGGAGATTGGGTATCCCGTTGGAGGGAAAGATCAAAAGGGAAGGGGGGGATGTAATCATCAACTTTTCAAACCCTTCTGCCTCCCTGGAGAGTCTGGAATTTGCCAAAGAGAGCGGTCTTGCCATTGTGATCGGAACGACAGGATTTCCTCCGGAACAGTTGGAAAAGATCAAAGGACTTTCGAAAAGCGTCCGCTGTGTCCTTGCCCCCAATATGAGTGTGGGGATGAACGTGATGTTCCGGGCCGTTCAGGATATCGCCAGGGTGTTGGGCCCGGAATACGATATCGAAATCCTGGAGGCCCATCATCGGCTGAAGAAGGATTCTCCCAGCGGGACCGCTGTCAAATTGGGGGAGCTGATGGCGAAGGCGGTAGGACGGGATTTCGGTCAGGTTGGGGTCTACGGTCGAAAAGGGATCATAGGCGAGAGGACAAAAGAAGAGATCGGGATGCAGGTCCTTCGTGCCGGAGATATCGTTGGGGAGCATACAGTCCTCTTCGGCGGGATCGGTGAGAGGCTTGAAATTATTCATCGTGCGCACAGCCGCGATAACTTTGCACGGGGTGCAATCAAGGCTGCCCTTTGGATTGTCCGTCAGCCCAATGGGCTTTACGACATGCAGGATGTGTTGGGGTTAAAGAAGTAAAGCTCCCGCCACAAGGCGGGGCTTTCGGGTTAAGGTAGTGTCATTAATATTGTCAGCTTTCATCCCCGCCTACAAGGCGGGGCATTCAGCCGACTTTCCCGTAAAAAGGGATTCAATAAATTTTGTAGCCGCAGGCTTCAGCCTGCGTCAACAATCCAAAACCTGAAGGTTGCGGCGACATGAATAAGAGGATTTTGAGGGAGGCAATATGAAGATTGTTCGTTACCAGGGAGGATCAACTACGAAATGGGGTGTGGTCGAGAAGGATATAGTCCGTGAGATGGAGGGAGACCCTTTCGGGCACTTTCATCTTGGCTCCAGGCAAAAGAATCTCAAAGAAGTGAAACTCCTTTCACCCTGTCTTCCATCAAAGATCGTGGCCTTAGGATTAAATTACCGGGACCATGCACAAGAGGTAAAGCTGCTCATTCCTGAAGCCCCCCTTCTCTTTATCAAACCATCCACCTCAGTGATCGGGTCAGGGGAGGGGATCGTCTATCCCAAAATGTCCAAGAGAGTGGATTATGAATGTGAATTGGGCGTTGTCATCCGTAAGGAGGCTAAAGCGGTTTCAGAGGAGAGGGCAGGGGATTATATCCTCGGATATACCTGTTTCAACGATGTCACGGCAAGAGACCTTCAACCCAAGGACGGTCAGTGGACTTTATCAAAGGGTTTTGACACCTTTGCTCCCATGGGCCCCTGGATCGTCACGGACATCGATCCTTACCATTTGGAGATCTCCACCTATCTGAACGGGGAAAGACGTCAGCATTCCAATACGAAGAATCTCATTTTCGGGCCACACTATCTGGTCAGTTTTATCTCTCAGGTGATGACGCTCCTGCCCGGCGATGTCATCGCGACCGGCACGCCCTCTGGGATAGGCCGGATGGCGGTGGGTGACCAGGTGGATGTGGTCATCGAGGGGATCGGAACCCTGACCAATACGGTCTTAGCAGGAGAGTGATCAGGAGAAAGGGATGAACAGGAAAAAATCGATTGGATTTTATCGCCGTGCATCGGGATTGATTCCGGGAGGGGTGAACAGTCCGGTCCGTGCCTTTAAAGCGGTGGGGACTTCTCCCATTTTTATTGAGAGCGCAAAGGGATCGAGGATATGGGATGTGGATAAAAACGAATATATCGACTATGTCGGGTCCTGGGGCCCGATGATATTGGGCCATGCCCATCCGAGGATTATCGCCGCATTGAAAAGGAGAGCCTCGAAGGGAACGAGTTTTGGCGCTCCCACTCCCCTCGAAGTGGAGCTTGCCATTGAGGTGAGAAAGGCCTTTCCCTCGATCGAATTGGTAAGGATGGTCAGCTCCGGTACGGAAGCGGTGATGAGTGCGATTCGGGTGGCGAGGGGATACACGGGAAGGGATAAGATTCTGAAATTTGAGGGATGTTATCATGGGCACGGAGACAGCCTCTTGGTTAAAGCAGGCTCCGGCGGAGCGACCTTTGGCATTCCGGACAGCCTCGGAGTTCCGGAGGATTTGGCCAAACATACGCTGACCGCCCCTTACAATGATTTAGAGAGAGTGAGGATCCTGGTGAATCAATATCCGGGGGAGATCGCCTGCATCATCGTGGAGCCCGTTGCTGGCAATATGGGAGTGGTCCTTCCTGAAAAGGGATTTTTAGAAGGCTTGAGAAGGATCTGTGATGAGAAAGGGATACTCCTTCTTTTTGATGAAGTGATTTCGGGGTTTCGGGTAGCTTATGGCGGTGCCCAGGAGGTTTATGGGATCAAAGCGGATCTCACCTGTCTCGGGAAGATCATCGGAGGAGGGCTTCCGGTGGGTGCCTATGGTGGCAAAGAAAAGATCATGGAAGGGGTAGCTCCTCTGGGAGGGGTTTATCAGGCAGGGACGCTTTCGGGGAATCCTCTGGCCATGACCGCAGGGATCGAGACGCTCGAAATCCTGAAGTCAAAAAAGGTTTATCAGGACTTAGAGAAAAAGACCTCCTTCCTGGCAGAAAGAATCCTTGAGAGTGCTGAGGATCATGGAGTTCCTGTGACCATCAACCGAGCCACGGGGATGCTGACCCTTTTCTTCACAGAAGGACCTGTAAGGGATTATTCCACTGCGAGGATGAGTGATACCAAACGGTTTGCTCAATTTTTTATCGAGATGCTCAATCAGGGAGTCTACCTTCCCCCTTCCCAATTTGAAGCCTGGTTCATCTCCCTGGCCCATACCCAGAAGGATCTGGACAGAACCCTCGAAGCCTGCGACCAGGCCTTTAGAAAAATTTAAAAGAAGCAAGAAAGATTAACCGTTCTATTTTTGGAATGTTCTAATTGGGGTCTATAGCGAGGCATTTGCTAAACAGGTTGCTCCCAATGCCGGTCTAAGAAACCGTTTGGTCGATGAGTACAATAATATTGGGGTCAAATCTTTAGGAACTGTTGCGCAAATTGATTTCATGCTTCGACAAGCTCAGCATGATCGGAAAAGTTACATAATTTCAATAAATCACCGTTCGCCCTGAGCCTGTCGAAGGGTAAACGGTGATTTGAGCAACAGCCCGTAAAGATTTGACCCCAATCACATTTTCATGGATGAGTTGTTAGTCAATCCTATATTTCTTCTAATTTAACACCTTTACCTAACTTCAGGCTTTTTCTGGCGTTCTCAATTCTATTAAGGAACCTTGGATCATTCTCCAAACGATAATCGAACCAGTCATCTTCTGTTTTAAATCCTATCAATACCCCGGCTGGTTTTCCATGACGTGTGACAACAACTTCCTCCTTTTCTGCAAGCCGCAAATATCTTGAAAGATCATCCTTTACTTCTGATAAAGCTACCTTCTTCATATTTTTTCTCCTACCTTTTCAAGCCATTCAATGGCTTCGGATTTTGAAATGATTGCAAGTATCTCTACTCTGTTTTCTTCTACATCATAAAACACCCTGATTTCATCTATCCTTAACCTATACTGTGGATGCCTCAATCCTTGTAACCTCTTAACCCTGTTTTTCCTTGTTTTTGTGGGTTCGTGTCTTAAATGAACTTCTATTAGATCTTTGACCTTTGCCCGAATATGAGCACCTAATCGCTTCAGGTCTTCAACCGCCTCTGGTGAGAGGATAATCTCATATCGCATTCTGGCTATAATATAGCCAGAATTTCAGTAATTGTCAAGGGAAAGTAATACTGGAGTTTTTTGAGTTTTTCATGGTCATATAAGTTTCTATATGATTCTGAGGATAAAAGTTTTCTAAGTATTTGAAATGCTTAGACTCAATTTTTTAAATTCAAAAAAGGAAAATTCAAGATGCCTCCATTTCCAACATATCGATATTAGAACACAATAACATTTTTTGTTTCAAAAACTCAGGAAACTCCAGAAAGTAATAACCTTATATGATTCCGATTGACCGGCCTATAGTGATTTAGTAGAATTTCGTTAATTCTATAAAATCACAAATGTTGGTAAATTAACCGAAGGGGATGGGGGAAATTATGAATTCTAAGCAAATCGGATTATTTCTATTGATCTGTGTTTTTATGGTTTCTTCAACCTATGCCGAGGAAGGGCCCCAAGTTGAGATGTTTTCTCCTCAGGGAATAGTCAAAAAGGTTCGTCAAGCGACCGTTCGATTCTCAGAACAGATTGTACCTTTCGGCGATCCACAGGGTCTTGTGGAACCCTTTGATATCATTTGCTCTGAAAAGGGAACAGGTCGTTGGGCAGATGGGAAAAATTGGGTCTTTGATTTTGAAAGAGATCTTCCCGCAGGAATTCGCTGCGAATTCAGACTGAAGCCTGGCCTGAAGGCCCTTTCAGGAAAGGAGATTATAGGTCAAAAGGTATTTTCCTTCTCCACAGGTGGCCCTTCTATCAAGTCCTCTATTCCCTATGAAGGGTCACAATATCTTCATGAAGACCAGATTTTTATCCTGACCTTAGACGCGGAGCCAGATGAGGTCTCTCTGATTCAAAATGTGTTTTTCTCTATTGAAGGAATCCAGGACCGGGTCGGAATCACCCTCATCACAGGAAAGGTGAGAGAAGAAATATTGAAGGCACGGTATCAATATAGAACACCCCCGCCCTTTCCAATGGTCTTAATTCAGTGCAA
>CAZXMB010000191.1:0-5201 GCA_964641715.1 uncultured Syntrophaceae bacterium
TCAAATCATCTTTTTAACCTTTTTTGAGAGGGCCCGGATCAACTCCTTCTTCCTTTCCCGATGAATGATACAAGAGGCGATGTAACGGTGGCACCCCTCCGCAAAGCCTCCCGCTTCCTCACTGGCTTGAGGAAGAATCTCGGTGAGGTCAGGCCTCTCTCCTTTTTCAATGGCATGGCGTAATGCCGGCGGGACTCTCATCGAAACCTTGACCACTTTCTCATCGAGCCTCCCGAGATAAGGGTTTTCCTTGGGAAAGTTTTGGAAGCCCACCAGATACTGACCCTCATCAATCCAGTCCGAATTCATGATTTCGTCGCAAAATAGACCGATGGACTTCAGGCCGAGCGGGAAAAAGCGGTCTCTGACATCGACCCACTGGATCTCTCCCTCAGAGGAAATTCCGTCATGCTGAAGCCTTCTTTTCTCTTTCTGAAACCGTTCTTCCTGGATTCCTCTCATCTCCTCACCAAACCTTATGGAACGGGCGGTATAGCCTTGCAGGCAGACCCGGATGGCCAGATCCGCTCCCCTCCGGTAATAGCCATTGACCGAAAGCTCAGAGACGGAGCGAACGACCTTCATTCCGCTTTCATTTTTAAATAAAGGGAAGCAATAAGGGTCTAAACCCTCCCTGTTAAGAAGACGGATCAGGCCCCTGGCCATTGCATCCTCCATGGCCACCCGATTCAGACCTCTCACCCTTCCTTTAATGAATTGACCATCTCCGAGGGCTCCCAATACCCCTAAATAAGAAAGATCATCATTTTCTCTGTTCAGGGCCCTGGCGAAGAGATAGGCCACCGTAGCCCCGGAGCAACTCATGTCCCCATCGATATCGAACCTCTCCGGATTGATATGGAGGAGATCGAAATCGAGAAGTCCAAGGGGCGGATGGTGATCCAGAATGATGACCCGTTGACCGGTTAGTCTTTTTTTACTGATCATGCCTGCCACCTGTTCTCCGAAGTCCGCATAGAGGATCAGCTTCCGATGGGGCTGATGAATCCTGGAGAGAAGGGAGGGGTGGATTTTTTCAAGCGGGATATTTTCGGTTTGAAACCTCTCCCGTTGCAGTGCCCTTTTTAAAATGGCACCTGCCGAAATCCCATCGGTATCGTTATGATGGACAATGGTGGCCACGCGGGGAGAGAGATGTTTGAAATATCGTGAAGCCTCCCGAATCGCCTCCATGAAATATTTCGTCCGGTCCTGTTTCATTTTTTAATCCTGAGGAGGAAACAGAAGGTTCCCATTCTCCTGATCATAGAGGAGCATCGAATCTTTTGAGAGTTGGAGGAAGACCGTTTCCCCAACTTCGAGGGCGACCTCTTCCACCAAACGGATATTCAGGAGGAGACCTTCCTTTCTCACCTGAACTGTCGTTTCAGCTCCTGCCGGCAAGACCGAGTAGACCTCTCCGGAAATGGAATTCACTTCCTCTTTTTTGGAAATCCGGATATCCTCCGGCCTGATGGCCACCGTCACTTTTTTCCCGCTGAGATCTTCCATGGGAGGTGCGGGAAGGAGGAGGTGATCTCCTTCCAAAAAGGGTTTCCCGTTTTTTACAATCATCTTTCCGGGGATAAAATTGATGGTCGGGCTTCCGATGAAATCCGCCACGAAGAGGTTGGCCGGCCTTTTATAAATCTTCAGGGGAGAGTCGACCTGCTGAAGCCTCCCCCTATCCATGACCGCCACTCTGGAGGAAAGGGTGAGGGCTTCGGTCTGATCGTGAGTGACATAGAGGGTCGTAGCCCCGGATTCCCGGTGGATCCTTTTGATCTCGGCGCGCATCTCCATTCTCAGTTTGGCATCCAGGTTGGAGAGGGGTTCATCCATCAGGAAGATGGAGGGGCTCGTGACGAGCATCCGGGCCAGGGCCACCCTTTGCTGCTGGCCACCGCTGAGCTCCTGAGGATATCTTTTCTCCATCCCCTGGAGGCGCATATAGTCCAGGGCAGTGATCACCTTCTCCTTTAAAATCCCCGGGTCTTTCTTCTGGATTTGAAGTCCAAAGGCCACATTCTGGAAGACGTTCATGTGAGGCCAGAGGGCATAAGATTGAAAGACCAACCCAATTCCCCTTTTTCCCGGAGGAACGAAGATTCCCTCCCGGGAGGAAAAGACCTTTTCGCCTCTGACTTTCATTTCACCTTCATCCGGAATTTCAAGCCCCGCAATAATTCGTAGCACAGTGGTTTTTCCGCATCCGGAAGGGCCGAGAAGCGTGAGGAACTCCTGGGCCTTCACGTCGAGGCTCAGGTGGTCCACAGCGATAACCCGGCCAAATCGCTTTGAGATATTTTCCAGTTCAATCCATGCCATCTCAGATCATCTCCCTTTTTCCGATCCCTCTTGCAATGAATTCTCCTCCGATGACCAGAACTACGATCAGGACGATGATGGCATCGGCAAACTGGGAATAACCCTGTTCGACATACCGGAAGGTCATGGTGGTCAATGTCCTGGTGTTCGGGGTGATCAATAGAATAATGAGGGAAAGCTCCCTCATCGTGGCAATAAAGGTCAGGATGAATCCCGAGACAGACCCCGAAAGGGTGAGAGGAAGGATGATCCTCCTGAATCTCCTGAACCATGAAGCTCCTGCCACTGCGGCTGCCTCCTCCAGTTCTCCAGCCACCTGAAACATGGAGGAGATCCCGGAGCGCGCAGAGAAAGGAAGATTTTTTGCCATACACACCAGCACCAGCAGGAGAAAGGTTCCATAGAGCGGAGGCATGGGTCCGATCCTCCGGGTGAAGAGGGAAAGGTAAAGGGCGCCAAAGGCAATACTCGGAATCAGGTAGGGGAGAAAGGATTGCTGTTCCAGCAGGGAGGAGAGCCTGGTCTTTCTGCCTTTGACCACCGCGTAACCGATCAATATTCCCATCATGCCGGTCATCAGGGCCACGATGACAGAGAGTTTGATACTGTTCCAGGCCGCCCCCAGAATCTGAATATTTCTCAATATACCGCTTTCTCCTTCTGCCAAGGCAAGATTGCCTTTTCCCTGCCAGTAGTGAAGGGTGAGATTTCCGAGAGAGTAGTCATTGGGATAGAGCATCAGGGTCTGCCAGATCAAAAGGAGAAGGGGAATGAAGACCGCTAAAAGAAGGGTAGAGAGGACCAGGGCGAGGGCAGGGTATCTCCATTTCCCCAGGGGGTTCTGGCGGTGGCGAAAACCTTTCCCCGCAATCGTGACAAAGCTCCTCGAACCGATGACTTTCTGATTGGCGTAAATGATGAACAGGGAGATCAGGATCAATACAAGGGCGGAGATATAGGCCATTGCAGGGGTGCGATTGGTAATGTTGGAATAGATCGTCGTTGCCAGGGTAAAGTATCGGACAGGGGCCCCCAAGAAGTAAGGGGTCCCGAAGGTCCCCAGGGCCCTGGAAAAGGTAAGAATGAAAGAGGAGAGGAGAGCGGGAAGCACGATGGGAAAGGTGATCCGTCTCAGGATGGTGGGGCGACTGGCTCCCAGTACCTCTCCGGATTCTTCAAGATGGGAATCGATCGAGACCAGTGCCCCGGAAACTAAGAGATAGGTGAAAGGATAATAGTGGAGAGAGAGGGTAACCACAATGGGGATAAACCCATAAGCCAGCCAGTCCGGCGTGGGAACACCGAAAAGGTATTGATAGATTCCTGCGGCACCCCCGATCCGTTCGTTCTTAAAAAAGTCCAGCCAGGCCAGGGCTAAGGTGTAAGAAGGGAGGACATAGGGGATCACCGCAAAGATCCCGATAGTCTTTCTGAGAGGCATGTCAGTCCTGACCACCAGCCAGGCCATGAGAGCCCCGATCGCTATGGCCAGAAATGAGATCGTCAGGGAAGTGGTCAGGGAGTGGAAAAGAGGCCGGTAGAAGATATTGACACTTAAAGGGCTTGAAAAAATTCGCTTAAAATGAAAGAGCGTCCAGGCCCCCGGGTCAGCAGCCCTGGATATTCTTCGGTCCGCCTCCTGCCAGATCATGGTCTCATGAACCATCTGAAGGAAGGGGATGATGATGAACAGGGTGAGCAAAAGGACAAGGAGAATTCCTATGAGGGTATGGGGCTGGGAGAGAGTGAATTTGGACCGCTGAAAAAACCCCTTCCATGAAACATCCATTCTTCTGGTACTCTCACCTTCTTCTGGAATGATAGGACCGGACTTGGGCTATTTGAGATTTCCCAGCCAGAAATCCCTGATCTCCTGTCCATGATCCCAGACATACTTCGGGTCGGACATCCAGACATTGAGCTGATGCAATGTCTTAGATCCTTTCGGTGCCGGTTGATCCGTTCGGGTCGGGAGATCCCCCAGGACAAAATAAGGTTTATATCCCTGTCCACCTTTTTCATCTCCCATCATCCACCGTATGAGAAGTTTTGCCGCATGGGGGTGTTTTGCGCGATTGATCATGACGATCACCACTTCCGTGGCAATCCCCATGATAGGCCGGACATCATAGGCCACATCAAAGACCAGTTTTGGATTCTTTTCCTTATCCCTAAGGCGGGAAAAAGCGGTAATCCCTACCGGAGGTTTCTGCTGCCCGGGCTGTCCCACCGCATTTGAGACATCGTTGGTCGAGCCTGCAATCACCGCATCATTTCTGAGAATCCGGAGGATCCATTCATAGCCTGCATTCTTCGATCCCCTGGTCAATGAAAGGGGTTTACCAAAGACCCTCTGGTACTCCTTTCCCATTTCATCCGAATGCTGGACGAATGTAGTCAGAAACTCCGTGAACTCGGGCATCTTGATAGGGTCCGGGAAGAGGACCTTCGATTTCCATTCGTCTTTCGTAAGGTCCCAGAGACTCTGGACAGGAGATTGCTTATTGACCTCTGTATTGTAAACCAAAGCATCCAGGCTGACATGATGGACCAGGAAGGGTTTCTGAAAACGTTCAGGGATCACCGGTTTCAGATCCAAGGGGACATAGGTAAAGGCATGCCCTTTGGACATCAGTTCATTGAGAACAGTGGCAGGATCTTTTAGAAAGATCACATCCGCCACAAAATTGCCTGCCTTCTGTTCCGCAAGGATCTTGGTGACAATCTCTGCGGAATCCATATCGAACCCGTTCACTTTAATGCCGGGGTATTGCTGTTCAAAGGTCTTACCGAACTGGTGAACCCTTGAGGAATAGGAGTAGATGGTCACCTCTTTTTCAAGCTTCGCCTTTTCATAAATCTGCTTCTCGTCA
>CAZXMB010000192.1:0-5189 GCA_964641715.1 uncultured Syntrophaceae bacterium
TTACACTGACAAAGCCCGTTTGGTATATCGTCAAAGGGTTACGGTTAAAGAGTTTAAAAGACGAATATCATAACCGAATGATGAAACGGGTACCTTAGCCTCTAACCGATTGACCGGCAAGTGCCCCGCAAGCCCCGCCCTGTGGGCGGGGAGCTTCACTTTTCCTTCTTTTTGACTTCTTCTCTGTTCCCAAGGAGGTCTTTCAATTCATCCATAAATTCGTGAATATCCTTAAACTGCCGGTAGACGGAGGCAAAGCGGACATAAGCCACTGCGTCTAATTGATGAAGCTCTTCCATCACCTTCTCTCCGATCTCTGAGCTTCGGATCTCCCTATCCCCTCTTTCCATGAAAAAGGTTTCAATCCGATTGACAATCTTTTCGATCAGGGTGATACTGATCGGTCTTTTTTCACAGGCCTTTTTGAGGCCATTGAAGATCTTTGCGCGATCAAAGAGCTCTCTTCTTCCATCCTTCTTGATCACTAACGGAAGGGCATCCTCTGCTCTCTCGCTTGTCGTAAACCGTTTTTTACACCCAATACATTCCCTTCTCCTCCGAATGGTCTCCTTATCCTTGCCGAGGCGGGAATCCACCACTTTACTCTCGAGATGACCACAAAACGGACATTTCATTTTTCAGCAACCCCGTAGGGGCAATTCATGAATTGCCCCTACTCCCCCTCCGTTTCCGATTGAATTTTTCCACCCTCATCCCTGCCTCTTTCAACATTTCACTTGCCAATTGATCGGCATAACCCTCCTCATAGACGATTCGCTCGATGCCTGCATTCATGACCATTTTACTACAGATTACACAGGGGTGATTGGTAGAATAGAGGGTAGCCCCCCGGATCTGGACGCCATGATAGGCGGCCTGAATGATGGCATTCTGCTCGGCATGAAGGCCACGGCATAGCTCATGGCGCTCTCCGGAAGGGATCCTCAATTTCTCACGAAGACAGCCGCTGTCCAGACAGTGTTCCAGGCTGGAAGGAGCTCCATTATAACCCGTTGCCAGAATCTTTTTATCCTTGACCAGGAGGGCCCCCACCTGCCTTCGCAAACAGGTGGCCCTTTTGGCAACGAGATGAGTGATATCCATGAAGTACTCATCCCAGGAGGGTCTTTGGGACCGGATCTTTTTTTTCTTTTCCGCTTTCAAAGGAGAACCTTGATGAGGGTAAAATCCGAAGCATAAAAACTGAAATCATAAAAATTTCCCTCTTGACCGGCAAGTGCCACGCAAGCCCCGCCCTGTGGGCGGGGAGCTTCACAAAGGGGGATAAGGGAGGTCAAACAACCTTTTCCATCCTAAAAAGGGTTATGAAATTTGAATTTCGAATTTGTTTCGGATTGATCTCTTCGGGAAGCTTCACCCGATATTCGGATTTCAGATTATTTGAAATTCTTTTTTTCGATGGCTCCGATCTTATCCAATCGTTTTTGGTGCCTTCCGCCGGCAAAGGAGGCCTCCAGCCATACCTGGACGATCTCTTTTGCCAATTCTCTACCAACGATGCGGCCACCAATGACCAGAATATTGGCATCCGTATGCTCACGGCTGAAACGTGCGGAATAGAGGTCATTTACAAGGGCAGCCCTGACACCTCTAAATTTATTGGCCACGATGGACATTCCGATCCCCGTTCCGCAGATGAGGATCCCTTTTCTCAGATCCCCCTTCGAGACTTTCTCGGCAACCAGGACGCCGAAATCCGGATAATCCACCGAATCTTCGCTAAAGGTGCCCAAATCCAGGGGTTCATAGCCCTTCGATTTCAAGAAGGCCTTCAATTCCTCTTTAAGTTCGAAACCTCCATGGTCGCAGGCCAATCCGATTTGCACCATCCTATCCCTCAAACCTTTTTAAGACCAGAACGGCATTGGTCCCGCCAAACCCAAAGGCATTTGACATCCCCACTCGAGCCGATTGCCGCCTGGCGGTATTGGGAATGTAATCCAGATCGCACTCCGGATCAGGCTCTTCATAATTGATGGTGGGGGGAAGTATTCCGTCCCTCAGGGCCAGGACCGTAAAGATGGCTTCGGTGCTTCCGGCACCACCGAGGAGATGGCCTGTCATCGATTTCGTTGCGCTAATCGGTATCTTTTTAGCATGTCCACCAAAAACCTTTTTAATGGCGATGGTCTCTGTTAAATCATTCAGCGGGGTTGAAGTCCCATGAGCATTGATATAATCGATCTCTTCGGGTCGAAGTCCTGCATCCTGAATGGCCATCTGAATACATCGGGCCGCCCCATCCCCATTCGGAGAGGGAGCGGTAATATGATAAGCATCTCCCGTATAACCGTAACCAATTAATTCGGCATAAATCTTCGCTTTTCTTTGAAGAGCAAACTCCAGTTCCTCCAGGATGAGAACCCCTGCCCCCTCTGCAATCACAAATCCATCTCGATTCTTTTCAAAAGGCCGGGAGGCCTTTTGAGGTTCATCATTTCGTGTCGAGAGGGCCTTCATCGCATTAAACCCCCCCACAGTAAGGGGGGTGATGTTGGCCTCCGTTCCACCGGCAATAATGGCTTCTGCGTCTCCGTAGAGAATCGCCCGAAAGGCATCTCCGATACAGTGGGCACCCGTTGCACAGGCAGTGACCAGACAGATGTTCGGACCCTTTGCCCCGAAGTGAATGGCAATCTGCCCGGAGGCCAGATTGGCTATGAGCATGGGGATGAAGAAAGGGCTGATCCTTCCAGGCCCCTTCTCCAGAAGGACTTTGTGATATTTTTCAATGGTGGGTAGCCCTCCTAACCCCGTGCCGATGATCACACCGATTCGGTCACAGTTCTCAGGGGTGATCTTAAGCCGGGCATCTTCCAGGGCCTCTTGGGCTGCGGCCAATGCATATTGAATAAAGAGATCCATCTTCTTGATCTCTTTTTTCTCAATATACCGGTCCGGGTCGAAATCCTTTACCTCTGCTGCGATCTTGGTCTCGAAACCCGTGGTATCGAATCGTGTAAGGGGTCCAATCCCCGATTTTCCATCGCAGACATTTTTCCATGCGGTTTCAACACCGATTCCATTAGGAATTACCAATCCCAATCCTGTGATAACCGCCCTTCTCTTCAAGACATTTAACCTCCGTTGTCCTGTTTCACGATAAGGAGAGAGGCAGTCCTATCCCTCCCTATTGAACATGGGCTTTGATGTACTCCACGGCATCGCCTACGGTCAGAATCTTCTCAGCATCCTCGTCGGAGATCTCCATATTGTACTCTTCTTCCAGGGCCATGACCAGTTCAACCAGATCAAGAGAATCGGCACCCAGGTCATCAACGAATTTGGCCTCCAAGGACACCTCGCCCTCGTTCACCCCCAACTGTTCCACAATGATCTCCTTCACTCTCTTTTCAATGTCCATTCAATCACCTCCTCACATATAGATCCCGCCATTGACATTCAAAATTTGTCCGGTCATATAACTTGACGCTTCTGAAACAAGGAAAAGGACAGCCTGAGCCACATCTTCGGGTTGGCCCAATCTTCCCATGGGGATAAGTTTTTTTAACTCTTCTTTCGCCTTCTCAGGGAGGACCTCCGTCATCGGGGTTTGGATATACCCGGGAGCAATCACATTAATATTGATCCCCCTCTGGGCAAACTCCCTCGCAATGGTTTTCGTAAATCCGATGACACCCGCTTTTGAGGCCGCATAGTTGGCCTGCCCAGCATTTCCCATCATTCCGACCACGGAAGCGATATTGACAATCTTTCCGCTCTTCTGTCTGGACATATGTCTGATGACGGACTTGGTGCAGTTAAACGTTCCTTTCAGATTAACATCGAGGACAGCATCCCAATCCTCTACGCTCATTCTCAAGATCAATCTATCCCGGGTAATCCCCGCATTGTTCACTAATATATCGATTCTTGAGAATTTTTCAATAATGGTTTCTACCATTCTCTCGACATCCCCGGGATCAGCCACATTCACCTTAAGAGCCAGAGTCCTGCGGCCCATCCCTTCAATCTCTTTAGACGTCTCTTCGGCTTTCTCCAGGTTGATATCCGAAACGATGACGTCTGCTCCATGCCGGGCCAGAAGAAGGGCGATGGCCTTGCCGATCCCCTGAGCCGCACCTGTCACCAGTGCAATCTTTTCTGCCAGTTCCAATTTCCTCTCTCCTTTTAAATCATCTTCCTGAGCGATTGAATATCCTCCACATTCTTTAGATCGACCTCTGGATCGATCCGCTTCATCAGTCCAGTAAGGACCTTTCCAGGGCCTATTTCCACGATCTGTTCAATTCCCTCCGCAACTATTTTCCGCATCGATTCTTCCCATCGGACAGGGCTCGATACCTGATCAATGAGTAAGGGTTTCACCCTCTCCACCGAGGTGTTGGCTATCGCCTCCGCATTGGTCACAACAGGGATGTCGAGTTCCTTCAATGATATCCCTTCCAGCACTTCACCGAGTCTCATTCCTGCTGGTTTCATGAGGGGTGAATGAAAGGGAGCACTCACCGGGAGGAGCAGGGCCTTCTTCCCTCTCTGTTTTACGATCTCCATCGCCCTGTGAACGGCATGGACATGACCCGAAATGACGATCTGACCCGGGGAGTTAAAATTGGCTGGAGTGAGGACCTCTCCTGAAGATGCCTCTTCGCAGAGTCTTTCAACCTCCTGTCTTTCCATCCCGAGGACAGCGGCCATGGCACCTTCCCCTGCCGGAACTGCCTCCTGCATAAACTTTCCACGGAGTCGAACTACCCTGACCGCATCTCTAAAGGAAAGACTCCCTGAAGCCACCAGGGCACTGTACTCTCCTAAACTATGGCCGGCTGTGAATTGGGGCTGGATTTCTGTTTCCTCCTGCAGCACTTTTAACGCCGCAATGCTGGTGGTGAGAACAGCCGGCTGGGTATTTTCGGTCAACTTCAAGTTCTCTTCCGGTCCCTTAAAACAGAGAGCCGAAATGGAAAATCGAAGGCTGTCATCGGCCTCCTCAAAAACCGCTCTGGCTATTTTGAAATTGTCATAAAATTCTTTCCCCATTCCGACCTGCTGAGAACCCTGGCCGGGAAAGACAAAAGCAATCTTTTTCATAAAACCCTTCAAATTAAGGAGAGGCATTAAAAAGGCCGTTGATCGAAAACTAAACCGACTCCCTCCCCTTTGCCTATGTATCTTTACGGGAAAGTCGGCTGAATGCCCCGCCCTGT
>CAZXMB010000193.1:0-5098 GCA_964641715.1 uncultured Syntrophaceae bacterium
GCTGCCCAGAAGCTTTATCATTAAGGGCTTAAGGTTCCGAAAGGGTGTCCTCAATTTTTTTCCGGAGGGTTTCGTCGATACTCCCCCTTCTCCACTCCTGACTGGCTTCGATTTCGGCTCGCCCCAGCTCCACTTCTTTGGTCCTTCCCTTTTTCGATAGGATGAAGACATATGAAAAATCGATCTTCCTCATCCGGTCGATGGTGACTTCAGGGTCGATCTCCTGAATGACCTTCTCGACTAAACGCTTTACCTCTCCCTTGTCATCGAAGATACTTACCCCTTCGAAGCGATAAAATTGAGAAGGCATGGATTCCCCATTTCTGGAAATTCAGATGGACCTCACCCAGGCCCTCTCCCTTTGCCTGACGGCGGAGGGGAGGACCGGGAAAGGGGATTAAGCCTTTGTGACCTCGAAGGAAAGCTGGCCATCCTCATACTTAAGAGGTTTGACAGCCACCTCCATTCCCACCCTGATCTCTTCGGGTTTGATCTCTTTGGCGATCCGGGCGAATAACTTCAGGCCGCCCCCAAAGTCCACCACGGCCATGGTATAAGGGGGGTCTGTCTCGAAACCCAGAGGGGCATAATACGCAGTGGTAAATGTCTCAAGTTTACCCTTCCTGGGCATCTCAAACCAGTCCATGTTCTTTGAGAAGCATTTTGCACAGTCAGCCCTTGGAGGAAAGAACTTCGCCCCACAGCCCTTGCAAATAGTGCCTTCAATCTTCCCTTCGGCCAGAAGATCTACGAACTTTGCTGTTTTGGTCACGGACGTAAAGCTCTTTCTCCCGAATTTTTCAAAACCCATTTTTTACCTCCCCAAGATGGTGACATTCCCGTAGAGGCCCACTCCACCGATGTTATGGACCAGACCGATATCCGGTTCTCCTGGAATCTGCATGATCCCTGCCTCCCCTCGGAGCTGGAGGACGATGGTCCGAATCTGGGAGCCTCCGGTTGCACCGATGGGATGGCCTTTTGAAAGGAGACCGCCATCGACATTGACGGGAATCCTTCCCTCCTTATAGGTTGCTTTCTCGCGAATGAGTTGCTTGCCTTCGCCCAACGGCGCGAATCCAAGACCCTCATAGGCCATGATCTCCGCAATGGTAAAACAGTCGTGGACTTCAGCGACCTTGACGTCTTTTGGGCTGATTCCGGCCATCCTGTAAGCCTGGTTGGCGGCTCCGTAGCCCACGCTCAGGCCTCTGGTAAAATCAGGCCTTGCGGCCATATTGACAGCCTCTGAGGCTGCCCCGATTCCTAAGACCCAGACCGGTTTTTTGGAAAGGGACTTTGCCTTTTTTGCATTTGCGAGAATGATGCAGGAACTTCCATCTGCGTTGGCACAGCAGTCACCTACCCTGAGGGGCCATGCCACAGGCCCTGCCATTTTTGCTTCAGGGTCACCCTGTCTGAAATCTTGCGGTTTGATGGGTTTCCGGTAGACCGCCCTCTCATTGGTCACGCCATAGGTGGAGGATTTAATCCTGACATTCATCAGGTCCTCATGGGTCACCCCGTGTTTCGCCATGTAGGCCTGTGCATAGAGGGCGTAATAGGCTGGCATCATGGTTCCGAAAGGAGCCTCCCACTGGATGTCCGCACCCCGGCCCATCCGCTCCTGAGATTCTGCGGATGTAATTTCGGACATCTTCTGGAACCCGAGGACAACGACGATGTCATGAAGGCCGGACTTGATCATGCTATAAGCCACTTTTAATCCGGTACTGCTCGACGAGCAGACGGTCTCCACATAAAGAGTCGGCTGAGGAATAAGGCCCAGGTATTCCGCAAGGACGCCCGCAGGAGAACGCTGTTTA
This sequence comes from uncultured Syntrophaceae bacterium, assembly GCA_964641715.1. Taxonomy (GTDB): domain Bacteria; phylum Desulfobacterota; class BSN033; order BSN033; family UBA1163; genus CAZXMB01. The sequence continues at coordinate 1,827 of CAZXMB010000193.1, forward strand.
TCATATTCGGGGGCCGAGCAGAAGATGGAGGCATCCACCTCTTTCTGAGCAATTCCCGCATCCTGCATGGCCTCTCTGAAGGCCTCGAAGGCCAGTTCCCGGATCGATCCCTCATAGCCTCTGACAAAGGTAGTCTGTCCAACACCGATAATCGCTACGTCTTTCATCAATAACCTTCCTCCTTTCGCTCGAGGCTGTGCCGCAATATGGAGAAGCTACCTTCTTTGCAAGACGGAACAGGCGGTCGGGTGACGATGCTTTAGAGCGGAAACCTTTCATCGCTAAGCTAAGGGGCTCCAAGCCTATGAAAAGAATCCCATTTCTAAGAAAGCTATCTACCCATAACTTTAAACGACCGCGTTCTAAAGCTGAGGAACCTGATTGCCTGTTCCTCACAAATCTATCCTCCCACGTCATTACAACACAGTCTCCTCAGGGGTAGGATTTAAAAATAAATGAGGTCTCTTTTTTTTGCAAGCTTTTTTTTATGTCCTCAGGGGCTCCTTTTTGGATTTTTTTGATATTTCCAGACCGCCCGTTGATGGTCTTCGATATCCGAAGAGAAATGATGGGATCCGTCATTTTTTGAGACGAAGTATAGATAGGGGACAGTGTCAGGATGGAGAGCGGCAAGGAGGGATTCCTTTCCAGGGTTGCAGATTGGAGTGGGAGGAAGTCCGGGGAAGAGATAAGTGTTGTAGGGAGTCGGTGTCTCAAGGTGTTCTCTTTTCAGATTCCCGTCAAAATTTTTGATTCCATAGATCACCGTCGGATCGCTCTGAAGGGGGATTCCTCTCTTTAAACGGTTATGAAAGACCGCTGAGATCATTGGCCTCTCCTCCGGCAGGGAGGTTTCCTTTTCAATAATGGAGGCGAGGGTCACCACTTCTCTCTGAGACATATCCAGTTCAGCGGTTCTTCCGATCAGGTCCGGTCCGTAGGCTTTTTGAAATTGATGGACCATGGCGCGGATCACCTCCCCGGGATCCATCTCTTTGATCAGATGGTAGGTATTGGGGAAGAGGTAGCCCTCTAATGTCGCCTTTCTTCCAGGCTCCCCGGCAGGGAAAATCCCGAGAGATGAGATGAATTCCATAGAAGAGGCCTTCTGGAGGAACATCTCTTTTCCCACAATATTTAAGTCCTCTAAGAGGTGGGCAATCTGAAAGAGGGTATAGCCCTCCGGAATAGTGATGAGATGCTCTTTCACCTGTCCTTTGACTAAAATATTGAGAACCTCGAGAGGACGCCTCTGGGATGGGAACTCATATTCCCCTGCCTTGATCGCCTTCTTTTTACCAAGGAGAGTGACCATAGCGATAAAGAGCTCCTTGTTTCGGATGATCCCTTCCTCTTCAAGCATCGTTGAGATTTTTCTAAGAGGAGTCCCTTTTCTGATCATGATGATTTTGCTTGAGGAGGTCTGGTGGGATGGGATGAATAGAAACCAGCCGATCAGAAGAAGGATCGCTAAAATAAGGCATGAACCAATGAAAAAAATCTTATGCCGGAGGAGAAGGCTCATCCCTTCGACTCCTCATCTGGTTCAGATATCCCTGAAGAATCAGGGAAGCGGCCAGTTTGTCAATGACCTTCTTTCTTTTTGCCCGTGAGAGATCAGCCTGGAGTAAGGTTCTATTAGCTTCCACCGTGGAGAGCCTCTCATCCCATGTCACCACCGGAACGGAGATCCTCTCCTCGAGGTCTTTTATCCAGTGGAGAACGATTTCCGCCTGTTTTCCAAGAGTCCCGTTCATATTTATGGGAAGGCCGACGACGATGGTCTCCACCCGGAATTGGGATATGAGTTGACTGATCTCCGAAAAGTCCTCTTCCAAACCTTTGCGAATGATCGTTTTTAACCCCTGTGCCGTCAATCCCAATTCGTCACTCATTGCAATACCAATGGTTTTGAGTCCGATATCAAGGCCCATCACTCGCATCATTTTTTTTATCGCCGATTTGACCTCTATTGTCAAGCCCCTGAAGCTATTTCTTCCAATTTAAAAATATTTAATGATAACAATAAATTAAAATTATTTTCAAAGAAGCAAAAATATCTTGACAATATTTTTTGAGTTTGTTATAAATTGCACAATCTAAATCGGAGGGGAGGTTATTTATATGGATTTTTTATTGTCGAAAGAACAAGAAGCAATGCGCGAAATGGCTAAAAATTTCGCAGAGAAAAAGATTGCCCCTACTATGGAAGAGGACGAGAAGGAGCATCGCTTCCGCCGGGAGATTGTAAAAGAAATGGCTAACCTCGGCTTTTTCAGTTGCCTGGCACCGGAGAAATATGGCGGAACAGAGACCGGATTCCTTGCTGCTTCAGTGATGACAGAGGAGATTGCGAGGATATCTCCCTCATGGGGACTTCCATTTAACCTTCAGATGAATGCCATTCAGCCTGTTTTGCTCAATTTTGGAACAGAGGAACAGCGCGAACGCTGGATTCCCAAATTGATCAATGGAGATCTTTTCGGTTGTTTTGCCATCACCGAGGCTAATTCAGGTTCTGATGTCGCATCCATGAAGAGTTCGGTAGAGGAGAAAGAGGATGGATTCATCCTCAACGGGACAAAGATGTGGATTTCAGGCATTCCTGTTGCGGATATCGGGATCGTCTATGCCTTTACCGATCGCTCATTAAAACACCGGGGCATTTCAGCATTTATCGTCGATATGAAGGCACCGGGTGTCATGCAGAAGGCGATCGACACCAAGTTAGGGCTTTTCTGCGCACCCACCGGGGAAATCGTCTTTGATAATGTGAAACTCCCCAAGGATAGTCTGGTCGGGAAGAAGGGAGACGGATTTAAGATCTGTATGTTCATGCTGGATAATACAAGACTCTCCTGCGCCTCAAGGGCTGTGGGAGTGGCAAGGGCCTGTAAAGAACATTCTGTCCGGTATGCCAATGAGAGGGAACAGTTCGGTCAACCCATTGCCAATTTCCAGATGATCCAGGAACAGATTGCTGAAATGTATGTGGAGGAGGAGGCGGCCCGACTCCTGGTTTACCGGGCGGCCTGGAATAGAGACCGGGGTCAGAGAAATACGGTCGAAGTCTCCTGTGCCAAATTCTTTGCTGCGGAAGTTGCGGTCAGGGCTGCCAATACGGCTGTCAAAATCTTCGGGTCTTATGGTTTTTCAAGTGAATACCCGGTGGAGAGGTTCTACCGCGATTCGAAGTCCTATCAGATTGTCGAAGGGACCTCCAATATCCAGAAGATGATCATTGCCAGAAATGTGTTAGGCCTAAAGTAAAG
>CAZXMB010000194.1:0-1476 GCA_964641715.1 uncultured Syntrophaceae bacterium
TAAATTTAGTCTCCGAGCCTTTTTCCTAAATCTTGCCTTATCCTTCTCGAACAGGATATGGAAAATGGCCGTTAGGGCATGGTGGGAAACGACCATACCTCCCGTGTTTGGAAAGGAGATAAAGAAGCTGATCCGGCCGATATCTCAAACACGGGTATCGGCCTTTTATTTATGTAAAGGTTACGGTAACGAAGCCCGTTTCGCAATTCGGTCAAGGTTACGTCTAAAGAATTAAAAGCCGATAAACGTAGCCTTCAATTAACGATACGGGCATCGTTACCATTACCGTTTAACGAAAAACTTATTATCTAATTAAAAATGAAAGGTTTCTTCAGGGTTCAGACACCCGAACAACTTCTTCAAAAGATTGAACGGTTCAAATCCCTTTCCTCTGAGCGGATCCCTATTGAGGAGTCTCTTCAGCGGGTTCTCGCAGAGGATGTCATTTCTCATATTAATCTTCCCGGATTTCCACGCTCTACGGTGGACGGCTTTGCCTTAAAGGCAAAGGATACCTTTGGTGCCTCGGAGAAGAATCCCGCTATTTTCAGGGTGACCGGGGAAATTCCAATGGGGGAGGTTTCCGGAATTGAGATCCAAGACGGTGAAGCCGTTAAGGTGGCCACCGGAGGGATGATCCCAAAGGGTGCGGATGCGGTCGAGATGGTCGAATATACAGAATGGATAGACGCTCACACCCTTCATGCCTTCAAGACCCTTTTCCCACTGGAGAATGTGATTCAGGTCGGCGAGGATGTGAAGGCAGGGGAGGTAATTCTTCAAAAGGGCCATTTCATCCGGCCTCAGGAGATAGGCCTCATGGCCGGGATCGGGGAAAAAGAGGTCAATGTTTTTCTTAAACCGAGAGTGGGGATCATCTCTTCGGGTGACGAGATTGTTTCCATAGAAAAAGAGCCCAAACCCGGAGAAGTGAAGGATATCAATCGTTACACCATTGTCTCAATGGTGAAGGAATCAGGGGGAGTTCCCATCTTTCTCGGAATCGCAAAAGACCGATTCGACGATCTCAAAGAGAGGATTGAAACAGGATTGAGGGACACGGATATGGTGGTCGTCACCGGAGGGAGCTCTGTCGGGACACTGGATCTGACAGGCGAGGTGCTTCGGTCCTTTCCGGGGACGGAGATCCTTGGCCATGGCATCTCCATCAGACCGGGAAAACCAACCCTTCTTGCGGATATCAACGGAAAACCCTTTCTCGGCCTTCCGGGCCATCCTGTCTCTGCCATGGTCATCTTTCACCTTTTCGGCAGACCCATCCTGAAAATCCTGTCGGGCATGTCCGGAGAACGGATCTGGTCTCGGATGAAGATCAAAGTCAAAGCCTCACGCAACATTCCATCCGTTCCCGGCCGGGAGGATTATGTGAGGGTAAGGCTGGAAGAGAAGGATGGGACCTGCTGGGCCTATCCCGTCTTTGGAAAATCCGGGGTGATCTCCAATCTCGTCAATGCC
>CAZXMB010000194.1:1576-5042 GCA_964641715.1 uncultured Syntrophaceae bacterium
CTGGGCCTATCCCGTCTTTGGAAAATCCGGGGTGATCTCCAATCTCGTCAATGCCGATGGTCTGATCCGGATCGGGATCAACGAAGAAGGGTTGGAGGAAGGAGAAGAAGCGGAAGTGATCCTTTTTTAAGTTCAAATGTGAAATTTAAAAATGGGATTCTAAAACGAGTTCAGAATGACATTCTTGTCATGCCGGACTTGTTTCGGCATCTTGCTGGATTTTACTTGGAATGTGAGTTTTGACATTTGACATTGCAGTTCTTATGAAACGAACCATTTACCTCAAGAAAAAGTCTTTAGAAGAAACTAAGAAGGTTGCATCAGAGCTGGTCAGCCTCATCCATCTTGAGAACGAGACGATCTCTGTGGTTCATTCGGTGGGCCGTGTAACCGCAGAACCTCTCTTTGCAAGAATCTCTTCGCCCCCCTATCACTGTGCGGCAATGGATGGGATTGCGGTCAGGGCCCAAACCACTTATGGGGCAGCCGAGGAATCTCCAAAGTCTTTGGTCCTTGGAAAGGATGCCTTTTTCATCAACACCGGAAATCCCATCCCTGAGGGGACGGATGCGGTGATCATGATTGAAGATGTTCATCAGATCAATTCTCAAACCGTGGAGATCCGGGAGGCTGCCCATCCCTGGCAGCACGTCAGGGCTGTTGGCGAAGATATTATTGCCACAGAGATGATCTTCCCCGAAAACCATCCCATCACACCTTATGATATTGGAGCCCTGTTAGCCAGTGGTCACCTGGAAATCAATGTCAAAAAAAGGCCAAGGGTCCTCATCCTTCCAACCGGATCGGAATTGGTGGATCCCTGTCACCCCAGCCTCAACTCCTCCGGAATCATCGAATCCAACTCTTATGTCCTGAGCGGATTGATCGCTCAGGATGGAGGAGAACCCATCCGGCATCCCATTGTCAAAGACGATTTCGAGAAGATCAAAGAGGCTCTTCTTTCGAGTCTCGAAGGGATAGACCTCATCCTGGTCATTGCCGGCTCCTCCGCAGGTTCTGAAGATTATACCCGGTCCATCATTGAAGAATCAGGAGAGGTCCTGATTCACGGGATCTCGATGATGCCCGGCAAACCGACCCTCCTCGGTAAATTCATGGAGAGACCGATCATCGGGATTCCAGGCTACCCTATCTCGGCCATCATGGCTTATGAAGAACTGGTCAGGCCCCTCCTTTATCAGGCACTCTGCCTGATGAAATCCGAGAGGCCAAGGGTAAAAGTCAGGCCAATCAGAAAGATTCCTTCTAAGTTGGGCACAGAAGAATTTCTGAGGGTGAAGATAGGAAAGATTGGACAAGGGCTCTATGCCTCTCCTCTGCCCAGAGGCTCAGGAATCATCACCTCTTTGACAAAGGCGGATGGGATCATACGAATCCCTGCCCTTTCCGAAGGCCTAAATGAAAATGAAGAAGCCGAAGCGGAACTTCTCAGACCCCTTGAGGAAATCCTCCATACTGTTGTGATGGTTGGAAGCCATGACCTCACTCTCGATCTCCTGGCCGACCTGTTGGGTAAATATTATCCTCCTGTCTTTTTCTCATCCCATCCGGTGGGGAGCTTAAGTGGAATCCTCGCCATCAGGAACGGCTTCGCTCATATGGCCGGCCTCCACCTTCTCGATCCTGATTCAGGGGAATACAATCTCCCCTATATTCAAAAATATCTAAGAGGGGTAGAGGTAAGACTCATTCACCTTGTCTACCGGGAACAGGGATTGATCGTCCAGCGTGGAAACCCCAGGGGAATAAAGAACCTCAAAGACCTTTTTCGAAAAGACATACTCTTTATCAATCGCCAGAAGGGTTCCGGGACAAGAGTCCTTTTCGATCATATCCTTAAAACTCTTTCCGTCGAATCGGGCTGGATTCGGGGTTATGAAAAGGAAGAATTCACCCATATGGCGGTGGCTTCAATGGTCGCCAGTGGCATGGCGGATGTCGGACTGGGAATTCTCTCTGCGGCCAAGGCAATGAATCTCGATTTCATTCCGGTTGCGAAGGAGCGCTACGATCTTGCCATCCCCTCCATCTATTGGGAGGACGAAAAGATTCAAAAGGTGATCGAAGTGATCCGCTCGAAAGAGTTTAAAGAAGCGGCCCTCCGGATGGGTGGATATGATGTATCGAAAACAGGTGAAGAATTACGAATAACCAATTACCAAGCACCAATAACCAAATAATAACCAATATTCAAATTTCAACCTCCAAACATTGTTTGGTTATTAGTTAATTGGAATTTATTTGGAGCTTGCCTGCCTGCGGTAGGCAGGGAATTTGGTGATTGGAATTTCTAAATAATATGCTTTTCGATCCATACAAACGCAGAATCAATTACCTGCGAATCTCAGTAACAGATCGCTGTAATTTACGGTGTCGTTATTGCATGCCGGAGAACGGTCTTCCACTTATCCCCCAAGAGGAGATCCTGACCTATGAGGAGATATTGAAAATGGTCCGTGTCTTTGCATCGGAGGGAATATCCAAGGTCAGATTAACCGGTGGAGAGCCTCTGGTCAGGAAGGGGATCATCGATTTTGTCTCCCGGCTTTCAACGATTCAGGAGATCAAAGATTTAAGCCTGACCACGAATGGAATCCTCCTGAAAGATTTCGCCAGAGACCTGAAGGCCGCCGGATTAAAAAGGGTGAACATCAGCTTGGACACTCTCAAAAAAGAGAGGTTCTATCAGATCACCCGGAGAAATGGGTATGAGCGGGTGTGGGAAGGGATTGAAGAGGCATTAAAAGTCAACCTCTCTCCGATTAAAATCAATATGGTAGCGATCAGGGGATGGAATGATGATGAGATCGAATCCTTTGCAAAACTAACACTTCCTTTTCCGCTTATCGTTCGATATATTGAGTATATGCCATCAGGTAATGGTGAACAGTGGAGAAAAGGAGATATTCTGACCATCTCTCAAATTAAGACCTCCCTGGAAAAGATGGGTAGACTGATCCCAATCCCACCCGGACAGTGGGATGGCCCGGCTAAAAGATTCCGTTTTGAAGGAGCGGCCGGAGAGATCGGACTGATCGGTCCGGTGAGCGACCACTTCTGCGGGAATTGTAATCGAATCCGCCTCACCCCTGATGGGAAAATCAGAACCTGCCTCTTCTCCGATGAGGAGATCAATGTAAAGGAATTTCTCAGAAATGGCAGAAGCGATCAGGACCTGAAAGAGCGACTGTTTGAGGCCCTGAAAAGCAAACCGGAAAAACATCTCATCAACACACACCAGTTTAAGAAATGTCAGAGGAATATGTCAGCGATTGGAGGATAGAAAGGCTCGAGGATAGAGGAGTGATCACTACGTTCCCTTGAGGGTGGAGGCCAAAAATTTACTTTGCCTTAAGCACAACGATCCTCAAACGAAGCGCTCCTCAAGGTAAACGATCCTTGAACATCATTTGGAGGAAAGGATGAAAAGGCTAACCCACCTTGA
>CAZXMB010000195.1:0-5001 GCA_964641715.1 uncultured Syntrophaceae bacterium
GAAAAAAACGGCGGGCCGGGTTCTCAATAACTTCTCCTTGAGTCCGGCCCACCCCTTATGGAGAATCAGCTACAGGTCAGGGAATGGTGCATAGGTTTTATTGGGAATTTCGGGTTGCAGGCGTTGCAAGATTTGCTTGAAATTTCAGTAAGTTACTGATTTCATTGGAGGGCTTTAAAAGCTTTTAAGTCCCTTGCGTCTACCAATTCCGCCACCCAGGCCTCTTTCTTTTGCCGATCGAAATAATAATTATAAGTTTTTTAGAATTTTGTCAACTCTCTCCTTGTCTCGATCAGGAACTTATGTTAGAAAAAAATATCGGACATACTATTTTAAGGATGAAAGGAGAGGCATATGCGATCCGACAGGATGAAGAAAGGGCTTGAAAGGGCCCCCCACCGCTCTCTCTTTAAAGCCCTGGGGCTGACCGATCAGGAGATCAGCCAGCCGATGATCGGAATTGCCAACTCGGCGAATGAAGTGATCCCGGGCCATCTCCATCTTCATCAGATCTCCGAGGCTGTAAAGGCCGGAATCCGGATGGCAGGAGGAACACCCCTCGAATTCTTCACAATCGGGGTCTGTGATGGCATCATCATGGGCCATGAGGGGATGAAATATTCTCTCAGCTCGAGGGAATTGATTGCGGATTCCCTTGAATCCATGGCCATGGCTTATCCCTTTGATGGTCTGGTCCTTATCCCGAACTGTGATAAAATCGTTCCGGGAATGATGATGGCGGCGGCCCGTCTCAATATCCCCGCTATCCTGGTGAGCGGAGGGCCTATGTTGGCCGGTGAGTTTGAGGGAAGGGAGATTGACCTCATCACTGTTTTTGAGTGGGTGGGGAAAGTGAAAACCGGCGAGATGACGATGGAGGAGATGAGAGAAGCAGAAGGATGCGCCTGCCCCGGAGCGGGATCCTGCGCTGGAATGTTCACAGCCAATTCAATGAACTGTCTTGCCGAAGCCCTTGGCCTTTCCCTTCCTTACAATGGGACCATCCCTGCTGTCTTTGCAGACCGGATCCGTCTTGCAAAGGAGACGGGTGTGAGGATCATGGGACTCGTGAAAAAGGATTTAAAACCATCAAAGGTTCTGACCAGAAAGGCCTTTGAAAATGCGATCACCGTGGATATGGCCTTCGGAGGTTCCACCAATACCACCCTCCATCTGCCTGCCATTGCAAGAGAGGCAGGGATTAAGCTCTCCCTTGAAACCTTTAACCGTATCAGCGAAAAGACACCCCATCTCTGTAACCTCTCTCCCGGAGGACCCCATCATCTTCAGACACTCCATCAGGCCGGGGGGATTCCAGCCCTCATGATGGAATTAACCCGGGGAAATCTGATTCACCAGGATGCTTTAACGGTAACCGGTAAAAACGTGGGAGAAAATCTTAAGGGGAAAAAAGTCCGAAATCAGGAAGTGATCCGGCCATTTGAAACGCCCTATCATTCAACCGGAGGGCTTGCTGTCCTTTTTGGGAACCTGGCACCCGGAGGGGCTGTAGTAAAACGATCAGCCGTTGACGAGGCCATGCTAAGACATAGAGGTCCGGCGAGAGTTTTTAATTCCGAGGAAGAGGCCATCGAGGTTATCCTCAGTCGGAAAATCAGGAAGGGCGATGTGGTGGTCATCCGTTACGAAGGGCCAAAAGGGGGACCGGGCATGAGGGAGATGCTTGCCCCTACCTCTGCCATTGTGGGTATCGGAAGAGACAGGGAGGTGGCCCTGCTTACGGATGGTCGTTTCTCGGGTGGAAGTCGGGGGGCCGCCATCGGTCACATCTCTCCGGAGGCGGCAGAAGGAGGCCCCCTTGCCGCCGTTCAAAACGGAGACCTGATTGAAATCGATATTCCGGGAAAGAAACTCAATCTCCTTATCCCCGATAAGGAACTGAAAAAAAGGCTTTCTCAATGGAAACCGCCCCAAAAAAAGTTGAAGGGTTATCTTAAACGATATGCGAGGCTGGTCACTTCTGCGAATACAGGGGCTACGTTTGAAGAGTAGGAACGGCATAGGGCCCTTCCCGGATGATGGCCATCGTCGGTTCGATCCCATTTTCCCGATATCGGCTCACCGTAAAGAGAACGGCCTTCTGGATCATCTCCTGAGCCTTTTCAAGAGAGGGTTTGATCCTCTTGCCCTTTATAAAATCGAGTCCGCAGATCCCGGGGAGAAGGCAGTAGTTCTTCCTCTCGATTTCGAGAGAACAGTAAATCAATCCTTCCTTTCCCACCTTTCTTAGAACCTTTCCCCAGACTTCTGGCTCCCACTGATCCTTGGTAAATTTCCAGCCGTCCATCCTCAACATATTGAGATACCCATCCGGCCCTTGCAATTTTAAAAGATGGATCAGAGACCGATATTCAGGGGAGCCGATGGGCTCGATGTGGTCCCGGTTGTTTGCGGCGATAATAATCACACCCCCCTCTTTCACTGCTGGCAAAGCCCCCACCCCGGCTTTTGCGGTCTGGTAGTGATCTCTTCCAACATATCCGCTGTGGGTGAGTACAATATCGAACTCTTCTTTTAGAGGGATCTCTGCATAGTCCTTGATCAATTGGTAAGCCTTCAGGTTTGCCTCAACCATATCCCCTGCAAAGACCCGCACGAGGCGCAAATCCTTATCGAGATTGACATTGACCACAAAATCAACTCCTACGGTCCGGGCCACTTCCAGGGCCTCTTCGTGGCAGGGATTCCCCTCCAGGACGAGGTTGGTTGCATGGGGGTCCTCAAGATAATAGGAGCCATGAAATCTCTGGATGGTCTTCACATCCACCAATCCGGGGCAGACGGATTTTCTCCCTCCGGAGATACCGGTGAAGAAATGGCTCTCCACGAGCCCGGTGGTGATCTTCAGATCGGCAAAATAAAAGTCCCGATCCACATAGACATGGGTTCCCCTTTTGGTCTTCCCGATGCTTTCCAGAAGACCGTTGTTTTCACAATCGTGATCCAGGATCGTATATTGCTCAACAACCTCCTTTCCATACATCTCCACTTTCTCTTCATCGGTACTGGCCCGGTGCATCCCTGTCGCCACAATGATCCTGATCTTCTCTCTCTTGATACCGGAAGACTCCAGGCGCCTCAGGATGGGAAGAAGGATACCGCTTCCCCCTTTATAGGGCACAGGCCTCGTGATATCGGAGACAGCAATTGCCACTGAGATCTCTTCCGGAGGTTTCCCTTTCTTCCGGATGATCTCTTCGAGAGGTGGGCTGCTGATGGGGGCCGAAAGTGCCTCCTCAATCGCTTTCTGAGGATCGGGCAAAACAGGAACATTCTTCATGCTCAGCTCAACACCGCCCGGGGGTACTAAAACCTCAATCGCATTTTTGCCAAATTCGACAGAGACTTTCTTCCAATTCTTTGTGTCCACCTTTTTAATTGCCTTCTGGATCTCGGGTTTCATCATTCCACCTCTGGTGGGTAGGGAACGGTTTCAAACCGTTCCCTACCCAGACTGTACTCACGGAATCAGACTTAAATCCCCGGTAAAGGCCGCTTCCAATACCGGCTTCATCAACCGATCCACATCCCCCTTCTCCGCATCCATCGGGGTTGGCATATTCTGAAGTTTCATCTTGAGCTGGGGATTTTTTGCAGCCGCAAGCATTCGATCGATGTGTTCACGGGTCGCTCCCGCCTCCTTCAAAGTGGTCGGAAAGCGGAGGTCCTTTGCAAAGGAGACCATCCCTTTGGCTACGGACAATCCAAGGTTCCTTCCACTCAGGTTCTTTATCTCCTCTCCAATATAACCCGCCTCTTTGAAGATCGCACCAACGATCTTTAACTGTTCCTGGATCACCGGAGCAAAAAGGACGGTGTAATATGGATTTAATAGGGCGCAGGCCCTTCCGTGGCTGAGGATATCGATCAGGGAAAAACTCCCGAGATGAGGCCCCCCTGTTCCTCCGAGCATGATGGAATACCCGCCCAAATCTGTCCCCAGACCAAGGGCAATTCTTCCTTCCAAATCACCCCGGTCCTTTTTAATCCTCTGGAGACCATAAACGATTAACCGGATGCAGAGCGTTGCGACCTCCTTCATTTTTTCATAACCGGGACCTCGGGTACCGGTAAAAACCTCCCAGGCATGGGCAAAACCATCCAACCCCCCATCCAGGGTGAGGCCCATGGGAGAGTCAAGGGTCACTGAATAATCAAAAATGGAAGCAGGAGGAACAATCGCTTCATCCACGATCAGTTTCTTCTGGCCGGTAACGGGGTCCGTGATGTTCGAATATTTGGTGAGATGAGCTCCTGAACTCGAAGCGGTCTGGATGGCCACAACGGGCATCAGCGGTTTGCCTGTCTTCTCTTTCATCTTTGTGACGAGCCCTGTTCCAAAATAAGGTTCGATGGAGTCCGCCTCACCTCTGCTCCCTCCTAAAATCTCCAATACCTCACTGGGAGAATAGGTATTGAGGACAGCGGCGGCTTTGCCTGCATCGATGGTACTTCCTCCCCCGAGAGCGATAAGCATATCCGATCTGGACCTCGCCACCTGAAGGCTGATTCTGTAGACATCCTCTCGAGGGGCATTGGGTCTTGCCCCATTGATCGTCTCGAATGTGATGCCATTTGTCTTTAAGCTTAACTTCACCTGATTAAGAAATTTCTCGATCCACGATTGACCCAACTCGGTAACGATCAGGGTCGCCTTCTTCCCGAACCGGCCGGCATACTTCCCTGCGGCATCCAGAACCCCCTCTCCGAAGGTATAGGAGTCTCCCTTCCATTCTTTAAGTATTCTCTTTGCCCGCTCCATATGATCTTTGATCATCTTTTCTCTCCTCCGTGAAGAAATAAACTCAGACAATAATAATCAACTTTACCACGGAATTTCAAGAAGGGATAGGCCTATTTTTAACCTGAGGGGGGAACAACGGGGGATATCCCCTAATGGATTTAATGGATTAAAAGGAAAGGATGGATAAAATTTGGAGGCGGCAACCGGATTTGAACCGGTGAATAGCGGTTTTGCAG
>CAZXMB010000196.1:0-2729 GCA_964641715.1 uncultured Syntrophaceae bacterium
ACCTCACCAACCTTTAAATCCCAATCACCAAATCCCAAGTTCCAAATAAGTTCTAATAACCAATTTTCAAAATAATCAAAACGAATTCTCAACTTGATGGTAGAATTTTGGTCATCGGGGATTGGTTATTATCTGATTATTGGTGCTTGAGATTTGGTAATCCCTATTTACCACAGGTGGAGCAGGTGGTAGCCGAGCAGCCGCTACAGGAAGAACTGGCCGTGCTCTTAAACTTTCCACTGCTTGAAAATGCGAAGGCGGACATCATCCGGACGACCTTTTTACTTTTGCATTGGGGACAGACAATCTTTTCGGAGGAGCGAAAGACCAATTTTTCGAATTCATGATCACAACCATTACAGTGAAATTCATAAATAGGCATTTTCAACTCTCCCTAAAAATCATAACATTTTTCTTATCTGATCAGCAAGGGTGCCTGCTTTTTTAGCAACCGCCAGCCTTCTCTCTTCTCTTAATTCGCCTTTAATCTTTCGGCAGACCTCTTCCATTTTCCTCACATAGTTTTTTTTCAGGTCCCTATTCAAACGGAGGTGGATCAGGTCTCCCCAGAGGGAAAGCGCTTTTGAATAAGCATTCTTGTAATAGGCATCCATCCCGCGGCTGAAATCCATCAGGAAAAGGAGTTCCTCGCTGGAGGGACCCAATTTCAAGGCTTTTGAGAAGCATAGGGAAGAGAGGTCATAATGCTCGCTGTCGAGATAGCCTCTGCCCGCCAGAAGGTAAGCGCCCTGGATTCCGTTTTCAAACATCGTATTTAAAATCTCTTTTGCCCTCCTGCGGCCATAGACCTTTTTAAGGAGGGATTGATGGTCCAATAGAAATCGGGCCAGATAGGGGTTCTTTGAGTTCTCCCTGAAAAAATCGGTCAACTGTTCCATCGCATCATGAAAGAGCGAACGGATTTCAGCCATTCCCAGAAGCACCCCCTGTTCAGCCTTTGCGATAATTCGTTCGAACTGCTGGAGGTAGTTCCTTTCATACGGAGTCCTTCCCGCATTTAATTTATATTGCAAGTACTTAGGCCGGTAGATATCCAGTTGATAGATATTCTCCCTAAATTTCATCGCTTCGTGAAAGATAGACCCGATGACCAGGTCAAGGAGCCCTTCATTTTTGTGGAGAGCCCCTTTTTCCTTATTTCTGAAGATAGAGTGGCATTGCTCTTTCAAATTATAGAGCGGACTCTGACCTTTATCGTCCACCCAGCTGGCGATGTCTGAAAAATGAAGGTGGCCCTTTTTATATCTTTTGAAAATCTCCTGGAAGGAAATCTCGGAAAGGAGAAGTCCCCTCACCAGTTCCAATATATTGCGGTCATAAATCTTATGGTCTCTTCTCATGGCCTCCCCCGACCATTTATAATATATCAGGTTCCCTTTTATTTGTGAAGTCCTTCATGTCACTTGATCTATCCCATAATCCGTAACCGAAAATGGAAACCTTAGCAATATCGCTGTCATGCTGAAATTTTTTCAGCATCTCGCTTTTTCGATAACCCATAGATCCTGAAACAAGTTCAGGATGACGATTACGGATTATGGTCTATCCAAAAAGTATTGACGTCAGATTGAGAAAAAAGTTATATTGGTCAATAAATTTTCGAAAGGAGGGAGTGTTATGGCGATCAGAATAGGGATCAATGGATTCGGACGAATTGGTCGAAATGTCCTTCGAGCAGGTTTGAAAAATAAGGATCTGGAATTCGTGGCGGTCAATGACCTCACTGATGCCATTACCCTGGCCCATCTTCTTAAATACGATTCTGTTCACGGGAAATTTGAGGCAAGTATCGAAACGAAGAAGGATGCTATTTTGATCAACGGAAAAGAGGTGAAGGTTTTTGCGTTAAGGGACCCGGCTCAGCTTCCCTGGAAGGACCTGGGGGTGGATGCGGTCCTTGAGAGCACAGGGAGATTTACGGACCGGCCAGGAGGGGCGAAACATCTGGAGGCCGGCGCAAAGAAGGTGATCATCTCTGCTCCGGCGAAAGACCCGGATGCCTCCATCGTCCTCGGGGTTAATGAGAAGGATTATAACCCTTCGAAACACCACATTCTCTCCATGGGGTCCTGCACCACGAACTGCCTTGCCCCTATCGCCAAGATACTGGTCAATGAGTTTGGAGTGGAATACGGTTTAATGACCACCATTCATTCCTATACGAATGATCAGGTCATTCTCGATTTTCCTCATCGGGATCTGAGACGGGCAAGGGCCGCCGCAATGTCCATGATTCCGACCACCACAGGGGCGGCCACTGCGCTCTCCCTTGTCATTCCGGAATTAAAAGGCAAGATGGATGGAATGTCCATCCGGGTCCCCACCCCCAATGTCTCCGTGGTTGACCTCGTTGCAGGACTGAAGAAGGAGACCACCGTGGAGGAATTGAACCGGGAACTGAAATCCTATGCAGAGGGGAAGATGAAGGGGATCCTGAGTTTCTGCGAGGAGCCGCTGGTCTCCATCGACTTCAATGGAAACCCCCACTCCTCTATCGTTGACGGATCCTCGACAAAGGTGATCGGCGGGAAATTGGTGAAGATCATCTCCTGGTATGATAACGAATGGGGTTTCTCCAACCGGATGGCGGAGTTGTTTTTATTTCTATTCGGGAAGAAGTAATGAACGATGGACAATGGACAATGGACAATGAACAAAAAATAATGCACTGTTCATCGTTCATCGTTTAATGTTCATCGTCCCTATGT
>CAZXMB010000196.1:2829-4924 GCA_964641715.1 uncultured Syntrophaceae bacterium
ACAAAAAATAATGCACTGTTCATCGTTCATCGTTTAATGTTCATCGTCCCTATGTAGGAGCAGGTAATGCCTATTCGCACCATAGATCAGATTGAATTGAAGGGAAAGCGGGTTTTCATTCGGGTTGATTTTAATGTCCCTCTCAATGAAGACAAGGAAATCACCGATGATACCCGGATCATCCTCTCTCTTCCCACTCTCCGCTTTGCAAGCGAGGCAGGAGGGAAGGTGATCATTGCATCCCATCTGGGAAGACCGAAAGGGAAAAGGGATCCGAAGTACAGCCTGTCTCCTGTAGCCATAAGATTATCCCAACTTTTGGGGAAGAAGGTGACTCTGGCGTCTGATTGTATGGGTGATGGGGTTCAAAGGCTTATTGAAGGGATGAAGGAGGGGGAGGTTTTGCTCCTCGAAAATCTCCGTTTTCACCCGGAGGAGGAGAAGAACGACGAGACCTTTTCGAAGGCTTTGGCCTCCCTCTGTGATGTTTATATCAATGATGCGTTTGGCGCGGCCCACCGGGCCCATGCCTCCACGGAGGGGATGACGCGATATGTCCAAACGGTAGCCGCAGGTTTTTTGATGATGCGAGAGATCGAAGGTCTGGAGAAGGCCATGGTCAACCCGCAGAAACCCTATGTGGCCATTCTGGGCGGGGCAAAGGTTTCGGATAAAATCGGAGTCATCGAAAATCTCTTGGATAAGGTGACCGCCCTTCTCATCGGAGGAGGGATGGCCTATACATTCCTTAAGGGAAACGGAGTCGAGGTCGGGAAGTCCCTGGTGGAAGAAGAGCAGATCGGGTTCTCACTTAATCTTTTGGAGAGGGCAAAAGGGAAGGTAAAATTTCTTCTCCCTGTGGACCATATGGCCGCCGAACGAATGGATCTTCATGCCAAAAGAGAGGTTGTGAGGAATGAAAGGATTCCTCCAGGTTGGGTCTGTCTCGATATTGGCCCTGAGACGGTCAGGATGTTTTCAGGGGAGATCGAGAAAGCGAAAACCATCTTCTGGAATGGTCCCATGGGTGTATTTGAAATGGAGCCTTTTAGCCAGGGGACCTTCGCCATTGCAAATGCCGTGGCCAACTCCTCCGCCTTCAGCATTGTGGGAGGAGGGGATTCGGTAGCCGCAGTCAATCGAGCAGGGGTGGCAGAGAAGATCAGCCATCTCTCAACAGGCGGGGGAGCTTCCCTTGAATTTCTTGAGGGGAAGAAATTACCAGGGATCGAAGCCTTGAGAAAGGATCGATGATGGGAAGGATGGTCTTTATCGCAGGGAATTGGAAGATGAATAAGACTGTGGGGGAGGCCCTTGATCTGGTCAGAGAATTAAAACTCTTACTTTCCGGGATAAAGGGGGTGGAGGTGGCAGTGGCTCCTCCCTTCACCGCACTCCATGCCGTCGGTCAAGAGCTTAAGGATTCCTCCATCCTGCTTGCCGCTCAGAATCTTTTCTGGGAGGAGAAAGGGGCTTTCACCGGAGAGATTTCCCCCCTGATGCTTGGAGATCTGGGTTGTCAATATGTGATCGTTGGCCATTCGGAAAGAAGGCAATACTTTGGAGAGACGGAGGAAACCGTCAACCGGAGAGTAAAATCGGCTTTCAGGCATGGGCTCAGGGTGATCCTCTGTGTCGGTGAGACTCTCCAGGAGAGGGAAGGGGGTAGAACCTTTTCCGTGGTTGAAAGGCAGTTGGTCGGGGGGCTGAAAGAAGTCGGGGAGAAAGAGATTGAAAAGACCGTCCTTGCCTACGAACCCGTATGGGCTATCGGAACAGGAAAAACGGCGAGCCCTGAGCAGGCCGGGGAAGTCCATCGGTTTATTCGGCAGAAAGTGGAAAGGCTCTATTCGAAAGGGATTTCAGAGGAGATTCGAATCCAGTATGGCGGCAGTGTCACCCCTGAGAATATAAAGGCCCTGATGGCCCAGCCCGATATTGATGGGGCACTTGTCGGAGGGGCCAGCCTGAAGGCGGAGAGCTTTGCAAGGATTGTCAGATTTAAAGAAATATGATATAAATAAAATCAAACATCAATCACCAATAGCCAATAATCAAATAATCATCAAACATCAATAACCAAAAATTAAAATGT
>CAZXMB010000197.1:0-4867 GCA_964641715.1 uncultured Syntrophaceae bacterium
CCCTTAAAATCCTATACATTACCACTCATGGAGAAGGTGGCCTTTCTTTTTTGTGTTCATAGTCATCAGCCCGTCGGAAACTTCCTCCATGTCATAGAAGATGCCTATCGGAAAGCCTACCTTCCCTTCATCGAAGTCCTTCGAAAATATCCCTTCATGAGAATCTCCATTCACTACTCCGGGGTCCTCTGGGATTTTTTTAAAATGAAACACCCGGAGTTTATTAAGATTTTAAGAGAGCTGGTTCAGAGGGACCAGCTGGAGATGATGACCGGAGGTTATTATGAGCCGGTTCTGGCGGTGATTCCCGATGAGGATAAGTTTGGACAGATCCGGAAACTCACCCGGACCATTCGGAAGGAGATGGGAGTTTCGCCTCGAGGGATGTGGCTTGCGGAGCGTGTTTGGGAGCCCCACCTCCCGAAATATTTAAAAGAAGCCGGTGTGGAATATATCACCATTGATGATCATCATTTCAAGAAGTCGGGATTGAGAGAGCAGGATTTATATGGCTATTATCTTACCGAGGAGGAAGGGAAGGTAATCAAGGTATTTCCGGGAAGTGAGACCTTACGATATATCATCCCATTCCACCCGCCGGAAGAGACCCTGGTCTATCTCGACAGGCTGAAAGGGTCATCCCGATCGGCCATTTTCGCCGATGATGGCGAGAAATTCGGAGTGTGGCCTTATACCTATCATTCGGTCTATGAAGAGGGTTGGCTGGAACGTTTCTTCCGAATGATCGGAGAAAATCTGGATTGGATAGAGCCCATGCCTTTAGGGACTTACGCCCATTCCCGAAAGCCTCTCGGAAGAATCTATCTCTCATGCTCTTCTTATAGGGAGATGGATGAATGGAGCCTCCCCACCGAAGCCATGGTGGAATACGGGAAGGTCGCTCAGAGAATAAAGGAGTTCCCCGGAGGAGAAGAGGTGGGAAGGTTTATGAAGGGCGGATTCTGGAGAAATTTCTTCGCCAAATATCCAGAATCAAATGACCTCCATAAAAGGGTTCTCCATCTACGAAAAAAGATAGGGGAGAGGAAAATATCTTCTTCCGGGAAAAAGGATCTGCTTTCCCATCTCTACCGGGCCCAGTGTAATGACGCTTACTGGCACGGGGTTTTCGGAGGGCTTTATCTTCCTCATCTGCGTCATGCCCTCTATGAAAATTTGATCAGGGCGGAAAGTCTTTATGACCGGGAAATCCACGGAAACAAACGCTGGGTGGAGATAGAGAAATTGGATTTGAATGGTGATGGAGATGAAGAGGTGATGATCAAAACTCCGGAAACCCTTCTGCTTTTCAGCAGCCGGGGAGGTAGCCTTTCGGAAATGGATTACCGGCCGAAGGCCTTTAACATCCTCAATACGCTTACCCGACGGAGGGAGGGTTACCATCAGAAATTACTGGAGGGTCAAAAGGAGTCATCGGGTGAAAAAGCGAGGACCATCCATGAAATTTTTGATTTGAAAGAAGATGATCTGGAACGATATCTCCACTTCGATCCCTACCGAAAGGTTTCCTTCCTTGACCATTTCATCGCGGAGCCCATGGATTTTGAATCCTTTCGAAGAGGCCGGTACAGTGAGGAGGGAAATTTCATCGAAGAACCCTATGAGATGGAGATCGGGAGGCAAGGGAAAAACCGGGAGGTCCTCTTTTCCCGATCAGGATGTCTTTCCAGGAATGGAGAAAGGTTCCCCGTTAAAGTGAAAAAACGATTTGTGCCTTACCTGGATCGCAGTGCAGTCAAAGCCGTTTATCAGGTCTCGCATCAGGGGGATGATCAGACAAGGATGAATTTTGGCATCGAGTTCAACATTAACTTTCTTTCTGGGAATTCGCCGGATCGATATTATGAGATACCCGGCCATCGTCTTGAGGATCAGAGGCTTCGAAGTTTTGGTGAATTGGAAGGGGTTTTAGAGGTAGGATTGACCGACGAATGGGCCGGGATAAAGGCGGTCTTAAAGGCGGATCAAAGGTTCAACCTGTGGCGATTTCCTGTTGAAACGGTTTCACTCTCTGAAAGCGGTTTTGAAAAGATTTATCAGGGGTCCTGTCTGCTTCTTTATTGGCCGTTGGAATTAAAGCCGAAGGAACAATTTGAAGTCACCATTGAATTAGGAATTGAACACTTATAGAAATTCGCCTGAGGTATGAGGCATTAGGTTTGAGGCAATCATTTTAACCTCTAACCTCAATCCTCTAACATTCTATTAGGAGGAGGTCAGAATGGAGAAGAAAGAGAAGCCTTTAGAGAAGATGACGGCTAAGGAGTTGAGAGAGATGGCTCTTGGATTGCCTGGAATTCAAGGTGTCCATGCCATGAAGAAGGAGGAACTTCTCAGGACCATTCGGGCGGCAAAGGGGATTCCCGAGCCCGAAGGGGAGAAAGAGAGGCGGGCCGTTGTTAAAAAAGAGAAGGCGATTCTCACGGCCGCTCAGTTAAAACAGAGGGTAAGGGAATTGAGGGTAAAACGGGAAGAATTTCTCCAGCAGAGAAATTTCAGGATGGCTGAGATTCTGAGAAAACGGACCGCCCGATTAAAAAAGAAGACAAGACGGGTCGCTTAATTTATTTCGGATTTCGGAATGCGGATTTCGGATTGAATCGCTTTATTTTTTAAGGTTTTTGAATTTTATTCCGCAATCCGCAATCTACATTCCGCATTTAAAATATGCCCAAAGTCTCCGTGATCATTCCGACCTATAATCGTCAGGCAATGGTGAAAGAAGCGGTCGATTCGGTCCTGGCTCAAGATTTTGAGGATTTTGAATTGATCGTTGTGGATGACGGTTCCATGGACGGGACGGTTGAGGAGATGAAACGATATGGGGGAAGGGTGAAGCTCATCGAGCATTCTGAGAATAGAGGGGTGAGTGCTGCCAGAAATACGGGGGTCCTCCATTCCAGAGGGAAATATATCGCCTTCTTGGATTCGGATGACCTGTGGGTGAAGGGGAAACTCAACATCCAGGTGAACTTCCTGGATGAAAATCCTCAATATCCACTTTGCTATACCGATGAGATCTGGATTCGAAGGGGAAAGAGGGTTAATCCGATGAAGAAACATTCGAAGTATTCGGGTTGGATCCTCGAACAGTGTCTCCCCCTCTGCATCATCAGTCCCTCCTCAGCGATGATGAGGAGAAATCTGTTCCCCAGAGCGGGTCTCTTTGATGAGGCCCTTCCCGTCTGTGAGGATTATGACTTCTGGCTCAGGGTCTCGGCACGATTTCCGATCTTTTTCATCAACAGGAAATTGATCATCAAGAGAGGAGGTCACGCTGACCAGCTCTCCCAGCGATCCTGGGGAAATGATCGTTACCGGGTAATCGCCCTGGAAAAACTCCTTTCCGAACACTTTCTCCGTGAAGAGGAGAGAAAGAGGGTCCTTGAAGAGATGAAAAAGAAGTGCCGGATTCTTTCAGCGGGTTTCCTTAAAAGAGGAAACGAGATGGAAGGAAGATACTACCAGGAGGTCATGAGGAGATACGGGATAGAGATAAGTCAATCACCCAATCCCAAATCTCAATAACCAAATAGTGACCAAATTTTCAATAACCAGAATTCAACAAGATGGTCCTTTTTATGTCTGGTTATTTGGACATTGGCGATTGAAAATTATTTGGAATTTGGTAATTGGGATTTGGAGTTTCACGAATGGTGTTGAGAAACCATTCGTTGTGGGATGGATGAAATGAAACCGATACAGATGATACCTTTCGATCAGATTGATCTTTCCGATGAGACTTTCTTCGTCAATTTTATGCCTGACCTCCGGAGCATTCGATCTTCTATACAGAAAGTTGGATTGATTCAGCCGGTCCTTTTAAGGAGGAAAGAAGATGGTTACCAGATCGTCAGCGGGTTCAGGAGGATTGTTATCTTAAAGGAGCTGGGAATCTTTGAAATTCCGGCGATGGTTTTTGAGGAGAGGGAGCCGAATGATCTGGAATTATTTGTTCTCTCTCTCCAGGAGAATCTGACGACCAGAGGGTTTAATACTGTGGAGAAAGCCATTGCCCTGCAGAAATTGATTCATCATTTTAAGTTTGAACCTTCCGAGGTGGTCAAATCTTATCTGCCTTTATTTTCACTGGAACCGAACGAGAAGATATTAAACACCTATCTCTCCCTTGCGGGGATGGAAGAGGAGACAAAAAAGTATGTATTGAAAGGGGAGGTTTCACGCTCCAACATTCGACTGCTTGCGAAGATGAGCTCCGAAGACCGGATGACCCTCATCCCTTTTCTTTCCTCCCTGAAGTTAGGAGAGAATCGTTTAAGAGAGATCCTTACCCTTCTGGACGAAATCTCCCGCCGGGATCGACTGAAAATGGGAGACCTCCTCCGCCGGCCGGAGATCCAGACCGTTCTTGCTCAAAAGGAACTTACCCCTTCTCAAAAAACAGAGCGGGTCAAAAAGGTCCTGGTAGACCTCCGATACCCGAGAATCCTCCAGCTCGAAAAGGCCTTTGAGGAGAAAAGAAAGAAGCTAAACCTCCCCTTCGGTGTTTCCATTCATCATCCGTCTTATTTTGAGGGGAAGGGGTTGAGGGTAGAGTTTCAATTTGAAACGATGGAAAAATATCAAACCATCCTTAACTTCCTGTCAAACCTTACGGACAAGAAAGAATTAAGGGAGTTGCTTCAGAGTTTTTAAGAATGTCAAATGTCAAAGTTCAAATGCCAAATGAAATCCAAGTGTCAGACTTCAAAGTTCAAGAACTAAGGCTCCGCCTTTTATAATTGAAATGATTGGCATTTGGCATACAGCCATTTGACATTGATTTGAACCTTGGGCTTTGACCGGCAAGTGCCCCGCAAGCCCCGCCTTGTAGGCGGGGTCAAGG
>CAZXMB010000198.1:0-4778 GCA_964641715.1 uncultured Syntrophaceae bacterium
CCTCCCACGACAATCTCCGGAATCCTCAGGGTGGGTTGAGCATCTCCCACAGGCACTCCCTGGCCATCCTTTCCGCAGGTTCCGATTCCAAATCCAAGGTCATTCCCGACCAGATCAATCTCTTTTAAGACCCGGGGGCCATTGCCTATCAGGATGGCGCCTCGAACCGGCTCTCCGATGCTCCCCTTTTCAATGAGGTATCCCTCATTGACCTCAAAGACAAAATCTCCATTGACCGTATTGACCTGACCTCCACCCATCTTCTTCACGAAGAGCCCCTTTTCAACGGAATGAATAATTTCATCTGGACTCATCTTCCCCGGAAGGATCATGGTGTTACTCATCCTCGGGATGGGTTTCTGCTGGTAAGATTCCCTTCTTCCGTTTCCGGTCGATCGGACCCTATCCTTGAAAGCGGTCAGGCGATCATAGAGATATCCTTTCAGGATCCCCTCTTCCACCAAAATCGTCCTCTGAGAGACCACCCCTTCATCATCAAATGCATAGGAACCTCTTCTTTGGGGAAGCGTGGGATCGTCCACGACCGTGATGAGAGGAGAGGCGACTTTTTCTCCGATCTTCTTCGAGTAGACCGAAAGGCCCTGTTGAGCCAAATCGGCCTCCAATCCATGGCCAATGGCTTCGTGAATCATGGTCCCGCCCGCTTCACTCGAGAGGACCACCGGCATTCTACCCATGGGTGCCTGTCTCGCCGAGAGCATGAGGAGGGATCTTTTGGCTGCGACCTCAGCCACTTTTTCCGGAGGATGAAGATCGAAGAGTTCGAAACCCATCGTGCCTCCGACGGGCTCGTATCCGGTCTGAATAAGGTCATCCCTTCCGGATACCACCTGAACGGAAAAAACAATCCCCGCCCTTTCCCCCTTCACCCATGTCCCCTCCGAATTGGCAATGGTGAGGATTTGTGTAAAATCCCGGTAGAGGACTTTTACCTGTTTGACATGGGGATCCAGCCTCCGTGCCATATCATTGGCCCTTCTCACCATAGAGACCTTCTCACCAATGGAAATCCCTTTGGGATCTTTTTCTATTGACGATGGGGAATGAAGGGTCAGAGGAGAAGAGAGGGAGGAGGAATTTTGAAAAAGGAGAGGGATCTCCTTCTCTCCCCTATCCTCTTTTACGGAGTGGCTGATGAGATGGCTCAGGTGGAGGAGATCCTTCTCGGTGATCCGATTGGTAAAGCCATAGAAGGTTCTGCCGTCATAAAGGATTCGAAGCCCGGCTCCAAGGTCCTGGCCTGAAATCATCTTCTCTATCCGATCCTCCTCGCAGATGATGGAAGTGGGATGGGTCTGCTCAAAATAGAGATCCGCAAACTCACCGCCCTCTCTTAGGGCTTCTCTCAATATCTTCCCAAATGGGATGTGTTCGATCATCAGATTCTCCTGTATCCTTGGATAAGGGTTCGATGGGAATCTCCTTCCGGAGCCCTTCCAGAACTTCCTCGACCTCTTTCTCCCAGCCGGGTGCGACCATCAACTCCACAATCGCCTCCTGGGGATCCTGGGTTCTCACCACAGCCATCCCCTCATAGGATTCCACGATAAACTTGAAATAGGCGATGTCCTTCCGGCGGATTCTTAAATACCTGGATTGAGTATCCATCTTCCTATTGTGGATTGCGGATTTCAGATTGCGGAATTAAACCCGAAATTAGATTAACTCCGGACTTTATTAATGAGCCTTCCTGTTACATCTCCGAAGAGGATCACATCCCTGATCGTCCCCTCGACGGGGTAGAGATCTCTGGATAACCATCCTTCGATAAGGCCCTCTTTCGAATGGGTGATCTCTGGGTCTAAAAAGAGCTTGACATAATACTCTTTCCCTTCCTTACTCCTCTCAGATTTTCTTCTCTTCTCCTCTTCCTCCCTGGACCCCACTCTCACCTCATAGCTGGAGTGTCCCTTCTTGGGAAAGGTGGCCACCGTGTATTTCCTTCCCCTTTCGATCTCCCCGTAAACGCCAAAACGAAAATTGTAAGAGGCGGTCAGAAAATCATCGCAGGTCTTTCCGAAAGGGATATCCTCCTCTCGCCTTTCGGTCGTCCCATCCTTTCTCTGTCTCAGGCGGACCAACTTCATTCGTGAATAATCGAAAAGGTAGGTCCTTCTTCTCGACTTGCTCCCCACCTTCACATCCTCCTCGAATGAAAGGGGCTGGAGGTGTTTTCCGCCCTCGGCTTCCCTCATCACCGCCCGGTAGGTATCGACCCGGTAACGTGACACAAATCCTAAAACGCCGAGGGTCTCTGCCCGGAGGGTGGATAGATAATGGCCCTTCTTCTCCATCTCTTTAAAAGAGAGCTTTCCGATCGCCACCCTCCTGAGCAGCCAGAATCCGATCTCATAGGTCAGCTCCTCTCCTTTGAAGAACTCAGCGATCGAAGCTCTTCTCCCCTCTTTTGAAAGAAGGGGTGAATCTGCCCTTGCCTCCAGAACAGGTAAAGGAAAAACAGGAAGGAACGAAATCCCTAACATCCACCTGAAAAAGGCTCTTCTCGTAAAGGACTCATCGTTCATTGTCAAATATGGAGTTCGACCACATCTCCCTCTCTGATAAGGAAATCCCGCTTGACCATCTGGCCATCAAATTTCCCGGACCCCCAGATTCTCGCATACCGGAGTTTGTAGGCAAAATCCTTATGGATCGAGAGGGCCACATCCTCGACGGTGCTTCCTTTGGGGAGGATGACCGGTTCGGTCAAATCCGCCTCCTTTCCGGGAACCTTTGTGTAAACACGGAGGATATCGAGAAGCCAATAGGTCTCCCTCTTCATCTCTTCAAGATTCATCTCCTCTTTGGAAGAGATGGGAAGAATGGGGAAGGTATCCCTGAAACGATCCTCAAAGGCCTTATATTCCTTCATCGCATTTTTAAGATCGCATTTATTTCCGAGAAGGAGAGCTCTCTTGTAAGCCCATCCGATCTCGGGCGGAGGGATTGACCCTTTTCCCGTGATCCCTGTCTTCATCTCCTTGAGGACTTCCGACAGGATCTCCATCTGGAACAGAGGGTCCTCCCCGATGTCCACCACCACGAGAAGGGCGTCTGCGTTCCGGAGGAGGTTCGGAAATCCGGGCTCAATATGGTCCAACTGGATCGGAGGGGTATCCACCAACTGAATCTGAAGATTTTCGAATCGCATCATCCCCGGGATCGGTTTTTGAGTGGTGAAGGGATAATCCCCGACTTCAGAAGGGGCATTCGTGACCTTTGAAAAGAGGCTCGATTTCCCGCAATTGGGGAGGCCCAGGAGGATCACCTGCCCTGCCCCCTCTCTCTTAACATTATAAGCCTGTTCTGCCCTTGAAATGGAAGGTTTCTTCTGGAGTTCTTCCTTCAATTTGGCCATCCGGCTTTTCAGTTGAGCCCGTATTTTTTCCGTCCCTTTATGTTTCGGGATGACGGCCATCATGACTTCAAGGGCTTTTATCTTTTCGGGGATCGACCTCGCCTGTTTGAATTTCGCCTCGGCTTCTAAATATTGGGGGGTCAAATTGGCGGGCATAAACTTGATGTTCAACCTATTTGGAATTTATAGAACCTATGGATACCCCAATCGACTTCATATGGAATATTGGGATAATGGAATAGTGCGGAAAACCGATTACCTCAACCCAATATTCCAGTGTTCCATCATTCCATTATCCCAGCGGGGGGTTATAGCTTATAAATTTTTTCTTTTAGAAAGACCTCCAGGACCTGAGGATCGAACTGTTTGCCTTTGAACCTCCCCAGTTCCTCCAGCACATCCTGAAGGGGCATCACCCCGCGATGAGGTCTTAAGCTCGTCATTGCATCGAAGGCATCCGGGACCGTGATGACCCTTGCCTCCAGAGGAATCGCCTCTCCTGCCAGTCCATCCGGATAACCGCTCCCGTCATAATATTCATGGTGGTGGCGGATCATCGGAATCTTGTCCTTAAAAAAATCCACTCCCTCCACGATCTTCACGCCGATGAGGGGGTGTTCCTGTATGATGTGGTACTCCTCCGGGCTCAGGGGGCCCTGTTTTTGAAGGATCTCATCCTTAATGCCTATCTTTCCAATATCGTGGAGCAATGCTCCGTACTCCAATGCCTCTATTCTTTCCTCTGAAAAACCTATCCCTTTCGCAATCCTCAAACTCATCCGTTTCACCCGATCCGAATGGCCCCGGGTATAAGGATCTTTTGCATCAATAGCCTCCGCAAGCACTTTCACCGAATCCAGATGGGCCTTCTTAAGGATACGATAAGCCTGTTGAAGTCTGGCGGTTCTCTCCTCAACCCGCTCCTCCAGACAATTGTGGTAGGCTTCGATCTCTTCCTCCAATCGCTTGCTCTCCA
This sequence comes from uncultured Syntrophaceae bacterium, assembly GCA_964641715.1. Taxonomy (GTDB): domain Bacteria; phylum Desulfobacterota; class BSN033; order BSN033; family UBA1163; genus CAZXMB01. Next base: position 4,356 of record CAZXMB010000198.1, read on the forward strand.
AGGCCTTCCTCACGCTGAGAACCACCAGTTCCAGATCGGCCGGCTTGATGATAAAATCATAGGCCCCCAGACGCATGGCCTCCACGGCCATATTGATCTCCGGATAGGCAGTGATCATGATCATCTTCATTTTGGGATGGATGGATTTGACACTTTTAAGTAGCTCAAGCCCATCCATCTTGGGCATCTTGATATCGGAGATGATGAGGGAATAGGTATCCTTATAGAAATGGTCGAGGGCCTCTTTCCCGTTGTTAGCCGTGGTGCAAGAATAACCCTCCCTCGCCAGCCTGCGGGCCAACAGGCTACAGATAATCTCTTCATCATCCACGATAAGAATCCGGTCTTCCATGGGCCACCTCCCTCTGATTGAAGGAATACTATATATTTTATAGAAAAAAGAAAAACAGTCAATAACCTGTT
>CAZXMB010000199.1:0-4756 GCA_964641715.1 uncultured Syntrophaceae bacterium
TGTCCTATGCTCTATGCGTTCTCTTGAACGGGTTCGGGAAGTTTTTCTAACTTAACTTTTGAGATCCTTTGACCTACCATTTCTACGATTTTTATACGCTTCCCCTCGATTTCAACCATGTCACCAACCTGTGGGATCTTTTGTAAGGCCGTCATCAAAAAACCTCCAAGGGTTTCATACTCCGAAGATTCTGGAAGCGAGATCTGATAGTCTTCTTTTAAATCCTTTAAGCTGATCGATGCATCAATCAAAAGGGTACCATCTGAAAGCAGAATTACAGGGCTTTCCACGTCATGTTCGTCCCTGATCTCCCCAACGATCTCTTCAAGTAAGTCTTCCAGGGTGACCAAACCCGAGACCCCGCCGTATTCATCCACCACCAAGGCCATATGGACCCTCTTTTTTTGCATCTCCCTCAGGAGGAGGCTGATTTTCATGGTCTCAGGAATAAAGAAAGGAGACTTAATGAGCTTCCGGATATCCGCCTGCCCTGTTTTTGTAAGGAGGGTGAGGAAATCCTTTGAATGGAGGATACCTCTAATGTCATTGATGTCCTTTCCATAGACAGGGTAACGAGAAAACTGCTCTTCTTCTATCATCGTCCTGATCTCCTGTGGTGATTTATCTATCTGGATGGTAACCACTTGAGTATCCGGAACCATTACCTCCTTAGCTGACATGTCCGTGAATTTAAAAACACTCTGGAGAATCTTTTCCTCCGCAGGTTCAAAAACACCACGTTTTCCTCCCTCCTTAATCAACATCCTCACCTCTTCTTCGGTGATATAGGTCGTTTCCGTGAGGGGTTTCCTGCCAAAGGGTCTGAGCACAAAGGCTGTGCTGAGAGTGAGGAATTTGACAATGAGGGAAACGATTTTTGAAAAGGTATCAATAGGCCTTACCGTCCAGAGGCCTATGGTTTCAGGATGCATCAATGCAATGGACTTCGGGACAAGTTCGCCGAAGATCACAGAAAAGTAAGTGATCATTACAACAACGATCGCAATGGCAATAGGTTCAGCCGCTATAGAGATTGCCTTAAAGGGGACCATCTGAAGGCCAGGCTTGATGACCTTGACAGCCGCTGCCCCACCGACCGCAGAAGCCAGGACACCTAAACCCGTAATTCCAACCTGAATGGTGGCCAGAAATCGGTCCGGTTCTTCTTTCAGTTTTAAAAAGATTTTTGCATTTCTTTTACCCCTTTCGGCCATCTGCTGGATATGGTTCTTTCTTGCTGTCACCACTGCAATCTCTGCCCCGGCAAGATAGCCGTTTAAGAGGATAAGAATAGCGATAAAAAATATCTCCCCAATGAGTTCTTGCATATCGACCTCCGTACTTTTCCATCTAATTCTTGAGCAAGAGCAGATAAAAAAACAGAAGTTTGTCGGATTTCATTAACAGGTTTAAAGAAGGATGATCTTTAAAAATTAATCTTTTTTAGACGTTCAATGGCCTCCTTCAGCCTTGATTCCTCCACTGTGAGGGCCATTCGAATATAACCCTCCCCGGTCTCTCCAAAGCCATTTCCCGGGGTCGCTACGATTCCTGCCTTCTCAATGAGCAGGGTGGCAAACTGGGCGGAGGTATATCCTCCCGGGACCTGGATCCAGAGATAAAAAGTAGCTTTGGGTGGCTCTAGTCCCAGACCGATCTCCCGGAGGCCTTTCACCATGACATCTCTTCGCCGTTCATAGATTTGGATGATCTGCGGGATGGGGGTATCGAAATGATTCAGGGCTACAATGCCTGCTTCCTGGATCGCCTGAAAAAGACCGGAGTCAATATTAGTTTTGACCCTTCCCAGGCCGGAGATGATCCGGGCGTTGCCCACAGCAAAACCGATTCTCCAGCCTGTCATATTAAAGGTTTTAGAGAGGCTATGAAATTCAATTCCCACCTCTTTTGCCCCCTCGATCTCAAAGAAGCTCGGTGGCCGGTATCCATCGAAAGCCAGTTCAGAATAGGCCGCATCGTGACAGACAATGATTTGGTGGCGCCGGGCAAAGGCGACTGCCTCTTCAAAGAAGGATCGGTCCGCAATCGCGGAGGTGGGATTGTTGGGGTAATTGAGGAAGAGAAGTTTTGCCTTCTCAGCGACCTCCTCCGGAATCTCTGAAAGTTTCGGAAGAAAACCATTCTTTTTAAGAAGGGGAAGGAAGTATGGAACCCCGCCCGCAAAGAGGGTTGAGACACGATAGACCGGGTATCCCGGGCTGGGGACCAGGACATAATCTCCCGGATTGACAAAGGCAAGAGGGATGTGGGCAATGCCCTCCTTAGAACCGATGAGGGCGAGGATCTCCGTCTTCGGATCAAACCGGATGTGAAACCTCTTCTCGAACCATCTGGCCGCCGCCCCTCTGAACTCAATCATCCCCTCGTAAGAAGGATACCGGTGGTGTCTGGGATCCTCTGCCGCCTTTTTCAATTGCTCGATGATCGGTTTCGGTGTGGGGAGGTCGGGGTCTCCGATTCCGAGATCAATGAGGTCCATCCCCTTTTGCCTCATCTCCTCCTTCTTTTTATCGATTTCCGCAAAGAGATAGGGTGGAATCTGATCAATCCGTTTCGCCTGTTCGATCCGCATCTTTTTTCCCTCTCCCTCCATTTTTCAGTGAATGACAGTCACGTACTCATCTTATTGGCTTTCCCTTCGAAATTCAAGTAAAAAGAGAGCCGTGACCCCTCACTTAAACGGGGTAGGGGCGACTTCAGTCGCCCTGAATAGGCCCCGATTAAATCGGGACCTTACCCGGTGGGCCCTGCTTCAATGAAGCATTACAGAGGAGCCGGATTTTCATATTGACATCAATGTCCCTTCCTATCATAATTATAGGCAATTTCGGTTGAAAATGATTCTATGAAAAAAAGACCATTTCTGAAGACAGTTCTTCTTTTAACGGTCCTCCTCTCCTTCCTTTTCGGGTGTGCGGGCAAGGGAAAGGATGTTAAAACGATTAAAGGGGACCCTGAGATCCTTTATAAGCAGGGATTGGCCAAATTCAATAAAAGAGATTATTCTGATGCCCTGAAGATATTCGAACAGATCAAGTCGAGTTTTCCCGACAGTCCCCCTTATAGCCTCTGGGCCGAGCTCAAAATCGGCGATTGCCATTTCTTCAAAAAGGATTATGTCGAGGCCATTGCCGCCTATGAGGAATTTAAGAAAATCCATCCCACCCATGAAGAGATCCCTTATGTCCAGTATCAAATCGGATTGGCCTATTTTAATCAGATGCGCACCCTCGATCGGGATCAAACTTCCACCCGGAAGGCCCTTTCCAGCTTCGAATATTTAATCACCAACTATCCGCCGAGCATCTTTACGGATAAGGCAAAGGATAAGATTCAAACCTGCCGAAAGCAATTGGGGGATCATGAATTCTATGTGGGAAATTTCTATTATAAGGAGAAGAAATACAGGGCGGCGGCTGCCCGATTTGAGGGATTACTGGAGAAGTTTCCAAAGAGATCGGAGGAGGATAAGACGCTTTATCTCCTTGGAAAGAGTTATCTCGAGATCGATCAATGGAAAAAGGCGTCAGAGGCCTTCCGTAAGATTGTCAATGAATATCCAAAAAGTTCCTACTCCAAAGAGGCTAAGGCTATTCTTGATCAAGGCATAAGGGAGAAAAGGACATTCCTCCGTAAAGCAACGGTCACAGAGGCCAAGAAAAAGGTGGAGCAAAGAGAAGGAGAACCCCAGAGGATTGCGCTCATCAAATTTGAAGAGGAAAGGAGGCAACCCCTTCCCCTTCATGAAGAGAAGGCCCTGTTAAGCAAGGAGGCCGAAAAGGCCCATCGCGGGGAGGAAAGGAGAGTCTCCTCTTTCGATACGAAAGCGCCTGTCCCCGTAGAGGGTAAAAAGGTCACACCGCTTATCAGATACGAAGAGGAAGGAAGGCAGTTGGTGGCCTATTCTCCAGAGCCCGTAAAATCGATTTCTCCTGGAGAGGAGACCGTAAGGCAAGGGGAAGGGAAGGCACCCCTGAGGGTTGAGGTGAAACCCGACGAGGAAAAACGCACAGCCCTTTTACCTCCACCTTCATCTGAGGTAAAGGAGCAAAAAAAGGAGGGAGAAGCACCCAAAGGAGAGGTGGTCTTGAAGGAGGAAGCTGAGGTAAAAGAGAGGGAAAAGCGAGTCGCATCGCTCCCGAGTCCCGCCGCTCCCCCTAAGGAAAAGGAACCTTTGAAAAAGGGTGCCCTCCCCGAAACGGGCGATATCAAACTGGTCGAGCCCGGTTCCCCCATTGATATCACTTCGGACAGGGTAGAGACCTATTCGAAAGATAATCTGATCATCTTCAAAGGGAATGTGATGGCCCGGCAAAAGGATATCGTCATCTATTCCGATTCTCTTGAAGCGGTGATCCTCGAAGACGGCAAGGGAATTGAGAAAGTGGTGGCAGGAGGAAATGTGAAGATTCAGCAGGGAATGAGGGTGGCAAGTTGCGAGAAAGCCACTTTTTATAACCGGGATCAGAAAGTGGTGCTGACAGGGGATCCGAAGGTCTGGGAAGGCGAGAATATGGTCTCAGGAGATGAGATCATTGTGGATATCGAAAGAAATCGAATTGAAGTTAAAGGAGGACCGGGCCGCAGAGGAAAAGTGAAGCTTCTCCCCGGCGGGGAAATGGAGAAGCTGAAATGATAAAAACCCCCTCCCTTTTTTTATCCGCTCTCCTGCTTTTCCGCCTTCCGGATTTCTCCAATTTCCATACCCGCCTGCAATAGACCTTAAACCCACGGC
>CAZXMB010000200.1:0-4702 GCA_964641715.1 uncultured Syntrophaceae bacterium
ATAACTGCGCTTACTACCAAAAAGTAACCGTGGGGATTAGATAATGTCCTGGTGTCAGGGTATGACACCTATCGCCCAAATCGATTTCATGCTTCGACAAGCTCAGCATGATCGGAAAAGTTACCTAATTTCAATAAATCACCGTTCGCCCTGAGCCTTTCGAAGGGTGAATTTGGTGTCAGGCATCGGAAAGAAGGGTGAATTTGGTGTCAGGCATCGGAAATACGGTACGGTATTTTCTTTTCCTTGCCTTAATTAGATTTTCCCTTATTCGTTTTAAAGGAAGGAAGAAAGGTAAGAAGTAATTCAATCAGGTAATCTTCAGGATGGTATAACTCCTGGTTCCCCCTGGGGTTTGGACTTTCACCTCATCCTCTACTTCTTTCCCAATCAATGCCTTACCCAGGGGAGAGGCAATCGAAATCTTTCCTGATCGGATGTCCGATTCGTCCGGCCCAAGAATCTGGTAGGTGACATTCTCGCCGTTGTCGGAATTTTTCAGAGTGACGGTAGAACCGAAACCGACCTTGCCATCAGTGGAGTTCAGCCGGTCCATTATCTCCGAGTTCGCCAATTTCTGTTCGATCTCTCGAATCTTCTTTTCAACGAATGATTGATGCTCCTTAGCGGCTATAAATTCTGCATTCTCACTCAGATCTCCATGGGCGCGCGCCTCTTCAATGGCTTTGATCACCTGAGGCCGGGCGACTTTCTTCAGATTCTCCAGTTCTTTATGAAGTTGATTATATCCGTTTCGGGTGATTGGAATACGGGCCATGGATGCTCCTTTATGGGGATGAACTATAACTGACTCCTCCTGTATCTGTCAACACGGTAAAATTTCCGCAGAGATTTTTTTTCAGCGAATATTATCCTAACAACATTTGGATAGGGTGATCCGGGAGAGACTAATGATGATAGTAATGGAAACCGATCCCCCATCTCCACCACAGTGGATAGCCCCACCAGGGATCATAATAGGGGTAATAATAGGCCGGATAGTAATATTCCTCCCAGAGGTAGATCTGTTTGCATAAAAGGAGGGGATAACGATAATCCATTTCGCCAAGAGGTTGAATTTTTTCTCCCAGGATCTCTCCTGCGACAGTAATTTTTCTTCCTTTTCTGAAGGTATAGGCATCCAGATATTTTTCGGAGCGAATCAGGAATCTTCCCTCGGAAGGATAAATGAGTTTCGGTTCCCCCCATCGGTCAAGCGGGCGTTGAAATATTTCGAGGAGGGTTGACCCGTCCTTTTGATTGAGCGTCAGGACGATTTCACCTCCCCAAATGACCGTTTTTCCTTTATAGGTTTCTGGACTCTGGTGGACCTGAGCGAAGGTGAGGGAGGGGTCTGTTCTGGCTCTCAGGTCCTTTGAAATCACATGGGCGCAGCCCATCAGTAAGAAAACCGGGAAAATAAGCAAGAGGATATGGATTCGGTCCTTCATTTTCTCCTCTTAAAAAAATTTTAAATCATCCTGATAGGAAATTCAATGAATTTCTCTGCGAGGGAGGCAACAATGAAAAAGCCCGCCATCAAGCGGGCTTTTTCATTGTTGACGCTTCAGTGAGATGAGCCATTAGCCCTTAATCAGCCTTGGAAGCATCATGTGATGGTGAGGACAGATGGAAATGGGATTTTGATAGGCTGAGCCTGCAAAACCCACCATATATTTTCTCATATCCGCAAAGGAGACAACCTCATCGACCAACCCCTTTTTCGCACAATAAACGGGTCTTGACTTTTCGTAGTATTCCTGTGCCAGGGCATTCATCTTGTCAATGACGGGCTTGAGAGGACGGCCGGAATCTTTTTCTTTGACCAATCTTCTTGCATAAGAGGCAACGGCTGCGGTTTCGCCGTGCATTACATAAATCTCCGTAGTGGGTGTACCCAGGGTAAACACATTGTTATCGTTTGCCTGCGGTCCCCCCATGATGTAGTGGGCAGCCGCTGTCCCCTTTCTTAAGACGATACACATCATAGGGAGGTCAGTCTGTTCAATGGAGTAGATCAAGGATTGTCCCAATCCAAGGAGCTCGGCTTTCTCCGCGATGTCCCCCACATCGATGCCGCTCGTATCCTGAAACCAGATGATGGGCACCCTGTCTCTCCCGCACTGAGTCACGAATTCGTTCATCTTGATGAGTCCCTGCCGGTAGAGCTTTCCACCGATCCCCGGATAAGGTGCATATTCCGGGTATCCTTTGGGCAAGAATCCCTGACGATTACCGATGATCCCGATTAAAAACCCGTCGATTTTCGCCAAACCCGTGTAGACCTCCGGACCATAACCGGGCCTAAACTCCATATGTTCGCTGTTATCCGTTAACCTGGCGAGGATTTCATCAAAATTGTAGGCCATCTTTTGATTAAAAGCGACGAGATAATCAATCTCCCCGGGTGAAAACCTGGGTTCTTTTGGCTCAGCCACCCTGAAAAATTTAGGATTATAGGCCGGTAGATACTTCATGTATTCTTTCAGGGCATCCAATACCCCTTCTTCCTTTTCAAAGACCGCTTTGAAGAAACCGGTGGAGTCATAGTGGATCTCCACGCGTCCAGGGGGAACGGACTTGAACTTTCTTGTAGCCTCAATGATCATTTCTGCTCCCTCCTCATCAAAGAAGCCTTTGGGGGACATCCCGCTGACAATCCCACCGCCGCCGACGGCGATATTACAGTTTTTATGAGCCAATAATATGGTTGGGCTAATCCCCTGATATCCTCCACCTGCAGGATTGGTTCCATAGATCCCTGCCAGAACGGGAATGCCCAATTTTTCCAGTTCAGCATGTCTGAAGAAAGTGGTTCCGCTTCCTCTCCGGTTGGCGTATACTTTTTCCTGCTCAGGGAGCTTCACACCGCTACAATTCACCAACCAGACCAGAGGGAGATGGAGGCGCTTTGCCATATCCGTCACTCTCAGGATATTTTCCGACTGACCGGCAATCCAGGCTCCGGCCATTACTTTATTATCAAAGCCGATGACGACAGCCCATTTCCCGCTAATTTTAGCCAGTCCATCCACTACGCCGGTGGTCCCTGATTCTTCATCCATCGGGTCAAAGAGGGTGTGTAAAGGACACCAGGTGCCAGGATCCAATAAATATTCAAGCCTCTGGTAGACTGTCATCTCTCCTCTTTTATTAATTTGCTCTGTGGCCAGACCCGCTTTTTTGACCTTTTCCACAGCTTCTGCGACTGTTTTTTCAACTGCCTTAATTTGTTTAACATTTTCTTCTGCTTTTTTAATCTGTTGCTCACTCAAGGCCTTACCAAACTCTGTCATCCTTTCAAAATAAGGTTTCATGAAGATCCCTCCTGTCTTTGAACTAATGAATTTTTTCACAATATATTTAGCAGAAAAGAAAACGAATGGCAAGGAAAATTTTTATATTTACTTTTCCCTTTATTTCTGATAACTTATTTAATATGAAGATTTCTATGAGAACAAAATTAGCCCTGATTTTTTTGGCTCTTGCCTGTTTTATGGGGGTGATGACAAGCCTTATTATTAATTCTCTTATTACAAACCAGATTATCTATGAGGCACAGGAAAGAGTGAAAGAACACCTCAATACAGCCAGACATGTCTATATTTCTAAAGTCAGGGATATTGACCGGATCATCAAATACGCTTCCATCAGACATATTTTAAAAAGAGTATTGAAGGAGGGTAACATTGCTTCCGTTCATGAGGAACTTTCGGGGTTGATGAAGGAAGAGGGGCTCGATTTTTTAACCCTGGTGAACCGCAAGGGGGTGGTTGTTTTTAGATTTCATCATCCGAAATCATTCAATGATCATGTCATGAATGATCCCTTTATTCAGAAGGCCCTTGAGAAAAAGTCCCTTTCGGGAACCCAGGTCCTTTCAGGTGATGAATTGTTAAAAGAGGGGGAGGCCCTTTCAAAAAAAGCGATCATTCCTTCTATCCCCACGGCCAAAGAAAAGACAATCCGGAAAGTGGAGGAGACCTCCGGGTTGGTATTGAAATCAGCCCATCCTATTATTGATTTCAATGGGGAGATCCTAGGGGTGATGACAGGGGGCATCCTTCTCAATCGAAATTATGAGATAGTGGATCAGATTAAGAATATTGTTTTCAAGGATGCAAAATACAAAGGGAAGGAAATCGGGACAGCCACGATCTTTTTGGGAGATCTAAGAATATCCACCAATGTCATGGATAAAGAAGGGAATCGTGCCATCGGGACTCGAGCGATGAAAGAGGTCCAGGAGCAGGTCCTTGGGCAGGGGAAGCCGTGGATTCATCGAGCCTTTGTCGTGGACGATTGGTATATCACCGCCTATGAACCTATTTTCGATGTTCAAGATGAAATCGTGGGGATGCTCTATGTGGGAATGAGAGAAGCCAAATATGCCATGTTGAAAGAACGGCTGATCCTCCTCTTCTTTCTTTTCTCCATGTCAGCCATGGTGGTCGCACTGGCGGTCTCTTTTCTCCTCTCCTGGAGGATTCAGAAGAAATCAACCGAAAGTTAGCAAAGCATTATTCATCACCCTGATGATCATTATCCTCCTTAGAGGGTTTTCCCCGACCCTTTCTTCTGATTCCCCTTATGAGCCCTGAGATCAATAGCCAGAGGACAATAGTGGCAATGCCAATGCCCAAAACATTCGGTGCCCCTAACGTTCTCAAAAAGTCCGAGAAGTGTTCGATGGTATCCATGA
>CAZXMB010000201.1:0-4562 GCA_964641715.1 uncultured Syntrophaceae bacterium
AAAAGCAGATCTTCCAGGAAAAAAATATTACCTCGTCCTGACGTGATTGGACATTTTAATTAATAATCCTCCCAATGACCCGGAACCCATACCCTTTCCCAGCCATAAGGAGTCCATCTCTCCTCCCAGTGACTGGGAACCCATGCGCGATAGTACTCCTGATCATAATCTGGTGGAAAATAGTAATAAGGAGGGGGATTCCATCGGTAATAGACAGGGGGAGCTATCCTGATGATGGGTGGAGAGATATAGATCCCCGGAGGAGTGCGATGGGGATATGGGTGTCGATGCCAGGCCAAAGCCATACCTGTCGTGGCTAAAAATGTGAATAAAATCAATATAGTAAAAATTAACTTTTTCATCTTCACTCACCTCCCAAAATTATTTGACGATAGTTTATATTATTATATTCAACATACCCCTGGAATTCAACCCTCTTAATATCAGGAGAGAGGTAAGATAAACAGGAACGGGAATTTTCTCCCGGCATTGCTATTCTCTGCTTCCTCAAATTGACACCTGATGTTTTTGAATAATATAATTGATTTTATCCTGTAAAGGTAATCTTAAATCGATGTATGAAAGGCGGACTTACCGAAATTTAGTCAAGACGGATGACCTTGTAAAATTTGAGGTCATCGTTAAAGAGACAGACCTCCAGGTCCGGGCCGAGAGGGATCTTTCCGGGGAGACCAGAGAATCGGTCCTGAAATACCGCCGTCAACTCGAGGCATATATCGAGATGAACCCCGAGTTTCGGAGGAGCCTTCTCCCTCTCAAGGATGACCCCTATGCTCCGGAGATCGTTCGGGAGATGATCCGCACCTCCCGATTGGCCGATGTGGGTCCTATGGCCGCTGTGGCTGGAGCAGTAGCAGAATGGGTTTCAAACGACCTTCTTCGGTTCTCAAAAGAGGTAATCGTTGAAAATGGCGGGGATATCTATCTCTCCACATCGAAAGAGAGGGTGATCGGTATCTATGCGGGTCGATCTCCTCTCAGCCTAAAAATAGGAATGGTGATTCGGCCAGAAGAGACGCCTCTTGGCATCTGCACCTCCTCGGGAACAGTTGGCCACTCCCTCAGTTTCGGAAAAGCAGATGCAGTCTGCATCCTTTCAAAATCTGCAGCTCTGGCCGATGCCGCGGCCACAGCCGTCGGAAATATTGTCAGGGGGAAAAAGGATGTTGAATCCGGTCTGGAGAGGGGGAAGACCATCGGGGGAGTGCTGGGAATGGTCATCGTGGTTGAGGAGAAGATGGGCGTATGGGGAAATATCAGGCTGATCCGGCTCCAGGAATGATGAAAACGGTTGCCATTGCCACCCTCGGGTGCAAGGTCAATCAGTTCGAATCAGAATCCCTCCTGGCTGATTTGGAGGAGAGGGGTTATCAACCTGTCCCCTTTGATGAAGGGGCTGAGATCATGATCATCAATACCTGTACAGTGACCCACCGGGCTGATTTTCAATCAAGACAGCTGGTGAGAAGGGCTCTTCGAAATCATCCGGATTCCCTGATCATCGTCACCGGATGTTATTCACAGGTGCAACCGGAGGCCTTCACATCGATGAAGGGGGTGAAGTACCTTTTAGGCAATAAGGAGAAGGATCAGATTCCGGACCTCCTCCCCCTCATGATCAAAGGTGGATTTCCGGGAGTGAGGATCAGCGATATCCGGGAGGTGACCCTCCTTTCAGAAAAACCCCTTTACTCTTTCCACCATCACACCCGAGCCTTTCTCAAGATTCAGGATGGATGTGATGCTCGTTGTTCATACTGTATCGTCCCCTATGCCAGAGGACCTTCGAGAAGCCTAAAACCGGAATTGGTGATGGAGCGCCTTAACATGCTGAGGGAAAGGGCTTTCAAAGAGGTGGTGCTCACGGGTATCCATATCGGGTCCTATGGTCAGGACCTTCATCCTCCCCTTTCACTGGAGGAACTCCTCCGAACATTGGAGGGGGGGGAGACCCCCCATCGGATTCGGCTCACCTCAATTGAGCCGCTGGAGTTCTCCCCCGGTCTCATTTCCCTTCTCTCCCAATCGAGGAAGATCTGCCCCCATCTCCATATTCCCATCCAGAGCGGGGATGATGAGATTTTAATGAAGATGAATCGAAATTATGACCATTCCTTTCTCCACGATCTCATCCAGAAAATTCATCAGGAGATTCCTAAGGCCTCGATCGGGGCGGATGTAATCGTCGGATTCCCTGGAGAGACGGAGGAGAGGTTTCAGCATACCTATCAATTCATCCAATCCTTACCGATTTCCTATCTCCATGTCTTCCCGTACTCGATGAGAAAGGGGACAGCGGCTGCTCAATTGCCGGAGAGGGTGGGGGACCGAGAAAGCAAACGAAGGGCTGAGGTCATGAGGACACTCGGGAAGGAGAAACGGCAGGCCTTCTATTCAAGGTTTCTTCATCAGGAGCTGGATGTTTTAATAGAGGATCGAAGGGAGAAGGAGACGGGAAGATGGATGGGGCTTTCACGAAACTACATCCCTGTTGTCCTGTTAAGCGGAGGCCGATCAGGGGAGTCCCGGGGGCTTGTCAATCAGGAGTGCAGGGTCGAAGTCATAGAATGGACTGAAAAGGGTGTTGGTGGAAGGGTGGTGAGGCACGGGGATGGATGAAGAGAGATTGACCTTTTTGAAGGAGTTGGAAAGCCGTTTGGAATACCGGTTCCATCAGATCGAATGGCTCCATCAGGCGCTCACCCATAAGTCCTATATTTATGAAACCAATCATCCGGAGAGGGTGGACAATGAGGTTTTAGAATTCCTCGGAGATGCTGTTCTCAATCTTGCGGTCGGATATCTCCTCTATCAGAGATTTCCGGATGCTCAGGAGGGGATCCTCTCGATGATGAGATCCCACCTGGTCAAAAGGAGCTCCCTGGCATCCCTCTCTAAGGACCTTCAGTTGGAGAATTATCTCCTGATCGGGAAAAGCCAGCAACTCGACGGGGGGAGGGGAAAAACTTCGATCCTGGCCAATACCTATGAAGCACTGATCGGAGCAATCTTCATGGATTGCGGTTTCGATCGTGCCTCAGAGATCATCCAGAAACATTTCGACCTCTATCTCCAGAACGAAGCCCCGCCCGTGATGTCGGGTGATTTTAAAAGCCTTCTGCAAATTTATTCCCAGCAGGTTCATCGGAAGTCCCCTCAATATCAGGTATTAAATGAATCCGGACCGGATCACGACAAGAGGTTTCAGGCATCGGTGGTCATTGACGGGGAGGTGAAGGGGGCAGGATGGGGTAAAAGCAAGAAAGAGGCGGAGCAGGAAGCGGCCAAGGATGCCCTAAAAAACTTAAATCCCCACCCCCAAATTCTGAATTCCCAATAATTTCCCCTACCCATCACCAAACCGTCTTTGGAATCTTGAATTTGGTGATTGCTTATTATTTGGGTATTGGCCTGCCTGCACCAAGTCCCGCTTGCGGGACGAAGGCAGGGGCTTGGAATTTGGTGCTTATTAAATTACATTAATGCTCACGACTCCATTCATCATTCCAGTTTTCCTTCCCAACCTGGGTTGTCGGCAACGCTGTCTCTTCTGCAATCAAAAGGCAGTGGCCAGAGAAATCCCTTCCCCCTCATCGGTTCGCAAATCGATGGAGTCCTCTCTTTCTCTCTTGCCTTCGGGCAGACCAAACAGGGAAAGACAGATTGCATTCTATGGAGGGAGCTTCACGGAGATGGGCAGGGAGGATCAGATTGCTTACCTGAGAGCGGTTCAGCCCTTTCTCTCACAGGGCATGATCCAGTCCATTCGAATCTCAACCAGGCCGGATGCCTTAAGCGAAGCCACTCTTCCACTGCTCAAAGAATATGGGGTGAAAACCATTGAGGTCGGGGCTCAATCGATGATCGATAAAATCCTCCTTCTTTCCCATAGGGGACATACGGCTGAAGATACGGTCTCTGCCATTTTGCGATTAAGGCAGTGGGGATTCGAGGTGGGAGTTCATTTGATGGTCGGCCTTTTGGGGGAGACCCGAGACCATTTTCTCCGGTCCCTGGATCAGGTGATTGAACTCAAACCCGATTTCGTCAGGATTCATCCCACCCTTGTGCTCAGGGGAGCTCCGCTCGAACAGTTATGGAGGATTGGGGAATATATTCCTCTTTCCCTGGAGGAAACAGTCGACTGGCTTAAACCGGGAATCCTCCGTTTGGAGAAGGCCTTCCTTCCTGCGGCACGAATCGGCCTCCAGCCGTCCAAGGATTTGGAAGAATATCTTATGGCCGGGCCCTATCATCCAGCCCTCCGTCAACTCATCGATTCAGCCATATTCTTTGATATGGCTCAAAGGATTCTCCGGGATCCTGCCGATAGTTCTCAGGCGATCTTTCTCTGTCATCCCAAAGAGGTCTCCAATCTAAGGGGTCAGAGAAACGGAAATATTTTTAAGCTGAAGGAACGATTCAAGCTCAGTGAAATCTTCGTTGAAGAGAGACAGGAGTTACCCAGAGGCTATCTTGTACTTCGAACTCCTAAGGGAGAGGTTTCGATCGATCGAAAATCCCTCGATAGTTAAAAAATG
>CAZXMB010000202.1:0-4502 GCA_964641715.1 uncultured Syntrophaceae bacterium
GATAATTCGGTATACTGTATCCAAAAAATTGATTTATCCTATATTAAAGGAAAGGCCTTGTCAAGATATTTCAATAAAATTTAATCATCCTTTTAATAATGGGAGGGAAACCCTGAATGCGAATTTCAATTGATGTGGGCGGGACCTTTACCGATGTCATCCTGGTCGATGAGAAAAAGAAAACGTTTCACTTTACGAAAACCCCTACGACCCATCACGACCTTACCGAAGGGGTTCTCAAAGGGCTGGAGGAGATTCTCCGGATTGCCGGAGAATCGACCCAAAATCTGGATTACCTCATTCACGGGACCACCATTGGGACCAATGCCATTGTAGAGGGGAAAGGGGCAAAGGTCGGTCTCATCACCACCCGGGGGTTTGAGGATGTCCTTGAAATTAGGAGGGTCGCACGTCCGAAAGAGGCGGCCTTTGATTTCGAGGTGGATAACCCCCCTCCCCTTGTTCCGCGCTATTTGAGAAAAGGGATCGTCGAGCGGGTTAACAGCAAGGGAAAAATCGTTATCCCTCTTGACGAAAATTCGGTGCGCGAGGCGATAAGATTCTATAAGAAAGAAAAAGTGGAGGCGATCGTCATCTCCCTCCTCTTCTCATTCCTCAACCCTTCCCATGAAAAAAGGACTGAAGAGATCTGCAGGGAGATGTTTCCTGAAGCTCTCCTCTCGCTCTCCTCTGAGATCTGTCCGGAGTTCCGGGAATACGAGCGGACCTGTACGACCGTCATGAATGGCTACCTGGGGCCGGTGATCAAAAGGTATATGGACAACCTGACGAACCGTTTGAAGGAGAAATACGGAGAGGTCCGGCTTCATATCATGCAGAGTAACGGTGGTTCCATGACCGCTGAGATCGCAAGAGATCATTCCGCCCATCTCATCAATTCAGGGCCTGCAGGAGGAGCCCTGGCTGCCTCCTTTCTCTGCAGAGTGACGGGCCACAAAATGGCCATCGGTGCGGATATGGGAGGGACCACTTTTGACATCTCGATCATTGACCAAGGAATGCCGAAGACCACCACCTGGGGAGGGGTCACGGAATATCCCATCAAACTCCCGATGGTTGACTTAAAGACGATCGGCGCAGGAGGGGGGAGCATTGCCTGGATGGATCGGGGAGGGATCCTGAATGTCGGACCCCAAAGTGCCGGTTCCAATCCGGGTCCGGCCTGTTATGGCTGGGGAGGAACGCTCCCCACGGTCACAGATGCCAATCTCGTACTGGGTCGTCTCAACCCCGGCTATTTTCTCGGAGGAAAGATCCCCCTCTACCCTGATCCAGCCAAAAAGGCGATCCGGGAACAGGTTGCCCAAAAGATGGGATCTTCTCTCGAGGAGGCGGCCGCAAGCATCATCCGGATCGTCAATGCGAATATGGCCAAAGGGATCAGTGCTGTCTCCATCCAGAGGGGTTATGACCTGAGAGAATTCATCCTTATCCCCTTCGGAGGCGCGGCGGCCAATCATGCGGTGGAGATCGCTCGAGAGCTCGGAATTCCAGGGATCGTCGTCCCCCCTCTGAGTGGAAACTTCTCTGCCGTGGGCCTTGCCGTCGCAGATATTCAGCACGACTATGTTCGGACGATTGCCCGAGGGCATCAGGATATCAATCCCGAAGAATTATTGGAAATCTTCAGGCACCTTGAAGGGATGGGAGTAGACCAGCTCAGGAAAGAGAATGTCAGGGATGAGGATATTCATATCGAATGGTCAGCCGATCTGAGGTATGAGGGACAGTCCTGGGAGTTAAATACCCCCATTGAGAGAACGACCTCACTGGGTCTCCCTGAACTTCAGAAAATATTTTCTGATTTCCATTCCCTTCATCAAAAAGTCTATTCCTACAGCGAACCGGAAGGAAGGCTGGAGGTCATCAATGTTAGGGTCAGGGTGATGGGGAGAAACCCTGCCCTTCAGCTCCCAGAGTTTGAGCAGGAGCCCTCCCCCCTTTCGAAGGTTTTAAAGGAGAGGCGCCCCGTCTATTTTGAAGAGAAAGGGTTTGTTGAGATTCCCGTCTATCAGCGGGATCAATCTGGATCCGGCACGGAGATTCCGGGTCCCTGCCTCATCGAAGAGGCCATCTCAACCACCCTCATTCCGGAGGGCTGGAAAGGTTCGATCGATGAGTATAAAAATATCGTGATCACCCCATCCGATTGAGGGATGGGGAATCCGGGACGAAAACCCCGAAATCCACATGAGAACAGGAGAAATCATGACCTACCAAGCTGATCCAATAACCATGCAGGTCATCCGTTACGGTCTCGAAGCCATTGCGGATGATATGGGCTATAACCTCATGCGCATGGGAAGGACGACGATCGTGAAGGAGATCATGGATATCAACTGTGCGGTCCTCGACGCCCGGGGGGGCATCTTGGCTCAGGCCCATCTCTGCCCTCTCATGATGTTCAGCCTTCCGGCTACGGCCTCCCATATGTTGAAGGATATCCAAGACTTTGAGGAGGGAGATGTGATCATCTGTAATGACCCCTATCTCGGAGGGCAACATCTCCTTGATATGCAGTTCTTCTCCCCTGTCTTCTTTGAAGGAGAGCTGATTGCCTTTGTCGCCAATATCGCCCATCAGCTTGACATGGGAGGAGCGGTCCCCGGCGGGGTCGCAGGCGGGCTTACGGAGATCTTTCAGGAGGGTTTAAGAATTCCTTTTGCAAAACTTTATAACCATGGGAAAGAAGACCGCCAGATCTTTAACATCATCTCAGCCAATATACGGATCCCGGAAAAAACGATGGAGGATTTCAGGGCCCAGGCCGCGACCACCCTCTGGGGTGCCGAAAGGGTAAAAGATCTGGTCGCAAAATACGGGCTTGAAATCTTTAAGGGATGTACTTCGATGCTCCTCGATTACGGGGAAACCATCGTCAGGCAGGCAATTCATGCAATGCCGGATGGGGATTATCTTGGCGTGGACCATATCGACGATGATGGATATTCCGGGGAACCCTTCAGAGTCCAGGTCAATGTCCATATCCGCGGGGATAAGATAAAGGTGGACTTCGATGGTACCAGTCCTCAGGCCAAAGGAAACATCAACTGCCCCTTCTCCTGCACCCAGGCCGGGGTTTTCTACACGATGGTGGGAATGATCGATCCTTATATGGTGGTCAACTCCGGAACCTTCAGGCCCATTGAGGTGAAAAGCAGGGAGGGGTTGATCACCAACCCCAGACCCCCTGCAGGAGTCACGGCCAGGAGTCAAACCATGACAAAGATCACAGAGGCCATGCTTAAAGCGATGAGCGAGGTCGTTCCAAAGCGGGTCGTCTCCGGAAGCCATGGCCAGGCCTGTACCTGCAGCTTCACCGGGACTCATCCGGAAACAGGAAAAAGATTCAGTTATATTGAGATCCAGGGAGGGGGTGCCGGAGCAAGACCCGATAAAGACGGACCGGATGGCCAGGACCTTCATCTCGGACGATTCATGAACACCCCCATTGAAGCCGCAGAGATGGAATATCCGGTGATGATTGAAAGGTATGAATTCATCCCCGATTCAGGAGGTGCGGGGAGGTACCGTGGCGGACTCTCGCTCCGAAGGGACATTCGCTTCTTAACGGATGTGGCGTGGGCCCGCTATTCGGATCGGCAGAAGTTTTCCCCACAGGGGCTTTTCGGAGGAAAAGAGGGAACAAGGGGGGAGCTGATTTTAAATCCCGAAACCGCTGGAGAGCAAAAACAGAAGTCAAAAGGGATCAGCCAGTTAAAAGCAGGAGATGTCTTGAGCATCCGGCTTCCGGGCAGCGGAGGTTATGGTTCCCCCTGCGAAAGAGAACCCCAACGGGTCAGATGGGATGTGCTGAACGGAAAGGTTACTCTCCGATCAGCTCAAGAAGATTATCTGGTCGTCTTCAATGAGGATCTCACAGTGAATGAGGAGAAAACAGAAATCCTCCGGAAGAACTTCAAGGCAAAAGTCTAAATGCTTTCAAGAATCTTAAGCAACCAGAATATCTTTCATCATTATTATAAGCTCGTCCTGGAAATCGAAGGGGAGGAGGTGTCACCAAGACCCGGCCAGTTTTACAGTATTCGATGTTCTGAGACGACCGATCCCCTGCTCCGGCGTCCCCTCTCCTTCCATCGGCTGATCAGGGATAAGGACCCCATCCAGATTGAAATGCTTTACCGTGTGATCGGAAAGGGAACGAAGTGGCTATCAAAAAGACCAAAAAGCACATCTCTTGATCTGATGGGCCCTTTTGGGAATGGTTTCTTCATCGCAGGTGCCTCGGCCATTCAGATCGGCACCTTTAATTTCGTCAACCCTAAAATTACCCTGGAGGTGATCAAGGGCATCGAACCCTATCTGACTCAAAATCGAATCGAAAAATTTGTAAAACTTTAGATTTTTGAAAAAGAAATTTTATCAAGATATTGTGAACCCCCAAATCCCCCTCAATCCCCCTTTTCCAAAGGGGGAAAGTATTTCACCTCCCTTTGGCAAAGGGAGGTGGGGAGGGATTT
>CAZXMB010000203.1:0-2637 GCA_964641715.1 uncultured Syntrophaceae bacterium
AAATTTAAAAATTTTTGTTGACAATAGGTTTTTGTATGTTTTAAAGTAGTCCGTTATGAAAAGCCTTTTCAGGAGGTTTCTATGGCCCGATTATATGAATATCAGGGAAAGCAGTTGCTCAAGGCATCAAAGGTGATGACTCCTCAAGGGGAGGTGGCATCCACTCCGCAAGAGGCCAGAAAGATCGCAGAGAAGATTGGCAAGCCCGTGGCCATCAAATCCCAGGTCTGGGCTGGAGGCCGGGGGAAGGCAGGGGGCATAAAGTTTGCCCAGACTCCTACGGAAGCGGAGAAGGTCGCCGGTGAGATCTTGGGATCCACCATCAAGAATCTCAAAGTGGAGAAGGTACTGGTTGAGGAGAAACTGGACATTGAGAAAGAGTATTATGCGGGAGTGATCATCGATGCCACAAGAAAGGTGAGGGCTCCGGTGGTCATGTTCAGCACAGAGGGAGGAATGGATATCGAATCCGTTCCTTCTGAAAAGATTGCACAGGTTAATGTGGATGTCCTTCGGGGTTTCCGCCTCTATGACGCCCTCAACCTTTGTGTCAGGCTGAAGGTCCCGACACGGGTTCTTCCTGCCATTGCCCAGGCGATCATGGGTCTGTATCAGACCTTTAAGGGATACAATTGCCGGACCGCTGAGATCAATCCCCTGATCCTAACGAAGGAGGGAAAGATTATTGCCGGAGATTGCCGGATGGCGATTGATGACTCCTCCGTCTTCCGCCACCCGGAACTGGGAATTGAGGTCGCCCGTGAGGCCGCAACTCCTCCGACAGAATTAGACAAGATCGCCTGGCAGATCGAAGAAGGAGATCTGCGAGGAACCTGCTACATTGCCCAGATGGTTCAGGAAATCAAAGGTCTCAATTATGTGGGCTACCATGGCATTGGGGGAGGCGGTGCCATTTTAGGGGTGGATGCCTTGAACCGGCAGGGGCTAAAGATTGCCAATTATGCGGATACGAGCGGGAATCCGACCGCCGCAAAGGTTTACAGGGCCGCCAAGGTGATCATCAACCAGCCGGGGATTGAAGGATATATGCTCGGTGGGTTCATCGTGGCGAACCAGGAACAATGGCACCATGCCCATGGCGTGGTCAAAGCCCTCCGGGAAGAGATACCGAAGAGGCCGGGTTTCCCATGTGTCATCCTCCTCTGCGGGAATCGGGAGAAGGAGTCGATGGAGATTTTAAAAGAGGGGACAGCGGATCTGCCTGGCCGATTCGAATTCTATGGAAGTGATAAAGTTTATGAAACGGAGTTCCTGGCAAAGAGAATGAAAGCCCTCATCCTCGAATATCGGAAGGATCGGGGGGTGAAGGAGGAATAGACGATGATTGAATTTAAGGAGAGAACCATCAAGGTTACCATTGATGACAGCAAATGCGTGGATTGTAAGACCCATGCCTGTGCGGCTGGGTGCAAGCTTTATGACCGGGGCATCCTGGTGATCAAGGATGGGAAGCCCGCTCTTGGAGGAGATGCGGTTTACGCCGAAAGAGTGGGCACCGAATGCCTGGGCTGTGAATACGAATGCTGGTTCAGAGGAAACAAGGCGATTAAGATCGAGGCTCCGATTCCAGGATTGGAGGAATATCTGAGAAAATGCGGGGCATTATAATTTCAAATTTCAGATCTCGGATTACAGATGTTCGACGTTGAAACTCTTTTCTTGTCACCCTGAACTCGGTTCAGGGTCTGGTTCATGAGAGGCCTCAACATAGAAACATGATATTTTAAGCAATCTTAAAAGACGGAGGAAACTGATGGCCATACTACTCGAAAAAGATACGACGGTTTTGGTTCAGGGAATTACCGGAAGAGAGGGCTCGGCGCGGGCTGCCTTTATGAAAAATTACGGGACAAAGGTAGTGGCAGGCGTCACTCCTGGACGGGGAGGTGAAGATGTCTCAGGAATACCGGTCTATAATACGGTTGCGGAGGCGGTCAAAGCCAAGGGCCGGATCGATGCCAGTGTGACCTTTGTGCCCGGACCCGGGCTGAAAGATGCAATCTTTGAGGCGATCGATGGAGGGATCAAATTCATCGTGATGCCTGTTGAACGAGTTCCTCTTTACGATATCCTCGAGATGATGGCCTATGCAAAAAAATATAATGTCCGTCTTCTCGGTCCAGGCTCGATTGGCATCATGAGCCCGGGAATTGCCGTGATGGGCTGGCTTGGCGGATCTCCTGATTTTGCCAGGAGGGTCTTTGTGCCCGGCCCTGTTGGCGTGATCTCCCGAAGTGGAGGGCAGTCCGGAACCGTACCCTGGGCGATCAAAGAGGCAGGCATGGGGGTCAGCACCGTCATTCATATCGGAACGGAGCCAGTGCTGGGTACCTCCTGCGGCGATATCCTGCCTCTTTACGAAAAGGATCCAGATACAAAGGCGGTGGCAATGTTCGGAGAGATCGGAGGACCTTATGAGGAGGAAGCAGCAGAAGCGGTAAGAAATAAGACCTTCACCAAGCCGCTCGTCGTCTATGTCGCAGGAGCATGGGCTCCGGAAGGGATGCGGTTCTCCCATGCGAGCAGTATCATTGAGAGGGGTAAGGGGTCAGCAAAGGATAAGATTAAATCCCTGAAGGAAGCAGGTGTCCACGTCGTTGACCGGCCCGATGAGAT
>CAZXMB010000203.1:2737-4494 GCA_964641715.1 uncultured Syntrophaceae bacterium
ATGACTGTGATGCGATCTGTTTTTTACATCCCCGGGAACAACGAAACGTTCATCAAGAAAGCTCCTGATACTCCGGCAGACATCATCACCCTGGATCTGGAGGATTCTGTCCCCCCTGCGGAAAAACCGAAAGCCCGTGAGATGGTCCGTCAGAATTTGAAATTTGCGGGATCAGGAGGGTCCACCATCTATGTCAGGGTGAATAATTGGGAAACCTTAATGACCAATGACGACCTTGAGGCAGTCGTCCATGAAGGGCTTTCCGGTGTCTGTTTAGCCAAGTGCGGTAGTCCGGACCATGTCCAGCGACTGGACTGGAAGCTGGAAGAGCTGGAAAGAAGAAGAGGGCTGAAAGTTGGAAGCATCGCCATTCAGCTTCTCATCGAGACTGCCAAAGGGGTGATCAATGCCTATCCATCAGCCATTGCGAGCAAGAGGGTCAACTCCCTCATCTTCGGTGCAGTGGATTATACCAAGGATATGAGGGTCAAACTCACCATTGAGGGTGATGAGCAACTTTATGCCAGAGCTCATAACGCAGTGGCGGCCAGGGCTGCGGGGTGTATTGCCATTGATTGTCCATTTGTGGCCTTCAAAGACACAGAGGCCTTTGAGAAGAATACTCGATTTGGCAGACAATTGGGTTATGAAGGAAGAATGCTCATCCACCCCAGCCAGATTGAACCTTCTCATAGAATCTATACCCCTGCCCCGGGGGATGTGGAGTGGGCAAAAGGGGTGGTAAAGGTTTTTGAGGAGGAGGGAATTGCAAAGGGTGCCGCGGCCGTTTCCTACCAGGGAAAGATGGTTGACACTCCAGTTTATGATAATGCGAGGACGATCCTTGCGATTATGGAAGAAATCGCCGCTTTCGATGCGAAGCGGAAAAAGAAATAGATCATCGCCATCAGAATGGTTGTTTGATAGATTTAAATGAGCTTCCGATGCGGATTATAGTTTTCGGTCAGGGACCCTTTGGAGAGAAGGTGCTTGAGGAACTGATCAAAAAAGGAGAGGAAGTTATAGGTGTTTTCACTCCCCCTGATAAGAGAGGAGAGTCAGTAAGGCTTCTTTCTGAGAGATCAGGAATCTCTGTCTTTCGTCCAAAGTCGACGAAAGACCCTCAGGTCTTTGATTCGTATGTGAAGTTGAAGCCGGATCTTTCAATCCTTGCCTTTGTTACCGATATCCTTCCTGAAAAATTATTGAGCGTCCCTTCCATCGGTACCCTCTGCTACCACCCTTCTCTTTTACCCAGACATCGGGGTGCGAGTGGCATTAACTGGGCCATCATTCAAGGGGATAGGCGAACAGGGCTGACCATTTTCTGGGTGGACCGGGGGATTGACACAGGTCCTATCCTGCTTCAGAAGGAGGTTGAGATTAAACCGGAGGATACAACAGGATCCCTTTACTACAATAGCCTCTTTCCCATGGGAATTGATGCGATCGTTGAAGCAGTAGAGCTTGTGAAGAAAGGGAAGGCACCCAGAATCCCACAGGATGAGTCCAGGGCAACTTATGAGCCTCCCTGTGATGACCGGGTTGCTCTCATCGATTTTGAAAAACCCATTAATGACATTTACAATTTGATCAGGGGCTGTGATCCACAGCCCGGGGCCTATTCGATATTCAAAGGGAGGAAAGTAAGGTTCTATGAAGCCAAAATGAATCTCGCATTCCTTGAGAAGACTGCCGGAGAAATAATCTCCATCGAAGAAGAGGGTGTCAGGATTGCAGTCAAGGGGGGCGTGATT
>CAZXMB010000204.1:0-4467 GCA_964641715.1 uncultured Syntrophaceae bacterium
GGCTTGCGGGGCACTTGCCGGTCAAATGTCAAAGCTCAAAGTTCAAATGAATGACAAAGCTCAAATTCCAAAAGTTTAACATTTGAACTTTGTCATTTGAACTCTTTAATTATGAAGGTTCTCATTGATCATATCTCCAAGGTTTATACCGATCGACGGGGAGAGAAGACCGAAGCCCTGCGGGATATTCATTTTGCCATCGAAGAGAATGAGTTTGTTGTGGTGGTGGGTCCCAGCGGCTGCGGAAAATCAACCCTCCTCAGTATTATTGGCGGTCTTCTCAGCTCCACTTCAGGACAGGTGGCCTTTGAGGGTGCCCGGGCGGATTCGAAACCTCATACCGCTATCGTCTTCCAGGACTTTGCCCTCTTTCCGTGGAGAACCGTACTGAAAAATATCGTTTACGGTCTGGAGGAACAGGGCCTGAGTTATTCGGACCAGCTCAAAATCTCAAAAAAATATATCGCCATGGTGGGGCTTCAGGGATTCGAGGACAAATATCCCCATCAACTTTCCGGTGGAATGAAACAGAGGGTTTCCATTGCCCGTGCCCTTGTCACCGACCCGCACCTGCTCCTCATGGATGAGCCCTTCTCCGCACTCGATGCCCAGACCCGGACCCTGATGCAATATGAGCTCTCGAGAATCTGGGAAGAAACACAGAAAAGTTTTCTTTATATCACCCATCATATCCAGGAGGCTGTTTTTCTCGGTGACCGGGTCGTCGTCTTATCGAGGAGACCGGGGCGGATTCTCGATATTATCAAGATCGATCTTCCCAGGCCCAGGAGTGAGCACCTGACCATCGAGAAAAGATATCTGGAATATGTGGATACTATCTGGAGATATATCAAGGAACAGGCGAGGGAGGCCCTGGAGGAGTTGCCATGAGTGAGGACAGGATCTTCCCGAAAGAAAAAGAGGAGGCTTCCACAGAGGGTCATCTTAATGAGAAGGCGGTGGTCCGGGATAAGACCTCCTTCCTCAAGATGAAGGAGCATCCCTGGCTCAGCGTTTCCTCTTTTCTCGTGATCCTGATACTCTGGGAGGTCGTGAACCGGATGGAATGGATCCCCCCTCTCTTTCTTCCTGCTCCGAGCGGAATCCTCACCGAGGGATGGAGCATGCTCGCAACCGGAATCATCTTTAAACATATCCTTGCGAGCCTCAGCCGGATCCTCTGGGGATTTTCAATCGCCTGCATTCTCGGGGTAGCGGTCGGCATCTCCATCGGTTTCTTCAGCATTCCTGAAGCAGTGGGTAATCCCATCATCGCGGCCACCTTTCCCATCCCCAAAATTGCGATCCTTCCGCTCCTGATCCTCTGGCTCGGAATCGGAGAGGCTTCCAAGGTAGCGGTCATTGCTCTGGGTGTTTTCTTTCCGATGGTGATCAATGTCTATACCGGGGTCAAAAATGTGGACCCCCTGTTGATCAAGGCGGCATTGAGCCTGGGCTCGAACCGGGCAAGGGTGATCCGCAAGGTCATCCTTCCGAGCATCCTCCCCATGATCTTTGCAGGAATGAAATTGGGGATCGGAATTGCCCTGCTGCTGGTGGTCGCAGCAGAAATGGTCGCTGCAGATGCGGGAATCGGGTTTATGATCCTGACCGCTGCGGATCTCATGCAGACCAAAAAATTGATGGTCGGCCTCATCCTTCTCTCTCTACTCGGCATCTTTTTTAACTGGCTGTTTCAAAAATTGGAACGTCTCTTTATTCCATGGAGGCAGTCGTCTTAAGATGAAAAAGGAGAAGTCCAATCGTGAAGTTCATTGTAAAAAGATCGAGTTTACAGGGCACGGTTCAGATACCCGGTAACAAGTCGGCCAGCGCACGCGCCATTGTCCTGGGTGGTCTGGCTGAAGGGGTATCCCGGGTCACCAATCCTCTTCCCGGAGTGGATAGCTTCTCCATCGCAGGTATGATGCGGGCCTTGGGTGCCCGAATCGATACATCCAATCCTCAGGAGTGGGTCTTCGAAGGCGTGGCCAACCGACCTGAGGTGCCGGGCTCTGTGCTGGATGCGGGTAACTCCGGGACAGGCTATTACATCCTGACCGCCATTGCCTCCCTTATTGACGGCTGGTCCGTCATTTCCGGTGACTACCAGATCTGCCGCCGTCCTGCTCAACCCCTTATCAATGCCCTGAACGATCTGGGCGCCGAGGTATTCTCCACCCGCAGTGCTGGAGTTGCACCATTGGTGATCAAGGGTCCTCTCAGAGGTGGGCGAACCAAGCTGCCCGGTATCAACTCCCAGTGGCTGACCCCTCTGCTCATTGCTGGTGCCCTGAGCCAGGAGGGAATTTCTGTCGTGGAAGACAACCTCATGGAGCGTCCTTACGTGGATATGACCATGGCCTGGATGAGGTTAGCTGGTGCCACCTGCAGTCATAAGGACTATGAGGAGTTTCATGTGCCCGGTGGCCAGCGTTATCAGGCATTCAAAGCCCATGTGCCTGCGGACTGGGGAAGCTCCGGTTATCCCATGATTGGTGCGGCGATCACCGACTCCGGGGTGACCTTTGTGGGCATGGATCCGGATGACTTTGCTGGCGAACGCAAGTACCCCCATATCCTTCAGGAGATGGGAGCCAAAGTCACATTCAGCGATGGCGGTCGAACCGTGACCGTAGAGGGCGGAAACGACCTTCACGGCATCGAGATCGACTGCTCCGATACTCCGGATGCTGTGCCCGTCCTTGCCGTATTAGGGTGCAAGGCCAAGGGCAAAACTGTGCTGCGAAACATTGGTGCAAGCCGCCTCAAGGAGACGGATCGCACCCGATCGGTCAAGGAGGAACTAACCCGGATGGGTGGCCGATTCGAGGAGACCCCTGACAGCCTGACCATCCACCACTCAGAGCTCAAGGCCGCTCCTATCGATGGCCGGCATGACCACCGCATCGTGATGGCCACCGCGGTGGCCGCTCTGATGGCTGAGGGGACAACCACGATCGACCATGCCGAATATGTAAAGGTCTCCTTTCCAAACTTTTACGAAGTCATGAAGGGATTGGGCGCTCAAATCGAACAGGTGGAGTGATGGGAAAGCGAGATAGTCTCAAACTGCTTCGGGAATTGAGAGAGAAGAGAAGAAAAATCGACCTCATCGACCAAAAACTGCTCTCTCTGCTTAACCAACGCCTCTCTATTGCATTGCAGATTGGAAAAATTAAGAGGGAGAGGGGAGAGAAGATCTACAATCCCAAAAGAGAGAGGGAAATCTTAAAAAAACTTAATTTGATCAACCGGGGCCCTTTAAAAGAGGATGATCTGAAGAGGATATTCAAAACGATTACGACCGTTTGCCGTAAATCGCAAATCATCTAACCGGAAGGTATTCCATTTATAAGGCCAATTCCTTTATCTTTTGATTTCACCGCTCACGATGTGGCACCGTATCCGAAATGATCTCACGGATGATGGACTGAAATTCGCTATCCTTCGCTCATCTTTTCTAATACACTTAAGATATCCTCTGATGAGCGCTTCTGCACTTCTGTCCTCCTGTACTTCGGTGCGCCCCGAATAGAATAAACTTTACCCAATTATGGGGAACCCGTCAATAAGGCCCCACTTTTAGGGGAAAGGGGATTTTGCGCATTTGTATTGATTCGAATGATTTAAATAAGGAATAATAACAATATGAGTGCTGGAAGGATCATTGATCAGGAGGCTTCTTTTTTGACTCTACCTCCATGGAGTTCCGTGTTGTTTCGATGCTCATTTAGATCTTTACGGATCTCCGACACATCTGCTTTCAGGGTTGCCACATCAGATTTCAGGACTGCCACATCAGATTTTAAGACTGCCACATCAGATTTTAGGGTTGCCACATCAGATTTTAAGGTTTCCACGTCAGATTTCAGGGTTGTTACATCAGATTTTAAGACTGCCACGTCAGATTTTAGGGTTGCCACATCAGACTTCAGGACTATCACGTCAGATTTTACTGACAGCAGTTCAAATTCCAATCTTTGAAACCTCTCCTCTTCGGCCTTTTCGTGACGATCGAGCCTTTCCTTTACCATATCAAAAGCCTCGATCACCGTGTCGAACTTTTCCTTCACATCTTCCAGAATGATTTTGAGTTCATCCGACATGATCGCCACACCTCACTGAGTTGATCCTAACCTAAATCTTTTTAATTTTGATGTCAACTCCAAAATTCTCTAATTATTGAATGGCCAACCTAAGGGGCAGGTGAAGGGGATTTAAAATGAATATAATTAATGGTCCCAACGGGATTCGAACCCGTGTTTTCGACGTGAGAGGCCGATGTCCTAGGCCACTAGACGATGGGACCCTTCTCAAAAGATCAATTTTAAGTGATCAATTAGCAATTATCAGTTAGCAAGAAACGACAACAACGACCTCTTGCAAACCGTGCAACCCTGGCTAAGCCAGTCTGAGCTTCATAAGACACTGTCAAAATTAACTCACAACTTATCAAAAATCAAG
>CAZXMB010000205.1:0-4419 GCA_964641715.1 uncultured Syntrophaceae bacterium
CCGAGCCAATCAAGTCCTCGCTGCTTTGCTTCGCATTGGCTGGATCATCAAACGACTGGTTGGAAGGGTCAAGTCTTGCAATATTGCAAATTGATAAGATTGGTTAGGAATATATTAATGCAAGACCCCCTATTTCACACAGAATTTGTATTAATGGTATCGGTGCTGGTAAAAAAATCGGGGCGAAAGTAGGAAAGCGGATCTGTGACTCGGATTCGCCCATGGGTATAAGTTCTTCTTAGGTGGGCAATAATTTGAGTAGCCCTCTGGGGTTTCAAGCGTTCAGCATAATAGAGAAGCGATTTTGAAATCTCTTCATCCGACCACTTGACTTCAACCAATTCCTCAATGTAATTTTCCTTGATAATGACGAAATCGATCTCCCGCCCCTCCTTGTCACGAAGATAACGGAGCTCATAGCGATACCCATCACGGTCTTCCAAAAAGTGGAGTCGCTTTAGCAGGGAGGTTGCCACCAGATTCTCAAACCGTTCCCCTTCCCCTGCAAGAACATCTCCATTGTCGAAGAAGTAGACCTTGGGTGGTTTAAGCACAGCCCGGGGCAAAGATTTTGTATACGGGCGCACTGTGAAAAGAAGGTACATCCTTTCAAGAACGTCAAGCCAGGCCTTCGCCGTCTTTGGTGAAATCTGGAGATCCGTTGCTATATTCGAAAGTGTGACCAATCCACCTACTCGCTGTCGCAATAAATCGACAAAAAGGCTTAGAAGTTGAATGTTTCGTATGGATTCCAAATCCCTTATATCTTCACGGAGAACTCTATCAAAGCGCTCCCTCCTCCATCGTCGAGCTAACCGGTCATCCCCACTGATAAAGGGCTCTGGAAAACTACCGAGTGTCATCAGCCTTTGAAAACCCTCCTCGGGGGAAATTCCCTCTGGCAATTCGTCCAGAGTAAAAGGATGGAGCCGCCAGGGATGGTACCGTCCCATGAGTGAATCTCCGCCACGACGGTATATGTCAAGACGTGCAGAACCTGTCACAAGAAAGGCATGGGATTCATGAAATACATCAAAAATACCTTTGATCCATGTCTTCCATTTGGGAAATTTGTGCAGTTCATCGAAGATCAAAAGTTTGTCATCTCTATCCCATCTCTTTTTGAGGATATCCTGCCGATCTTCATCCAGATCCCAATCCAGATATCTGCCTGAGGAAAAATGGTTAGAAAGAATCCCTTTGGCAAGAGTGGTTTTTCCCACCTGGCGGGGACCACTGATGAAAACCATTTTTGAACGAAGGTCATCCAAAATATAAGGAGTGATGTAACGCATGTGGCTATTATAACCCATACTACAAAATAGTCAAGTCTATTTTTTAGTATACTACAAAATAGCCATGAAAGCCCGCTTAAAAAACGAAAGTGAAAATCATTCCTTCAATGGGATGGGGACGACATCTTCGGAAGAGAAAGTGAGGGTAACTTCCTCCCCTTCATGGAAGAGGGACTTCTTTCTCGGATTGACGACATTGACCTTCACCTTCTTGCCTCCGGTAACTTCGGCCTCATACTGAACCAGTGAGCCAAGATAGGCTGAGGTCTTCACTTTTCCATTGATTCGATTTCCTTCTGAGGGAGCCTCATTGGGATAAGAGATTTGAATTGATTCGGGCCGGATATTAAGAAGGAGATCTGATCCGGGCGGAAGGTTAATTCCCTTCTGCCTTTCGACCATGAGTAAAAAGCCTTCATCAGTCTTAAGATCAACCTGATCTCCCCGGACCTCCTTCACCTGAGCCTTAAAGAAATTGGAGGTCCCCACGAAATCAGCCACCTCCTGGCTCCCTGGGGTCTCATAAATCTCTTTGGGTGGGCCGACCTGAACGACTTTGCCTTTTGACATCACCGCAATCTGGGTTGAAAGGATCAAGGCCTCCTCCTGGTCATGGGTGACGTAGATGGAGGTGATGCCCAGTTCCTTTTGAATGCGAACCAGTTCATGCCTCATCTGAATCCGAAGCTTTGCATCCAGATTGCTCAGCGGTTCATCGAGAAGAAGAAGCCTTGGTTCGATCACCAGCGTTCTCGCCAGAGCCACCCTCTGCTGCTGACCTCCCGAGAGTTCAGAAGGTCTCCTTTTCTCCAACCTCTCTAAATTGACCATCGCAAGGGCTTTGAGCGTCTTCTCCTTGACCATCGGTTTGGGAAGGCTTCTCTCCTTTAACCCGAAAGCGACGTTCTCAAAAACAGAGAGATGGGGCCAAAGAGCATAATTCTGGAAGACCATTCCCACCTCTCTTTTCCAGGGAGGGACATCATTGACCTCCTGGCCATCAAAAAGAATCCTGCCCCTGTCGGGCCGGGTAAATCCTGCAACCATCCGGAGGATGGTCGTTTTCCCGCATCCGCTTGGACCGAGGAAGGTGAAGAAGTCACCTCTCTCAATGGTGAGGCTGACATCCTTCACCGCCTCGACTTCACCAAAACTTTTTTTTAAATCAATGAGCTTAACCTCGGTAGCCTTGTTCATCTGTTATCACCGTCCATCATCTATCGTCCATCGCCCATCTTTTTTACAACTTAAAGGCCGTCCCGCTTCCTCCGGCAAAGACCTTGTTTACGATATAGGTTCCTATGGCCACCAGAAGGATGGCAACTACCCCCAGGGCCGCACCCGGGCCCCTTCCCACAGCGCTCTGCATATAGATATAGATCCCGTAAGAGAGAGGGCCATATTCCATCCGGGGAACGAGCATAATGGTCGAAGATAATTCCACGGATGAGGTGATGAAAGCCAGAAGTCCTCCGGCGACCAATCCCCCTGCCATCATGGGGAAGGTGATTTTGAAAAAGGTCTTCCTCCGGTTTGCCCCTAAGTTTAAGGCGGCCTCTTCAAGGGAGATGTGAATCTGTTGAATGGCGGCGTAACTGGATCGCAACGTATAGGGAAGCCTTCTGGCGGAGTAGGCGATGACCAGGATGATCCAGAGGGAGGTCAGGGGTTGATGAACAAAAGGAAGAGGTGTCCCATGGAATACCCTGAGGTAACCTGTGGCTAAGACCACCCCCGGAATGGCTAAAGGCATCATGGCAATGGCATCGAGGAGACCTTTTCCAAAGATTTTCCCCCGGATCAGAAGGAAAGCAATCAATGATCCCAACAGAACGCCAATGCCGGCTGAGAGCAGGCAATAGAGCAAGGTATTCTTCACAAAATGGGGGGTCCTGTAAAAAATCTCCACATAGTGATTGAGGGTGTAAGCCTTCGGCAGGATAGAGAAACTCCACACCTTTGCGAATGAAAGAAGGAAGATTCCGAGATGAGGGATCAGGCTGATGCCCAATACGAAAATCGAAAAGGCCCAGACCACCCCTAATCTTAAACCCGTAATCTTTCTGGAAATGGGAGTCCCGGTGCCACCCCGCTGGACCATCGCATATTCCGAAAGGCTCAAAAACTTCATGGCGGCCCACAGGGAGATAAAAGAGAGGGTGACCATGATCACGCAGATGACATATCCTGCCTTATCTTCTATGCCGATGGTCGTCACTCGAAGGTAGGCCTGGGGAGCAAGCATCTTCGTATAATTGAGAATCAAGGGCGTGGCAAGGTCATCGATGACCTTAATGAAGACCAGGAGGGCCCCTGCCACATAACCCGGCATCATCAGGGGAAGGGTGACCTTTCTGAAAAGCCGAAGCCCGTGAGCACCCATGTTCTGTGCCATCTCTTCCAGTGAGGGATCCACGTTGGCCAGGGAGGCAGAGGCATTGAGGAAGATGAAGGGAAAGTAATGAAGGGTCTGGACGAGGATCACCCCACGTAACCCCTCCATAAAAGGGATGGAAAGGTCAAACCACTTGAGAAGCAACAGATTGAACATTCCGCTTCTGCCGAGGATCAACTGAAGGGCAACCGCACCCACATAGGGTGGAAGGACAAGGGGAAGAACCCCGAGGGTCTGGATGAGAGTCTTTCCCTTGAAATCATATTTGATGGTCAAGAAGGCCAGAGGCAGGCTGATCAGGCTTCCGAAGAATACAGCCATGAGGCCTGCGATCAAGCTGTTCAGGAACGATTCCCTGAAGAGGGCCCTTTCAAAAAAATTGATAAAATGGCTGAGGGAGAGCTGTCCCCCCTCGGTAAAGGCCACCTGGAGAATACGGATCAGCGGGTAGAGGATGAAGATGAAAAGAAGGGTCAGGAGGGCGAGAAAGATGAGAGATTGGGAAAAATCATATTCTCTAAATTTATCCTTAAGCACATCAACCATTCTGTCCAATTTTAAAATAACCAATAACCAAATTCCAATAACCAAATAATGACCAATAACCAATCACCTAATAATTTAGTAATTTAAAAGTTTGGTAATTGAATATTGAAATTTATTTGGTTATTGGAATTTATCTCTCTCAGAGCATCTCCATCGCCTTGGTAGCCAGTTCCTTCGCTTTGG
>CAZXMB010000206.1:0-4382 GCA_964641715.1 uncultured Syntrophaceae bacterium
CAAAGGGAGGTGGGGAGGGATTTTATGAAGCTTTTTCAAAACACTAAAGTGTTATAAAACTTTCAGCATTGATCGGAAGTTTTAATGCGACCTGATCGTGGGAAAAAGGAGATTGAAATGGCTCAAGAGATTCTTAAAGAGACCCGTTTTGATAAAGAAAAGGGCGGCCTCTTCTATAAAGAGGTCCGGTACCTCCTCATCAGACCTGAAGTCTTAATCACCTTCCAGAAAGAGATTGAAAAGGAACTTGGTGAAAAGGCATCTCAAATCCTTTTTGAGAGCGGGTTTCAGGGTGGGAGCCTCTCGTCAAAAAGGTATCGTGAGGTTTTTAAATTCTCCGATAAGGAGATCGTCCGTTTCATGTTGGAAATGGGGGCTCAGATTGGATGGGGAAGATTTGAACTGGAAAGATTCGACTCCATTAAAAAGTACCTCTCCGTAAAGGTTTATCACTCCCCCTTTGCAGAAGCTTACGGAGTATCCGAAAAGCCGGTCTGTCACTTTATTCGAGGAGTGATGGGTGGACTGGGGTCTGTCGTTTTCAGCAAGGAAATCCAATCACAGGAATTATACTGCCTTGCAAAGGGAGATCAATTCTGCCAATTTGAAGTAATGTGATAAGTTTCACTTGACTGGATTCTATTTTTTTAATAGGATTGGGGCGAAGAAATCAGGAGGATCAAAATGGGAAGAAGCTTCATGCCGAAGTTCAGAACAGAGAGAGAACTCAAGAGAATTCAACTGGAAGGCCTTCAATGGACAATCAAGCATGTCTATAAAAACTCAGATTTCTATCGAAAGCGCTTCGATGAAGCTGGAGTCAAACCCAATCACATCAAATCCCTTAAGGATATCTCCAGGCTTCCCTTTACTACAGCAAAGGACCTTCAGGAAGGCTACCCTTTCCCATTGAGGTCCGTGGCTTTTGAAAAGATTGTCCGGATCCATGCCTCCTCAGGAACCACAGGAAAGAGAAAAGTCCTCTGCTATACTCAAAAAGATATTAATGACTGGGCCAATATGTTCGCCCGATGTTATGAGATGGCAGGCCTGACAACAAAAGACCGGGTTCAGATAGCGGTTGGATATGGTGTCTGGACAGCAGGGGTGGGATTCCAACTGGGCTGCGAAAGATTGGGAGCACTGGCCATTCCGGTCGGCCCTGGGAATGTGGATATGCAATGTCAGTTCCTCGAGGATTTCCAATCGACCGTCCTCTGTGCAACTGCTTCTATGGCTATCCTGATGGGTGAAGAGATACAGAAGAGGGGTCTGAGAGACCGCATCGCATTGAAAAAAGTCATTATGGGTTCCGAACGGTCAAGCGATGCCATGAGAGCCAAAATGAAGGAGCTCTTGGGTGTGGAACATGTCTTTGACATCCCCGGGCTCACTGAACTCTATGGACCCGGAACCGGTCTTGACTGTATCTACCATGAGGGAATCCATTACTGGGCCGATTATTACATCCTCGAGCTCCTCAATCCAGAGACACTTGAACCGGTCCTACCCGGAGAAACAGGAGAGATGGTGGTCACGACCCTTCGAAAAGAAGCTGCCCCCCTGGTTCGTTACCGGACCAGAGACCTATCCAGACTCATTCCAAAACGGTGTTCCTGCGGTTCCATCCTGCCCATGCATGATCGGTTACTGGGGCGCTCAGATGATATGTTTATCTTCAGGGCGGTCAATATCTACCCGGGCCAGGTCGATCACATCCTTTCAAATACAAAAGGGGTTGGGAGTGAATATCAGATTCATCTTGAGAGAAAAGAAGATGGAAAGGATTACATGACGATAAAGGTGGAGAGGACAGAAGGCGGCAATCCTGCTGAAGACCCAACCCTAGCCAGTACGATTGAAGAGGAGATCAAAAAACAGATTCTCGTAAGCGGTAAGGTGGAGATCGTAAACTATGGAGCCCTTCCGAGATCCGAGCGAAAGAGCAAACGGGTCTTCGATCACCGGGAAATCTAACTCTCAGGAAATCGAAAAAGGGGAAAGGGGGTGATATTTCCCTATCATAAAAAGGTTGACTTTGGTCTTAATTCCCTATAAGGTTTCGAAGGAAGCAAGTTTTTGAATCAAGGAAGGAGGATGAGAGAGATGAGAAAAAAGAATTTAGTAAAACGCCTGGCCCTGTTGTCCATAGGATTTCTGGGAGTAACACTCCTGGGGAGCGGTTTTTTAACTGCACCTGCCCGGGCCCAGATCACATTGAGCTATGCCAATTTTCCACCCGCTCCGACATTCCCCTGTGTTCAGATGGAAAGATGGAAGAAGGAAATTGAGAAGAGAACTGCGGGAAAGGTGAAGATCAATACCTATCCCGGCGGGACCCTGCTCCATGCAAAGAATATGTTCGATGGGGTGGCTGCGGGAACAGCGGATATCGGTAACACCTGCACCTCCTATTTCCCGGGAATGTTTCCGGTAGTGGAAGCCGTAGACCTGCCTCTGGGTTGGCCCAGTGCCACCGTGGCGAGCGTCTCCCTCTGGGATCACGTTCAAAAATATAAACCTAAAGAGCTTGAAAAATTCAAAATCATCACCATGTTTACCTGCCCTCCTGCCAACATCATGTCCATGAAACCCGTCCTCGGCCTGGAAGATCTCAAAGGATATGAATTGAGGGCCTCCGGAACAGGAGCAAAGATCCTCGAACTCCTCGGGGCTGCCCCTGTGGCCATGCCTCAGTCCGACGTTCCGGAAGCGCTTCAGAAGGGTGTGATCAAAGGGAATGTCTCTTCCCTCGAGGTGATGAAGGATTTCAAATATGCGGAGTATTGCCGTCATGTCACGGGGAATGTGAACCTCTTCGTTGTCTCTTTTGCTGTCGTGATGAACAAAGGCAAATGGGAATCCCTCCCTGCCGATGTGAAAAAAGTGATCGATGACCTCGGCAAAGAACAGGCCATCTGGACAGGCCAGTATGTGGACAAGCACGTGAAAGAGGCGATGAAATGGTCCGCCGAAACATACAAGACCCCTCCTGTTCAGGTTTACACACTCTCACCCAAAGAAATTTCGAGATGGTATTCCTTGCTTAAACCGATGACAGACAAATATATAAAAGAGGTCGAGGCCAAGGGGTTACCCGCCAAAAACATCCTCGACGATGTAACAAAGCTCAAAGGGAAATATAGCAAGGAATATCCTGACTGATTTCATTTCCCTTATCCATTTCATAAAAAGGAGGAGGCAAAAGCCTCCTCCTTTTTAAAACAGGCCAGACAGAGGAAAGGTATAATGTTGTCCACACTTGATAGGATCAGCAATCAGTTAAGTAAATGGTTTACCTGGATTGGTGGAATTGCACTATTGACCTTGACCGGCATTGCCTGTGTCAATATGCTGATGCGCCCCTTTGGGGCGCCTCTCAAAGGGGCCTACGAGCTGGTTGGGTTCCTCGGCGCCCTTGTGGTGGCCTTACCGCTTGGCTACAGCCAGATTTCCCGAAGCCATATCTCCGTCGATATTTTAGCCACCCGGTATTCAAAACGGACAAAACGGGTCATGAATGGGATCAGCTCTCTGTTGTGCGCGGTCTTCTTCATCCTGGTGGCATGGCAGAGCGCTCATTATGCCACTACGATCTGGCAAAGGGGTGAGACCTCTGAGACCTTAAGGATTATTTATCATCCCTTTGTCTATGGGGTGGCCCTTTGCTGTCTTCTTCTGGCCCTTATTCTATCGATCGATTTTTTAAAAACTCTGCTTCCCCAAAAGGAGAAGGGTGGATGATTGGGATCCTCGGCATTCTCATTCTTCTCGCCGTGATGATTGTCCTTCAGATGCCGGTTGGCTTCTCCATGGCCATCGTGGGTTTTTGCGGGTTATGGTATGTGACCGGATTGAGTTCAGCCCTTTCCATGATCGGAACCGAGACCTGGGCCAATTTTTCCTCTTATGGCCTGACCGTTATCCCTCTTTTCATCCTGATGGGGACCGTCTGTTTCTATTCGGGAGTGAACAAAAACCTTTATGATACCGCCTATCAATGGTTCGGCAGGACCCGGGGAGGAATTGCCATGGCTACGGTGATGGCCTGCGCGGGGTTTGCAGCCATTTGTGGCTCCAATAATGCGACTGCCGCCACCATGACGACCGTGGCCCTTCCGGAGATGAGAAAATATAAATATGACAAAGCCCTCTCTGCCGGCTCCATTGCCTGCGGTTCAACCTTGGGGGTGGTCATTCCACCGAGTGTCGTGCTGATCGTCTATGGCATTCAGACCGGACAGTCTATCGGGAAACTCTTCTGGGGATCGACATTGCCCGGAATCCTGATGGCTTTTCTCTTCATCCTTACGATCTATCTCCTATGCGCCAGACACCCGGAATGGGGTCCGGGCGGGCCCAGAGTTAGATGGATCGTTAAA
>CAZXMB010000207.1:0-4350 GCA_964641715.1 uncultured Syntrophaceae bacterium
CTACAAAACGATTCAAAGGGGGCATTGAAATGTATTTCAGAAAAATAACAAAATTATTTTTCTTCACAACATTCATCCTTCTTCTCTGCCTTTCCACCGGAGACCCAGCCTTCTCTGTTACAGAAGATGAAAAAAATAATATCGCTGTCTATGAGAAGGTGGCGGATGGGGTGGTCAATATCACGAGTATTGCGGTCCAGCTGGATTTCTTCCTCAATCCCTTTCCAACCCAGGGATCAGGGTCCGGTTCCATCATCGATTTGAGAGGTCACATCCTGACCAATCATCACGTGGTGGCCAACTCACAGAAGTTAGAGGTGACCCTGGCCGATGGCTCCAAATGGCCTGCCAAGCCGATCGGGTCAGACCCGGATAATGACCTGGCTGTGATCAAGATCGATGCTCCGAAGGAGAAATTGAAGGTCATTCATATGGGTGATTCGAAGAGTTTGAGAATCGGGCAGAAGGTCCTGGCTATCGGGAATCCGTTTGGATTGGAAAGGACTTTAACGACCGGTATCATCAGTTCGCTGGGCCGAACGATTCGCTCTGAAGGAGGATACTTAATAGAGGATGTCATTCAGACGGATGCCGCTATCAATCCCGGGAACTCCGGTGGCCCCCTTCTCAATTCGGATGGGGAGATCGTGGGAATCAATAGCGCCATCATCAGTCCATCCGGGGGAAGCGTGGGAATCGGTTTCGCGATTCCGGTCAATACCGCGAAAAGGGTGGTCCCTGACCTCCTTTCAAAAGGATATGTCACCTATCCTTATATAGGGGCAACCATTCAGTCTCTCATCCCTGAGATGGCGAAGTTTCTCAAGCTTAAGATAGAACGGGGAGCCATGATTGCGGAGGTGGTCAAGGGAGGACCTGCGGATAAGGCTGGCCTAAGGGGAGGAAACCAGAGGGTTCAGGTTGGAAATATGATTGTGCTCGTGGGTGGAGATATCGTGGTGAAGGCAGACCAGCATGAAGTGAAAACACATGATGAGTTGATTCGGTACATACGGGAAAAGAAACCTGGAGACACGATCCTCCTCAAGGTGTTTCGAAAAGGGAGTTATAGCGATGTGAAGGTCGTTCTCGGAGAGAGGCCGAGAAGGAGGTAATCAAAATGGGAGCATTATGGGCGCAATGGGGATGGCGAGATTATGGCATGGGACCAGGGATGATGTGGGGATGGTGGGGAATGGGATGGATTTTCATGATCATCTTCTGGGGGCTCATCGTCGTGGGCCTCATCTTTCTCATCCGCTGCCTCATTGGGACAACTCGGGGAGCCGAGGACAAGGAATCGGCGCTCGATATTCTGAAGAAACGGTATGCCCGCGGGGAGATCGACAAAGAGGAATTTGAACAGAAGAAAAAAGACTTCCAATGAATTTTTCATCATCTTCAAGGGCTTTTGTGAAAAGTGCAAGGTATTAGAAATTTCCTTCTACCCTACCATCTTTGAGAGAGATGGTTCGGGTCGAAAAGATTGTATTCTCAGGATTATGAGTGACCATCACAATGGTTTGGCCTTCTTCATTGAGGGATTTGAAGAGTTCGATGATCTCTTTCCCGGTCTTTGAATCGAGGTTTCCTGTGGGCTCATCGGCCATGAGGATAGGGGGCGAATTGACTAAGGCCCTGGCAATGGCCACCCTCTCCTGCTCCCCGCCTGAAAGCTGATCGGGAAGCCTCCTCTCCTTCCCCTTCAGCCCGATCCTTTCGAGTATTTCCTCTGCCATCTTTTTCTGTTCCTGGTTTGATTTTTCAGTGATGGTAAGGGGAAGCATCACATTTTCAATCACATTGAGATAAGGGATCAATTGAAAAGATTGGAAGATGAAGCCCAGATATTCTCTTCTGAAATCGGCTAACTTCTCCAGTGGAAGTTTGTAGATGGGGATATCATCCACGACCACCTCTCCCCTTGTGGGATGGTTTAATCCGCCCAAGATGGTCAGAAGGGTTGATTTTCCTGAACCGGAGGGCCCCATCACAGAGATAAATTCCCCTCTTTCGATACTCAGGTCCACGTCGACGAGTGCCGGAACCAACTCATCGCCACTTTCATAAACCTTGTTCAGTTTTTTGATTTCAATCAGACTCATGCTTTTCCTCCGGCATAGAGCAGAGCGCATGGCGCATAGCGTTTTTGTCTTTCGGTTTTTACCCTATGCACTATGCTCTTTGCGTTTTTATAACGCCCGTAGGGCTGCTGTCGGATCCATCTTTGAGGCATGAATCGCAGGGTAGGCGCTCGAAAGGATCCCGATCAGAGCAGAGAGGGTAATTGCCCCTGCAGCTAAAAGTGGGTCAATGGCCAACTTGCTGCTCTTCATTCCCGTGAGCATTGGCCCAATGATATGAGAAACCCCCAGGCCGAAAATGTATCCGATGACTCCTGCCATCAACCCGACGATGAAGGCTTCCAAGAAGATGATCCGAACGATATGGGATTTTCTGAATCCGATCGCTCGAAAGATTCCGATCTCCCTCTTCCGCTCATTTACTGAAGCCATCATATTGGTGAAGACGATCAGGCCTCCGATGAGAAGGATAATGATGGATATCCCGACAGAAAACTTCTTAAAATGGTCCAGTGCTTCCATCTTGGTCTGAAGGGTCTGTTTGATGGCTGTCACTTTGGCATGGGGCAATTTTTTTGAAATCTGTTTCACGATCTCTTCAATCGGGCAGGTATTGCAGAAGGCTGAGACCTCAATCAAACTTATTGCCCCGGCTTTTTTCATTGCCCCCTGTACAAAAGTCAGATCACCGAAGATGAGAAAGTCGTCCTGGGAACCTGTCTCATCAAGAACGCCTGAAACCCTGACCGATTTCCCATTGACCACCATCGTATCGCCCGTGCTCTTGAATAGCCGTATTGCGACTTCATTACCGAGGAGAACTTCCTCAGGACTCTTTGGAGTATCACCATGAATCTTCCACCACTTCTTAAGTCTTAGCTCTTCCTCAAAATGGACGCCCATCAGAGGAACTCTTTTCCCTTCTATCTCTACCACCCCGATCAATTTCGGTGAAACCGTACTGATGTTTTCACGGACCTCGATCTGCCGAATCTTCGGGACATCCGAATCCTTGAGCATCTGAGCATCGATCGAAACCCCAGCGATGTTCATCCCCCCGTAGGAAAGAGAGAGGTCATCGGATCGGGGGATGATGAGGATATTGGCTCCGAATTCATCCAATTTTCTGGAGATATCATCGTTCATCATCCGGGTGATGGAGATGAGGGTGACCACGGTCGTGATGCCAATGGTGAGACCCAGGATGAGAAAGAAAACTTTTCCCTTTCGCCTCCGCAGATTGTTGATAGATATATCTTTCAGTCGCATCATAATCACCTCAAGTCATCAAGAGTCAATAAATTGGACAATGTTAAGAGGTTAGGGCTATGAAGCCGGTTTGGGCAAAAGGAAATGGTTATGGCTATTGAGTTGGAAAGGGACAGTGCCTCTATGAATCTAAAGGTACTGTCACCTTCATGGCTGCCCCATCGCCCTGACCCATAGACCAAACTGGCATCCTTACCTTAACCTTAGCCCAACGCTTTTATTTTCTTAAAAATCTATGTGTCAACGTTCTTCCCCCCTATCTTCCTATCATTTCTTTCAAACTCTGGGTTTCCATTGAGTCACGATTTTCTCATCGATTCGAATTTGATCCCCCTCAACTGTGCTGGGAATGACGTCAGGGGGATAATTGAGGCAACCCCCCCTGATTCCTTTAAGGGTCTCCAAATCCCATTCCGTAGAACAGGCATTACATACCAGTGTCTTATCCTGGATATGAAACCGGGTCGACCTGCAGGGCTCGCACATGCTGACCGCGGTGACCACTTTCCCGGACTGCGTGATATAGGCAAGGAGAGGAACCACTCCTCCATTGCCCTCATATTCGAAACGGACCATTTTCTTCTCCTTGACCACATCGAGAGGGATGTAAATTTTTCCCTTCTCTACTTTCGCCTGAATATCGGTCATCCGTATCGTCTGCCCGGAGTAATTCGTCTTCTCGCTCACTTTTGGTTGAGAAGATACTTTTGGGTTGGCCCCCGTATCTCCGGAAATGATCCAATAACCAATCCCTCCCAGTGCAATGGCGATGAGGGCCAGGAAAATTGGCACCCAATAGGGCTTTCTCTTGCTGCCCAGCACCTTCTCCTTCTTATTCTGAAATGAAGAATGTGAGAGTTGAAACCCACAATTTTTACAGAAATTGCTTGAATCCTGATTCTTGGTCTGACATTTCGGACATGCTTTCATCGAATGATCCTCCTTTTCTAAATTTCTTGAACTTCTCTCCCGTTGTATGTGAGGGAAAGGATCACTT
>CAZXMB010000208.1:0-4295 GCA_964641715.1 uncultured Syntrophaceae bacterium
TCATTATTTGGTTGTTGGTGCTTGGGGATTGGAGATTCATATTGAACATCTGCATCATCACTTCCTCCTTTCCATCTCATCCTGATGACCACCTGCAGGTTCCTTTTATCATTGATTTTATTGAAGCGGTGAAAAAACAGGGACATCTGGTTTTCGTCTATACGCAGGACCGTCCCGGGGCAAAGAGGAATTTTTTAGAAGGGGTTGAGGTTCGATGGTTTCCGTGGATTCAATCGAGAAAGCCCCTTGTCCAACTCAACCCGTTGAACCCCCTCGAAGGTTACAGAATATTAAACCTGCTTCATAACGGGAAAAAGGCTTTACTTCCTTTTGTTCGGGAGCATCAGATCGATACATGTCTCGGGCTCTGGGTCTTTCCAGGAGGTTATTTTTCAAATTTTGTTTATCGAAGGGCAGGAGTCCCTTACTCTGTCTGGGCTCTTGGATCAGACATCTATCGTTACGGCAAGAACCCTTTTCTTTATCTTTTGATGAAAAGGATTATTCATGAGGCCAGAGGAGTATTTGCGGATGGCTTCGACCTCGCCAAAAGGATCGAAGAGCGTTTCGGGAGGAAGTGTTCATTTTTACCCACTACCCGGGAAATCCCTCCAGCCCCCCTTTTATCTGAAGAGGTTTGCAAAGGATTGGCAGGGCGAGTGGAGAATCCCTATCGCTTTCTATTTGTGGGAAGATTGGAGAAGGTGAAAGGGGTTGACGTTCTTCTTCAGGCCATGAGAGGATTAATCAAGGAAAACCCCAATGTCCACCTGACCCTGGTCGGAGAGGGGAGCATGGGGGAATGGGTAAGCCATTTTATTGAGAGGGGGAAATGGAGCCATTGGATTACACTCGAGAAAGGGGTGCCCGATAAAAGACTTTCCCAGCTCTATGCATGCTCCGGGTGCGTGGTTATTCCTTCCCGTTCCGAATCGATCCCGCTCGTTTTTTCAGAGGCATTAAAGTTCAACAAGGAGATGATTGTAACCGATGTCGGTGATATGGGGATGTTAGGCCGGCAATATGGGGTGGCTGAGGTGGTTCCTCCGGAGGACTCTTTTGCCCTGAAAGAGACGATGAGAAAGAAAGTCGAATCCCGCCATCGGGAAAAACAGGGGCAGGGGGGAGAAGAACTGAAGCGGTTATTTAATATTGAGACCAGTGTGGAGAGGTTCTTAAAAGACTATCAATAACGTGTCCGTGACCGGCATCTTATTTTGGAGGAACCAATGAAGGCGATCATTCTGGCAGGAGGGAAAGGAACGAGATTGGCTCCCTACACTACGGTCTTTCCAAAACCTCTGATGCCCATCGATGGAATGCCCATCCTTGAAATCATCGTCAGACAGTTAGCCCATTTCGGGATCAAAGAGTTGATCTTTACCGTAAGCCCACAGTCGGAGCCACTTCTCTCCGCCTATTTTGGGGATGGGGAAAAGCATGGAGTGAAGATCTATTATTCCGGGGAAGAGAGCCCCCTCGGAACCGCCGGGCCCCTATCCCTTCTTTCAAACCTTCCCGAAACCTTTCTGGTGATGAATGGTGACATTCTCACCACACTCAATTATCAAAAATTGATTCATTATCACCGACTCCATCACGGACTCATCACCATTGCGATGAGTCAAAAGGGAATTTCGCTGGAACTCGGAGTCATGGAGCTTAACCGGGGAAACCGATTAGCCCGGTATACTGAAAAGCCGACGCTCTCTTATTCGGTCAGCATGGGAGTCTATGTCTTTGAAAAAAAGGTGTTGAAATACATCCCGTTGAGGAAATACCTCGATTTCCCGGTATTGATTCAGAAACTCCTTAAACAAAAGGAAAGGGTGATCTGTTACCCATCGAATGATTTCTGGCTGGATATTGGCAGGCATGAGGATTATGAAGAAGCACAGAGAAAGTTTCAGGCGATGAGAAAAAAATTATTATATGAAAAATGATAGAATTCGTGAATCGTGAGTCGTACGGGTGATTCGAAAAAAAACAGAGGCGATTCAACAATCACAAATTACGGGCATGGATGGGGTTCATGATGGGTAAAATATTGGTGACAGGGGCGGGAGGGTTTATCGGAAGCCACCTTACTGAAGAGCTGGTCAGACAGGGGGGAGAGGTCAGGGCCCTTGTCCGCTACAATTCAAGAAATGAGAAGGGACTGCTGGAAGACCTGCCGGCTGAGATTCAGGATCAGATCGAAATCATCCCGGGTGACCTGAAAGATCCGGATGGCGTCAGGAAGGCGGTTCGGGGATGCAGTAAGGTTTTTCACCTGGGGGCCCTCATCGCCATCCCTTATTCCTACTTCCATCCCTTTAACTTCATCCAAACCAATGTCGTTGGCACAGCCCACCTTCTCAATGCCTGCCTTGAGGAGGAGACAGTTGAAAAGGTCATCCATACCTCCACCAGCGAAGTCTACGGGACAGCGCAATACACTCCTATGGACGAGCGGCATCCTCTTCAGGCCCAATCTCCCTATGCCGCCAGTAAGATCGCCGCTGACAAACTGGCCGAAAGCTACTACCTCTCCTTCGGGCTCCCCATTGCCATCATTCGTCCTTTCAACACCTATGGACCCCGGCAATCGCTTCGAGCAATCATTCCAACCATCATCTCTCAGGGGATCGAGAGCGATAAAATTCGTTTGGGAAATATCAAACCCCGGAGGGATTTTCTCTACGTCAAGGATACGGTCCGGGGTTTTATTGAATTGGGGAAGTGCGATGGTGCCAACGGAAGGGTTGTCAATATTGGCACGGGGAGAGATATCTCGGTGGGGGAATTAGTCAAAGAGATTTTAAACCTGATGGGGAAAAAAGCTGAAATTGAGACGGAAGAGAGAAGGGTGCGCCCGGAAAAGAGTGAAGTCATGCAGCTTCTTTCGGACACCCGATTGGCGCAGGAGCTTTTCGGGTGGGTCCCCCGATATTCCCTTCAGGAGGGGCTGAAGGAAACCATTGAATGGTATCGAAATAGCCTCTCTCGGTTTAAAGCGGGAAGTTATCCATTATGAAATGGCGTTACCCTTTATCTGACATCGACCTTGGGAAAGAAGAGGAACGGGCCGTTCTTAAGGTTCTTAGATCGAAATGGCTTTCCACGGGTTGTGTAACAGAAAGATTTGAAAAAGCCTTTTCCGGATACCTTGGCACAGGATATGCCATTGCTGTTTCAAGCGGGACCTCTGCTCTCCATTTAGCCCTTTGCTGTCTCAATCTCAAAGAGAAAGATGAAGTGATCCTCCCCTCCCTTACCTTTGTAGCCACAGCTAATGCTATTCTTTATATGGGAGCAAAGCCTGTTTTTGCGGATATTACCAGGATAGGTAACTTTAATATCTCACCTGAGGAGATTGAGAAAAAGATTACACCGAAGACAAGGGCGATCATGGTGATGCACTATGGAGGATATCCCTGTGAAATGGATTCGATCATGAAACTGGCCCGAAGGCACGGGCTTTTTGTGGTCGAGGATGCGGCCCACGCCCCTGGGGCAGAATACCATGGGAAAAAGTGCGGAACCATCGGAGACCTCGGGTGCTTCAGCTTCTTCTCCAATAAGAATTTAGTGACCGGAGAGGGAGGAATGGTGGTCACCCGGAACAGGACATGGGAGGAAAGGATCCGAAGGTTGCGATCCCATGGCATGTCCTCTCTCTCATGGGATAAATACCGGGGCCACCTCTCCTCCTATGAGGTTGAGGAACTGGGTTATAACTACAGGACCACAGAGGTTCAATCTGCCATGGGTCTGA
This sequence comes from uncultured Syntrophaceae bacterium, assembly GCA_964641715.1. GTDB lineage: Bacteria > Desulfobacterota > BSN033 > BSN033 > UBA1163 > CAZXMB01. Next base: position 3,758 of record CAZXMB010000208.1, read on the forward strand.
TTCAGCTGAAAAAATTGGGCCGGAATAATAGGAAAAGAAAGGGACTGGCTGAGGCTTATCGTTATGCTCTTCAAGGAATTCAAGGGATTTCCGTTCCTTTTTTGGAATTTGATGGTAACCCCTCTTATCATCTCTTTCCGGTTTTACTTGGACCCGCTATCGATAGGAATAAGGTGATGAAGAGGTTAAAAAATTTCGGGATTCAGGTTAGCGTTCATTATCCCCCGGTTCACCTTTTCTCCTTTTATCGGAGGAAGTTTGGTTATAAGACAGGAATGCTTCCTATAACCGAAGAGGTAAGCAGAAGAGAGATCACGCTGCCACTCCACCCGCTCATGAATACGGAAGATGTGAGATGGGTCACAAATCAAATAAGAAAGGTTATGAAATCAACGGGAACGTAACACGGTCACAGACACGTTGTTGATTATGGAACTAAAAGTTTTTGAATCTCCCGGGGAAGAGTGGGATGTATTTGCCTCCCGGTATACCGATTTGATTTTTTACCAGTCCATCTGGAGCGAGGTGTTGAGAAGGG
>CAZXMB010000209.1:0-4291 GCA_964641715.1 uncultured Syntrophaceae bacterium
GCCCATGGCAGCGGCCTTATGCCGCCAGGCCATGCTCGCATTATCGTATTCGGAGATCCCCATCTCTCCACTGGCGATCATCTTTTCGGCATGTTTTCTGGTGACATGCGGGATACCAAAGACTTCCATCCCTGTAATATAGCCGCAGTCGATATTCTTCACGCACCCGGCATCCAAAAGGATATTAAAATCAAAGGTCCGGGTACCTGCCGCAAGATTGAGATTTCTCTTTTTTTGGCGGACGATTTCATGGACGGCGGCCATCGAGAGCCGGACGAAACTCACACCACCCATCGTAAGGTAATCTCCATCATGGACGAATTCCTCTATGGCGGTTCTGATATCCGTCCTTTTATCCCGCCAGGCATTCTTGACCTTTTCTCTCATATGTTCCCGGAATTCGTTAGGAGTGATTTTAGAAAAGATTTGGCCAGATCCTTCTTCCAGTATCTCGATTGCCTTAATTGCCATCTTTATAATCACCTCAAGAATTTTAAAATTTAAGAATACGAGATTATCGTACCCTTCTGGTTTCGCCCTTCCAGTATTTTTCCCTGAGTTCCCTTTTGAGAACTTTCCCGTATGGATTTTTTGGTATTTCGGAGATGAACTCTAAAGATTTCATCCATGATCCCTAAATCACCTGTAGGAAGCTTCCTCTCCCTACAACGTCTCATTCGTAATCTCCGTAAGCGATCGCCCATCTTTCCGGGAAGGTCCGGGCACTTTTCGTAGAAAGAGTTACGACATTCATAAGCTCCCCCCTCTATGTTAAGGCCTATGCGAATTTACAGGTTTTTGGATGGCACATATTCCCCCTTTTTTTTCGATGATCCCTTTGGTCTCCTCGGCCGCAGTGAGGCTGATGTCCACAGCAAAAACCTTCGCCCCTTCGCGCGCAGATAATACGGAGGTTGCTTTGCCATTCCCCCATCCTGGACCGACAGAACCAGCCCCTGTGACAATCGCCACCTTATTCTTCAGACGACCAGCCATTTTCCATACCTCCTCTGCAGATATTTCCGGTAAGACAAAAACGAACGGAGCTGAAATGATCGTATTGTCTTGCCAAATGGATAGAGATCACAGTTGCTATTGCCCTCATCATATTTCATCATATTTCCGTTCCGTGCGGTAAAAGGTCTTCAAGGCAGGTATAAATTTAGAATTTCGATTTAAGCTTTCCCATTGAAAGGTTGCATGAAGATTTAAATCATCAGATATTTTTTCCTCACCTCTTCATTCTTTCTCAGATCCTCTATACTTCCCTGGTATCGAATTCTTCCCTTGTCAATCACGTAAGCTTGCTCTGCCACCGCAGTGGCGAACTTCACGTTCTGCTCGGAGAAAAGAATGGTTTCTCCCAATTCCTTTAACTTAAGGATTTGTTCACCCAAGTACTTCACCACTAAAGGCGCCAATCCTTCAACCGGTTCATCCAAAAGCAATAAATCAGGATTGCCCATGAGGGTCCTCCCAACGGTAAGCATCTGTTGTTCCCCACCGCTGAGGTAACCTCCTAAATGTTTATCCAGCTCGCTTAAATGAGGGAAAAGTTCATAAATCCTGCTCACGGTCCAAGGGTCCCCGTGAAGGTTCTTCGGAAGTTTGATGGCAAGTTCCAAATTTTCACGCACGGTGAGGTCCGGAAAGATTAATCGATTATCCGGCACATATCCCATTCCTTTTTGGGCCACGTAATAAGGGGGCCTGCCCCGTATCTCCTCACCCTGAAATCGGATACTTCCGGATTGGGGAGGGGTCAGACCCATGATACTTCGTAAAGTGGTGGTCTTTCCTGCTCCATTTCTTCCCAGAAGACAAACCATTTTCCCCCGTTCAACGGAAAGGGAGACATCAAAAAGAATATGACTTGTCCCATAGTAGGTATGGATCTCTTTGACCTCGAGTATCACGTCTCCTCCCCGAGATAGACCCTTTGTGCTTCTTCATTGGTCCTCACTTCTTCCGGTGTCCCTTCAGCGATAACAGTCCCTTGATGTAAAACAGTAAGCCGCCGGGCATATCCGAAGACAACCGACATATCATGTTCTGTAAAAAGGATGGTCAAACCGATTTCCTCATTCAATCTTTTTACGAGCTCCATCGTTTCGTGAGTTTCTTCTCCAGACATTCCAGCAGTTGGCTCGTCGAGAAAGACCAGATCGGGTTTGCTCCCCAGGGCGATGGCAAGCTCCAGACGTTTTTTATCTCCCTGAGAGAGATTCCCGGCAGTGATGTCGGACTGCTGGGAAAGCCCGGTGATTTCCAGAAGCTCCTGAGTTTCTTTCTTCGCTAATCGGTGGGCGGGGGTAAAAAAATCGAGTGTTTTTTTCTGTTGGGAGAGGATGGCCTGCCTGACATTCTCGTAGGTGGTGAGCCTCGGATAGATGTTGCTGACCTGAAAAGCACGGGCTATCCCTAAACGGGTAATCCTGTAAGGAGGCCAATTGGTGATATTGATCCCTTTGAAGAATATGTTTCCTGAGTCCACAGAATGGTAACCGGTCAGGAGATTGAAGAAGGTGCTTTTTCCTGCCCCGTTTGGACCGATGATAGCGGAAATCTCTCCGGTCGTCATTTTATAACTGATATTATTGGTGGCTTTAAGTCCTCCAAAAGCCTTATTCAATTTCTCTACTTTAAGAATCACTTCTTCCGCCATGTCTAAGGGCTCTCGGTGCTTAAGGAATCGTCTCCTCAGGCTTTGAGGCATTGGATCGGAAACCCTTCATCCTGCTTTCGAAGAATCCAAGGACTCCGCCCGGGAGAAAAAGGACAACGAAGATAATGACGAGTCCGATGGTTAAAGGCCAGTACTCGGTGAAGCCGGTCACAAAGGCCATGAGGAAGGTATAGATCACCGACCCGATCATCGGCCCAAGGAAGCCAAAAGGTCCGCCGATGACCGTCATGAAGACAGGGGTGCCAGATTGGTGCCAGTTGCATAAGTCGGGAGCAATACTCCTGTTAAACGGACCCCATAAAGCGCCTGCCAGACCGGCAAACATTCCTGCGACGACAAAGTTAATGAGCATGTATTTCCGGACATTAATCCCGATGAAACGAGTTCGGTCAGCATTGTCTCGAATAGCCCTCATCGTGTATCCAAAGGGGGATTCGCTGATAAACCACATGACTATTAAAGCGGCACCGGCAATCAACAAAGTGAAATAATAATAAGCATTGGCGCTGAAGAGAAGTGGGGGCGCAATTATCCCCTGAAGTCCATCATCTCCCCGGGTGAATGAATACCATTTAAATATGATGTAGTATATCAATTGACCAAAGGCCATGGTCAGGATGGCGAAGTAGATCCCTGTAAGCCGGACACAAAAGTAACCGATGATTAAGGCACATATTCCTGCCCCAATCATGGATAAAGCCAGACAGATGGGCAACGGGACCGAAGCCTTCACCATCAGCATGCCAGTAATATAAGCTCCCACACCATAATAAGCCGCATGGCCGAAGCTGAGTTGCCCCATATAGCCGAAGATCATATTAAAGCTTACCGCAAAGATCCCCAGTATCAGTATCTCTACAGCTACATGGACCCAGAACTCGCCGAGAACTTGTGGAAGGATCAAAGCCAAAATAAAGATCAATCCGAGAAACCACCCGTATCTTCTCATCCGGCATTCCTTAATCCCAATCTCTAAACCCTCATCGGCGTTCCAAATAAACCCCAGGGGCGAACAATCAAAATGATGGCGGTGACGATGAATATCAGAGCCAGAGCGCCTTGAGGCCAAAAGAGAATGGAGAAGGCATAGATCTCACCTACGATGATCGATCCGACCAGCGTCCCAAGAAGACTTCCGAACCCTCCAATCACCACGACACAGAAGGCCTGGATAATGACCGCCATGTCCATGCCCAATGTGATCGAACCTACCGGGGCTTGCACAGCCCCGGCGGTTCCCGCTATGAAGATTCCCAATATGAATACCCCGGTATAGATCTTCGGAACAGGGATCCCCAGGGCACTGACCATTTCACGGCTGAAGACTGCAGCCCTGACGATATGACCATACTTGGTCTTTTTCAAAAAAAACCACAGTCCAATGGCCACGCCAACACCCACAAGGATGACAAAAATGAAATAGGAATCAATGGGGATACCAAAGAAAAAGACTGGTCCTGCCACCCCGGCAGGTCTTATGATGAGCCTGTCCTCCACACCCCAGGAAATCTTTATGATATCACCGATAATCAGGAACATCGCATAAGTAAGCAACAGTTGCTCGGGGAGATCCCTGCTATAAACACGGCGAATCAGAATCACCTC
>CAZXMB010000210.1:0-4263 GCA_964641715.1 uncultured Syntrophaceae bacterium
TCAAGGGAGAGGGGGTAGTATGAGAGGTAGGAAGGGATGCTGAAAGTTAAGAATATTGAAACCCTCTACGGACTGATTATGGCGATAAGGGGCGTCTCCCTCGAGGTCCAGGAAGGACAGATCGCTGCCATTCTCGGAGCCAACGGTGCGGGTAAGACAACGATCCTGAAGACCATCATGGGGCTCCTGGAAGATCAACCTGACAAGGGGACCATCGAGTTCATGGACAAGAGGATTGACGGAAAGGATGCGGAGGAGATTGTCCATCTGGGACTCTCCTATGTGCCGGAGGGAAGAGAGGTCTTTCCAGAATTGAGCGTCGAAGAAAATTTAAAAATGGGGGCGTATACCCGGAAGGATAAAAAAGGGGTCAGGGAAGATTACGATCGGGTGATCGCCCATTTCCCTGTTCTCAGCCAGAGAAAGAATCAGTGGGCAGGCACCTTAAGCGGAGGGGAACAGCAGATGCTTGCCATTGGCAGGGCCCTGATGACCCGGCCCAAACTGCTGATGCTCGATGAACCCTCTCTGGGTCTCTCCCCTATCCTTGTCAAGGAAATCTTTGGGATCATCAAGACGATCAATGAAGAAGGGACGACCATTCTCCTTGTTGAGCAGAATGCAAAGATGGCCTTGAAGATCTCGAATTATGCCTTTGTATTGGAGAACGGAAGGATTGTGGCGGCCAATACGCCCGATGTCCTCTTAGAGGATGAAGATGTCAGGGAATTCTACCTTGGCATTCGATCGGAAGAATCGGTCAAAGGTTACCAGAGGTGGAAGCGTAAGAAGCGCTGGAGGTAAAGGCAGGGAACGCATATATGCGTTCCCTGCTCAATTATGACCGATACATCTTTTCAATGATCTCCTGATAAGTCTCGTTGATGAACTTCCGTTTTACCTTCATCGTGGGGGTCACCTCACCATCCTCCTCATAAAGCTTTTTGGGGATGATGGTAAACTTCTTGACCTGCTCCACCTGAGCCAGTCCCTTATTCACCCTGTCCACTTCCTTTTGAATCAGTTGTTTGATCTCCGGAGCCTGAGTGAGGCTTGAATAGGTTCCGAACTGGATTTTGTGATCCTGAGCATATTTGATCACATTCTCTTCATCAATGGCAATGAGTGCCACAAGAAACTTCCGGCGATCTCCGATGACGATCGCATCGTTGATGTAGGGACTGAATTTCAGTTGATTCTCAATGTTCTGAGGGGCGATATTCTTTCCGCCAGCGGTGATGATTAAATCCTTCTTTCGATCGGTAATCTTCAGAAACCCGTCTTCGTCCAGCTCTCCCACGTCCCCCGAGTGAAGCCATCCATCCTTGAGGGTTTCTGCGGTCGCCTCCGGGTTTCTGAAATAACCTTTAAAGATGCCAGGCCCCCTGACCAGGATCTCGCCGTCCGGAGCGATCTTCACCTCCACCCCCGGCAGGGGTGGTCCAACCTTTCCGATCTTGAGGTAACCCTTCCGGCTCACTGTGGTCACCCCTGTTCCCTCTGTCTGGCCATAGCCTTCAACGAGAGGAAGCCCGATGGCATTAAAGAATTTCAATACATCGGGTGAAATAGGAGCGGCCCCGGAGTAGGCAATGCGAACCCGATCAAACCCCAGCCTCTCTTTGAGTTTCCGAAAGACAGCGAGATAGGCCCATAAGTAAGCCAGCCTTAGATATGGGGGAACGGGTTTAAAATTCAGTTTCAATCCGGCATACTTCATCCCGATCCCCATGGAAGCCTTGAAAACCATCCGTTTGAACCAGGTGGCATCCGACATCTTGATCATAATGCCTGAGGCATACTTCTCCCAGATCCTGGGGACACCGTAGGTGACCGTGGGAGAAATTTCCTTCATATTATCCATAATGGTATCGGTGTTCTCGATGAAATTGACGGTGGTGCCATAACGGGTGTTGATCAATACCGTGAAGAGCTGTTCAAAGATGTGACACAGGGGAAGAAAGGAGAGGGTTTCATCTCCCCCCTTAATGGGGTTGGCCGCGACCATTGATTCGCTCATAAAGAGGAGGTTGCGATGGGTGAGCATCGCTCCTTTGGGAGGTCCGGTGGTCCCTGAGGTATAAATAAGGACAGCCAGGTCCTCGGCTTTGACCTCACTCAGGCGTTGCTCGAAGAGGCCGGGATTTTTCTCATCAAACTCCCTTCCCAATTTTAACAGGTCATCGAAGCTCATCAGCAGAGGGTCTTTGTAACGTTTCAAACCCTCCATCTCAATGACGATCACCTTTTCCAGATGGGGAGTCTCCTTTCTAAATTTCAGGGTCTTATCGAATTGCTCCTCATTCTCTGCAATATAGAATCTCGCCTGGGAGTTCTGAACGATATAGCCGCATTGCTCGGCGGCATTGGTCGTATAAATCCCTGCGGTCACTCCCCCGGCTGACATGATCCCGAAATCAGAATAGACCCACTCCGGCCGGTTCTCACTGATGACGCAGACAGGCTCACCTTTTTTGAGACCGAGGCTGATCAGTCCCATGGCCACCTGTCTCACCCTCTCGCCGTATTGCCCCCAGGTAATATCCCTCCAGATCCCGTACTCTTTTTCCCGTAAGGCAACCTGATGGGACCGTTCTTTCACATGCTTCTGGAAATAAGTGAGAAGGGTTTCATCGCTCATCCTCTGTTCTCCTTTACGATCTATTGTACTGTGTCCAACACTTCCTTTCATACTCCGTTCACCTCGGCTGCGAGTCGAAGCGACCTGATCCTGTCGAAGGGTGAACTATATCGAGAGGTTCCGTTCATGATTTGACATGGCCTGTCTTAAGCACACCGTTCATCCCTTCGAGAACCTCAGGGCGAACGGTGTGTCGACGGGTCCATTATGAGCGGATTTTAAAGTGGTTATTGAGGCACGACACTATACTAAAGCTACCTTGTAAAAAGACTCCTCGAATTCGGGCTTCCCTTCATATCTCTTCATGAAATAACCAGCCGCCATATCCATGGTCTCAAAGAAAGCCGGATTCACATCAACCCCTGCCTGCCGCAGGGCTCGAAAAGCCTCCTTGAGGTCAGGCGGGCATCCTTTGACAGGGATCGGTTCATTGATATCCGGATTGCCCTGATTGGCTTTGACCATACACTGTCCGATCAGGACGGTCTTCTTCTTTCCGGGAGTGGCCCTCATCTTTTTACCGGTCAGGATTTCGACTTCATCCCAGGGTTCTCCCTTCCAGGCATTGGCAATGGCCATAAGGATGACCGTGGTAAACCCTGAGCAGTAAGTGCAGATGGTCTCGTCGTATTTCGGATAGGAAAGGCCCTGAACCCCCATCTTCTCTAAAGGTTTCGGAAGGCTCCCATCCGCGGTGTAAGGAAAGGCATATTCATGGCGAGATGAAACAGCTTCGATCTTTTCTCCGGCAATCTCCACATCGGATAGATCAATGGGTCTCCCGAAATCCCCAGAAGCATGGACCAGATGCGGAACCTCGCAGGGATCGTATCCAAGAACCTTTGCCCCCACTTTATCCGCGGAGAAAATATCCGAAGAGGCAATCAGGATATTGCTTCTTCGGATTCTCCCTTCGAAGAAAGGACCCCGCTCAGTGGTATAGATCCCATCCAGCAGGATAAAAGAAGGAGGGATCCTGTTGGCCAGCCTGGCGACCATATAATGGAGATCCCTTTTCGGATCTGCGCTATGGCACTTCTTTCTTGAGGAAATATCGATGAGTCCCTTTAAATTCTTTATCCCGAGGCTGACCACGGTCTGAGCATGGGTCTTCAGGACAGGAAGATTGACCAAAAAATCAGCCTGAAGGATATCTTCATTGAAGTTGAGCACCACGTCAGCACCCAGATCGATCTTCCTGAAAGGCCTTTCGAAAATATTTAACGTTTTTACTCCGTAACGCCTTTTTAAGACATGATAGCCAAGGCTCTCAAAGGCATGGGCAGGGGTCTCTCGATCCTTTGGATCATAGGTGACTATCCCCTCCACAATGGTGATCTGATCAATCCCTCTTTCCTTGAGAAGGAGGACCATATCCTCCACCACCCGGGAGGTCGTCACCACCCCCCACTTGGGGAAAGGGGTGGTGCGGGTCCAGAAGACGATGTTGGGTTTGATAAAAACTTTTGCGTTGACTGGAAGATGGTCCAGGCCCCGGGATAAATCCACCGCCTTCCTGACCGACTCCATGGGCTTCTCATAACGGACAATCGCCACAACCCGTTTCTCCACGTCAAACCTCCTCTGACCATAAAAACTAATACGAACGCATTAAATCGTTT
>CAZXMB010000211.1:0-4245 GCA_964641715.1 uncultured Syntrophaceae bacterium
GGTGGCGGAACCGGTTTTGGAGGAGGGGGCTGAGGGGCAGGATGATCTGAGAGCTCCTCCTTTTTGGTCTCTTCAATTTTTGGTTCCGACGGCTGAGCGGGTTTCTCTTTGGGTTGAACACCAGCGCAGCCGAATGTAAAGAAAATGATCGTCATGAAAATAAAAAATCTTGGATGAGATCTCTTTGGATTCTGATAAAAAGCCTTTTTCATCTCTTTTGGTCCTATGAATGGACTATTCCAGATGCTATGCCCCTTTTTTATTAGCAAAATGAATACCAATTTTAGAATTAAATAATCTTTTGAATTTAAACCATTTTTTAAATTCGGGTTTTGTATTTTAGCCTTAGAGGTGCGATATTTGTTCTTTCCTGGACAAAAAATAGCCACTTCCGTTTAATCCTTAACACCCAACCCCAGTTTAACGAATTTCAGAATACTGGCCATTGTTGGACCGGCCAGGGCATGAATGGTCATATCAGCAAGATGATCATAAGGGGTGGGATCACGGTTGATGATCACCAATTTTGCTCCGTTTCTCTTTGCCACCAGAGGCATGGAGGCAGCGGGCTGGACAACCAGGGATGAGCCAATTACGATGAAGAGGTCACAGGCAGAGGATCGATCGTAGGCTTCCTGAGTTTCTCTTTCAGGCATGGATTGGCCAAAGGAGATGGTGGCGGGTTTGAGGGGTCCCCCGCAGTCATCACAGTAAGGCACCCCTATTCCCTGTTTTAATCGTTTCTGAACTTCATCGCGATCGTATCTCTTTTGACAGCTCAAGCAGGTGACATACATTGCTGTCCCGTGAAGTTGAATCACTTTCTCTTCTGAAATACCGGCCCTGTGATGGAGGCCATCGATATTCTGTGTGATCACACAATCGAGCTTACCCATTCTCTCCAATTCAGCAATCGCAAGATGGGCGGGATTGGGTAGGGCCTTTTTCATCGGTTCGTACATCTCCGTCGCCATCTGCCAGTATTTCTCCCGGGAGGCTTCACTTGCGAGGAAATTCTGGAAGTAGAAATCCTCAGGATTATATTTATCCCACACCCCCCCGGGGCTACGAAAATCCGGAATCCCGGACTCGGTGCTGAGGCCAGCCCCGGAAAAGACAACCGCCTTTTTGGAATGAAGGATCCATTGGGCGACTTGTTTGGACCTCTCTTCCATTTTGATTTCCTATTTCTTCATTTCACACTTCCCATTTCCCTTTTCCTATTTCCTACCTTTTTATATCACAGGCTTCTCTTCGCTTGCAAGTAAAAGAAGGCATGTGATAGAATTTTTAATGATGAAATGCAATCTCATCAAGCAGGGATACCCGCAGGGAAGTTGCCTGGTTGAGTTGGAGGGCGGAAAGTCTCTGGCCTGTGAAGCCACCCTCAAATCCTCGGAGAAAGGCACCCTTCGGCTCATCTCTGCGGTTCACCTCTCGCGGCCGGAGAACTACCTCTCCATTTACCAATCCGGATGTAACTTCTCATGCCGGAAATGCCATTCCTGGACCTTCTCAAAGATTGCAAAAGGGGAATGGTGGTCCTCCGCGGATATCCTGAAGGCATGCAAAGAGTATGAAAAAGAGGTGACCATCAGAGAGCCAAGGAGGAGGGCGACTGCCTTTCATGCCCATAGTTCCTGCCGTTGTTGCGGGGCTTGCGTTATGTATGGGAAACGCTCTTCGCTCTGCCCCAGGGTAATTCAGAAAAAGGATATTGTTTTGAGCCCTCAGGGTTGGGGGCCTGCAAGGAATATCGTTGCCTTTACCGGTGGAGATCTTACCTGTTGCCCTGAATTCTATATGGAATGCACCCGGCTGATCAAGGAGGAAACCAGCCTCTGGGTATTGATCGAAACCAATGGTTATGGATTAACCCCTCAAAACCTCAACGGTCTGAAAGAGGCAGGGGTGGATTCCTTCTGGCTGGATATCAAGGCCTATGATGGGACGGACCATAAATGGTTGACCGGTTGCTTTAACCGGCATATCCTCAGGCTTCCGGAAGAGATTCTCAAAAGGGGTTTCATTCTGGAAGTCCTCTCCCTCTATATCCCTAACCTCGTGGAGACCCCTCAATTAAAAAAGATCGCTCAGTTGCTCTTCGAGATTGACCCCAATATCCCCTTTACCCTTTTAGCCTTCTTTCCGGAATATCAGATGAGGCGATACCGGAGCCCGAAGGTTTCAGAGATGATTACTGCTTATCAGGAGGTAAAATCTATCGGACTGGTCAATGTGCGTTTGGGGAATATTGGTGTCTTCGCTTCTTCTGAAGAGGATCAGGATCTCCTGAGGGAGAAGATAGGGATGGGGAACTATTGAATTACAGAATGCGGAATGCGGATTGCGGATTGACGGAGCAACCACAAACCCAACATTCCATTCTTCCATTATTCCAATCAATTGTTGATTCTTCATCCTGGTTGTGGTAATGGACATACAGAGACAGGGAGTAAATATGGAAAAGAAGGTCCTCATCGTGGATGATGAGGAGAGAGTGGTCCAATCGATTGCAGGGGTTCTGGGGGATGAGGGCTTTCAAGTCGCCACGGCGAGGAGCGGAGAGGAAGCCCTTCGGGTCTTTCAGAAGGAGAATCCGGATGTCACCCTTCTCGACATCTGGATGCCAGGGATGGACGGCATTGAAGTTTTAAAACGGCTGAAGGCCATGGTACCGGATTGCAGGGTCATCATGATCTCAGGCCATGCAACGATATCCACTGCCATGGCAGCAGTTAAATCGGGGGCCTTCGATTTCATTGAAAAACCTCTATCTCTGGACGCTCTCCTGATGACCATCCGTCGAGCTCTTGAAAGTCAGAAGGAGTTACCGGAGGCCGGGCCTCCCGAGGAAACTGCCAACATGAGGGAGGTTTTCCCCGGAGAAAAGGCGGGAGAGGCCCTCAATGTCTCTCCTCCTTCCTCCAAGGAGAAACCCGCTTCATCGAAAGAACCTTCCGAAAAACGAATACCATTCCCCACTCTTCAAAGAACGATTAAACGGAGCATGGTTCTCTACGGAACCGGACTCCATTCCGGAATGAAGACGGGATTACTGTTTCAGCCTCTTCCCCCCGATCACGGAATTCTCTTTGGAAACATCTCCTCGGATGAGGTTGTTCCTGCACACCTGGACTATGTGCAGACCACAGAATATGCCACCTCCCTGAAGAAGGGAAGGGCGATCGCCAAGACGATCGAGCATCTCATGGCTGTGCTTCATGCCTACCGGATTACTAATTTAATGGTGAAGATGATCGAGGAGATTCCCATTATGGATGGATCAGCCCTGGACTTCTGTAAGATTGTAGAAGAGGCAGGTATCGAGGAGCAGAAGGAGAAAGTCCAGGAGCTTGTCATTGACCACAGGCTGGAGGTGATCCATCGGAATAAGTCTCTGGTGATCGAACCTGCAGAGGCCTTTTCGGTACACTATTTTCTGGATTACCCGTCCCCCATCGGGAAACAGACCCTTCATTTTGTTTTGGAAAGTGCGGAGGCATTTAAAAATCAGATCGCTCCGGCGAGGACATTCGGTTTTCTGAAGGATATCGAAATGCTTGAGCGAATGGGGTTAGGGAGTGGCGGTCGACTCCACAACTTCATCCTGGTCGACGATGAGAAGATTGTGAACACCGAACTTCGTTTCCAGGATGAGTTTGTGCGCCATAAGATTTTGGACCTCCTGGGCGATTTCTATCTTCTCAATCGCCCAATCCGTGGGAGAGTGACCGCCCATTTCACCGGCCACACAGAGAACATCGCCCTGATGAAGAAGATTCAGCAGGAGATGAAAAAGAGAGCACAAAAGAAGAGGGATCCTTCGCCCTGACGAGGAGGTAGAAAGATGGTACGAGAAGAAGATCGGCTCCCTGTCAAAGAGTTTTTAGATATGCTGTCAGACCTGCTGGCTGAAAAGTATTTTGAACGAATCGACGATCGGATGAAAAAGATCCCTGAACTTCGGAGATTGATCACCGCCAAAGAGGCAAGCCAGTATTTAAGTCTTTCCACCGATACCATTTACAGAATGGCTTCGCTAAAGAAACTTCCTTACCTCAAGATCGGAGACCGGGTCCTTTTCGATATCAAGACCCTCGACCAATGGATTGAGAGACGGATGATCCGGGAGAAAGAGTGGAGGAGGGAGGAATTGAAGGCAGAGGTGGAGTCCGGCAAATCGAACGCCAGGACATCAAAGGAGTCCGATCTTCTGACCCTCCTGAAGAAAAAAGGCAAAGA
>CAZXMB010000212.1:0-4177 GCA_964641715.1 uncultured Syntrophaceae bacterium
ATTTTAAGATACGCCTGCTTATCCCCAAAACCTCCGCTGCATGGGATTGAACGAATTTTGTCCTTCTCAAAGCATCCAGGATGATCTCCTTCTCAAACTCTTCCTCCGCTTTTGAGAAAGGGATCTGACCGCTTAAAACCGATTCCTTTAGCCCGTCATCCATGGATAAAGAAGTAAAGGGTAGGGGCAATTCATCGGGCTGAACATACTCATTAGAGGTGAGCGCAACAACCCGTTCGATTAAGTTCTCCAGCTCCCGGACATTGCCTGGCCACTTATAATTCATCATCACTTCAAGAGCCTCCTGACTGACCCCTTTTACCTCTTTTTGATTTTCTTTATTGAATTTTTTTATAAAATGTTCGATGAGTAAGGGAATATCCTCTCTTCTTTCCCTCAAAGGAGGAAGGATGATAGGGACAACATTGATCCGATAAAAGAGGTCTTCACGGAAATCCCCTTTTTTAACCTGTTGGGGTAAATCCTTATTCGTTGCGGTGATCAACCTCACATCCACTTTGATCGTCTTCGATCCTCCCACCCGATTGAATTCCTTCTCTTCTAAAAAGCGGAGAATCTTAGCCTGGGTCATCAGACTCAATTCTCCAATCTCATCAAGAAAGAGTGAACCCTGGTGGGCCATTTCGAAACGGCCCAGTTTCTTCTCAATGGCATTTGTAAAAGCTCCCCTTTCGTGCCCGAAAAGTTCGCTTTCGATCAGCGTCTCCGGAATGGCGGCACAGTTGATGGTGACAAAAGGGTGATTCCTGCGGGGACTATGATAATGGATAGCCCGGGCAACCAGTTCCTTACCCGCCCCGCTCTCTCCCATGATGAGAACAGTGGACCGGGTATCTGCCACTTGCCTGACCACTTTAAATATTTCTCTCATCACCTTACTTTTTCCGATGATGTTGTCGAAACCAAAGCTTCGATCAATCTCCAACCACAGACGTTGGTTCTCCTCTCTTAAGGCCCGATTGGAAAGGGAACGGCTGATAATGAGGCGTAGTTCATCTACATCGAAAGGCTTGGTGATATAGTCATAGGCACCAAGTTTCATAGCTTCGACAGCAGTCTTGACGGTTTTGGTGGCGGTGATCATAATGACGAGCTGATCAGGGTCTTTCTGTTTGATCTTTTCCAGAACCCTCAACCCATCCATATCAGGCAAGATGATATCGAGAAGGATAAGATCGGAGGGGTGTGTTTCGATTTGTTGAAAAGCTTCCTCAGCATTTTTAGCCAAAAAGACCTGATAATCGTTCTTGAGAATCATCTTTAAAGATTCTCTTGTCCCCACTTCATCATCGATCACCAAAATGCTTCTTTTCATCTCACTTTTTACCATTGATACTCCTTTAAGAGGGGGTGGACTGATAATAAATCACCTTTCTTCTTTCGGTCGGAAGCCTTAAGGAAATCAAAGTTCTCAGCTTCTTTTCGTTTACCTCGAATCTCATTACCCCCCTGTTCTTATGTATGATCTCTTTGATCAGCCGAATCTCCAGATCGGTCAACTCCTTCTCCTTCACAATAGAAATTCCTAACAGTGTCTCCACAGGTTCAACGGGTTTCTTTAACCCGGTAAAAACCATTAAAATCTCAATGTATCCTTTCTCCTTTAAGGGTCTCTCCTCAGTGGGTTCCTTAAGTCCATTGACTGATTTTGTCAAAAACCCGATGCTCCCATGGGGAGGGATGGAGGGAATGGCATATTGGAGAAGGGAGTTTAAGATATATCTTAGTTGCTCTTCGTGAAGGATGACCTCAGGGAGGTCCTTTTCGTATTTCCGTAATATCTTGATCTTTTTATCTTCGATCTGGGGTTCATACTTTTTCAAGACACCCTCGAGAATGGAATGAACGGTATCCCTCTTTTCTAAGGGATGGTTGATCTTGATATAATTGAGAAGCCCATTGAGCACCGAATCGATCTTTTCGATATCTTCGGTAACAATTTTATAAAAATAGTTTCTGAACTCGGGGTCGCTGAATTTATCCCTGAGGAGTTGGGTGAAGGTTTTAATGGAGACCAGAGGATTTTTGATGCGGTGGACCAGTTCGATAAAAAAGAGAGAGGGGTCCTGGACAGGCTTTTCATTGGAATGGTTCCCATCCTGTTTGGGCATCGATTTCTTCTCCGCCTTTTCAAGAAAGGAGAGAAAAACATCCCTTTCCATTCCGGTTTCAAAAAAGAGATCTTCTTCCATGATCTTTTCACCCTCTGAAAACATGGCACTTTGCAGAAGGACATGCTCCAATTCCCTCAGGTTTCCCGGCCACCAGTAATTCTCCAGCAATTTTAACGCGGGCTGGGAAATCCCAGTCTTTCTGATCTTCATCTTTTTGATATTTTCTTCCAACAGATATTGGGCGATAGTGGAGATCTCTTTTGCCCGTTCTCTTAAAGGAGGAATACGAATGGAAAGGGCGCTCAATCGGTGGTAGAGATCCTCAAGGAATTTCCCCTGAGCGATCTTCTCCTTCAGGTTGTCCGAAGAGGAAGAGATGAACCGGATATTTTGAGTGACCTTTCTTTCTGCCCCGTTCTGGAAAAGACCGTCTTCAACTAATCTCAACAGCTTTAGCTGGTCAACCGGTTCGAGACGGCCCACCTCTTTTAAATAGAGAGTAGCAGGGTTTGTTTCACGCTCTATCTCTTTTAAAAAATGGGAAAGCTGTGCATCGAAAGCATCCTTTTCAAGAATTCTGCAATCGATCTTCCAGAAACGGTAATATTTCCAGTCTCCGGTGTGATGGATAATCTTCGCAATCAGATCCTTTCCAGTTCCCTGTTCCCCATGAATGAGCACAGGGACATTCGCCTGTGCCGATTTTTGGGCAATCTTCGCAAGGGAAAGGGGTATGATGGGAGATCGGATTAATTCTTGGTAGTTCATTGTTGGTCAAACAGGCTTCCGGCTATCTTTCTTTGATTTTCTAAATCACTTATTCTTCTTTTAGGATGGTCGTGGTTAACGGGGAGATTCACATAGAAGGAACTTCCTTTATTCTGCTGGCTCTCCACGACAATATATCCCCTGTGGTCCTGGACGATCTGGTTGGAGATCGCTAATCCCAAACCACTTCCTGTTGTCTTGGTCGTAAAAAAGGGATTGAAGATATCCTCCAAATATTCGGAGGGAATACCGCACCCCGTATCCGTGAATTCGATCTGGAGATAAGGCTCTCCTCCCGGCTTCGCAAAGGAACGGGTTTTTACCTTGATCTCTCCGTTTTCCGGAGTTGCCTCGATGGCGTTTAGCAAAATATTCAAAAAAACCTGCTTGATCTGTTCCCGGTCCACTCTCACGGGAGGTAATTCTGAGGCATATTGTTTGACCATATGGATCTGTTTTTTCTTCGATTCCGTTGAGACCAGAAGGATCATCCCGTCTAAGATGCCGTTGATATCTTCGAATTCTAATTTGGGATCAGAGGGTCTGGCGAAATCGAGGAGTTCATTGACCAGAGAAGAGATCCGGTCCACTTCTCCTGATGCAATGGTTAAAAAGTGATTTCTAAACTCGTCGTCTTCAAGCCTTTCCGGCAACAACTGGGTCAACGTCTTGATGGCTACCAGGGGATTCCGGATTTCATGGGCCAATCCTGCGGTAAGAGTTCCCAGGGAGGCCAGACGGTCTGCCCTGCGAATATAGGATTTTGATTTCTTCAGATCTTCATAGAGCCTCGCATTCTCAATGGCAATGGCAGTCTGATTCGCCAGGGTCCCGAGCAATTCGACATCCTCATGGGAGTAAATATCCTTATTAAATTTATGGCTGAGGTTGAGGATCCCGATGAGGTGGCCCTTGGAGATAAGGGGGATACTCACCTCTGCTTCGATCAGAGACATCTGTTGAACCACATCGTTCAATTCCGAAATATGAATTCCCTTGGCCAATTCTTCCCTGATTACAATTTCCCCCAATTTCTGAAGATACCGGGGGAGGGGTGTCCCTTTCGTAAGAAGAGGGGAGGGGGAAGCCACTTTGACATTTTTTGACTCAAATAAATCATATACCCCCTTTTCATCGTTTAAAAGAAAGAACGAGGCCTTTTCCACTCCCATGGTCTGGGTGATGGTCTCGATGATCCTCTTTGCCAAGGATTGTAAATCAAGAATGCTCACCATCGCCTTGCTAAACTTCCCCAGAGTTTCACGATAATTATA
>CAZXMB010000213.1:0-4096 GCA_964641715.1 uncultured Syntrophaceae bacterium
TAATGGATCTTATTTTTAAACCCCCTAAGCCTCATCGCTTCATACATCCTTTCACTGGCATCCATTCCAGTAATGATCAAATGCCCGAAGGCATTTGAAATATTGACGAGGCTCCTCCAGGGGTTTCTCCATTGAAAGCCTCCGCGTAGGTGGAGGGCGTGCTGCGTCTCTTCGAGGATATTGAGCAGAATAAAAATGGATCGGTAGGTCAAAAAAAGAGCCGTTACAAAAGTGGAGGGAAGGACTCTCCCCAGGGCTGAAAAGATGGAGGGGTAGGGAGTGGTAGCCAAAAGCAGAACGACCCCTGTTGAGCCGCAGAGAACCTTCAAGAAGATGAGAAGAATAAAATGGACTTGAAATCCCGAAATAAAGATGAAAAGAAAGGCAAAGATGAGAGGATAAAACGTTAAAGAAAATATTTTAATCGGGATTCGTGATAGGAAAAAAAGAGTCAGGAGGATTCCGTAAAGGAAAAGGAGCCCCGGAAGGTTTTTCAGCGTGACCATACCCAATAAAACGAGTCCCATCCCGATCATTTTCACTCTTGGCGAAAGCCGGTGAAGGAAACTCTTCTTCTCCACAGCGATATAATCTAAATAAGAAAGTTGAATCACCGGGTTTCCTCCTCCAGATGTAATAAATCTGGCCTCAATCTATGGATATATCGAGCGGTCAGAGTTGTGATCACGCCTTCCAGTATCCATCCAATAAAACCTAATGGAAGGATAATGGCAATGAATCGTCTTAAATTTATTTCAGCCCCCCTCTTATCCCCCTCAGGATGATCATTCTTTTCCTTCAAAAGGTGAAATTCAAAAACCCCCTCCCCTTCTCGGTGAATCAACTCTTCATAATGAGTTGTCCCCAGACCGACCACTCCGATCATCGCAGAGGTTGAGAAGAATAGAGCTGCAAAGGTGGCTAAAAAAATGGCAGGGGTTAACCTTTTTAATGCCTTCCAGAAAAGGTGGTAAAAAAAATATCCCAATACCCCTTCGATCGAGAGGGTGAGTGTATTCAGCCCGATGACCGTAATTCCACCATGACCGAAAAGAGCCAGGATCACATTGACAACAAAGGTCTCAAGAAAGATGAGAGAAGGTCCCAATAAAATCCCGGAAATGACGGCCAGGTTGACATGGTAAGCAAAGGGAATAATCTCAACGGAGGCGCCCAAGATCATAGCCGCTGACATCATTCCCAGCAGAGGAAGCCTTCGGGTTAATTCTTCCTTTTTGATCAATCGGAGAAGAATTCCCCCCACCGCAATGGTGACGATCAATCCAGAAGCCCAAAGCCAAACAGGTAAAACTCCGTCGGGGAGATGAATATGGGACATGGCTTCCTCTCAAAGTTTCATGATCTTTCAGTCATATCGCCATAGGGTCGGCTAAAAGACGACCTGGTTAACAACACTCAGAATCCGTTTTTGAAGCCTTACACGCTTTGCAAAACCCGTAAAAATTCAATTGGTGATCCGTCACCTGATAACCTGTAGAGTCGGCTACCTTTTTGGACCAATTCGAGATATCGCAAAAGTTCAATATCCCCACTTTACCGCATGACTTACAGATGATATGGTGATGGTGGTCTTTTATTTCACAGAGTATATATTTGACACTTGGACCATTGATAATTTTAAAGACCATGTTTAGAGATTCGAAAAGATCGAGAGACCGGTAGATTGAGGTCAACCCAATCTTTTTCTGTTTTTTTAAGAGACTTTGATAAAGCTCCTGGGGACTCAAAGGAATTCGGGCGCCCAAGAGCTCCTGATAAATCAAAAGTCTCGGAAGGCTCATCCTGAGTTTTTTGTCCCTAAACAGCCTTTTAAAAAGCCCTGTATTCATAAAAAGTTAAGATAAGATTGAAAATATTTTCAATAATAAATTTAATCTGATATTTAACGGATGTCAAGGTCCCCCGGACACCCCTCATCTATTTCCCTATTTTTAACTCAAGAGCTTCTTTAATTCCTTCTCATCTTTAACAGGAGGCAGGCAGGTGAAACCTTTGCAGACATAGGCTGTTGGAGCGTCTGTTACTCCTTTTCCGATGAGAAAGGGGAGCCAATTTTTTTTGATGGACTCCCCCGGTTCTCTCAGACTGAGGATTTTATCGGGAAGGTAGTTCAGATAAATTTCTCTAAGCATGGAGTGCACCCGGGGGTCGTCCTTCGAACCGATGATTCCGACCTCTTCCGGGCTCATAAAAAATGAGGCGCCCGCCAACAGATGGCTGAAACCTGAAGGATGTTCGGAAAGGAAGTTATAAAAAAGACGGAGGATCTGCCCGGCTTTCTGTTTCAGGGACTCCTCTCCGACGAGATACCCGAGACGCAGTAAATTAAATACCCCCACTGAATTGGCCGATGGGAGGACATGATCATAAGGGTTCTTCGATCGGACGATCAGGGATTCGTTCTCTTTCCCGGTAAAGAAAAATCCTCCGCCTCGATCATCCCAGAACTGAACGATCATCCTCTCATTCAACTCATAGGCCTTTTTAAGATAATCCAGGTCAAAAGTCGCCTCATAAAGATCGAGGAGCGCCTGAATGAGAAAGGCAAAGTCTTCTGAATAACCCTTTACCTGGCTTCTTCCCTTATGAAATACTCTCATCAGATCACCCTTTTTCATCATCCCCTTAAGGATAAACTGAATGGCCCCTTCCGCTCCCCTGAGATACTCTTCATTCCCGGTCACTTCAAACCCATGAACGAAACTCGTGATCATCAATCCATTCCAGGAGGTGAGAATCTTTTCATCCCTGCCCGGTTTCACCCTTTTCTCTCTTTCGTTAAAGAGTATCTTTCGCCCCTCTTCCAGCAATCTTTCCAATTCTGAAACAGGAATGCCATAGAGCTCCGACACCTTCTCCAAGGAAGAGGCAACCTGAAGCACACTCCTTCCGCCTTCGAAATTTCCCCGGGGGGTCACCCCAAAGTAGGCGGAAAAAGGAGTCCCCTGATCTTTCCCCAGCAATCCCTTAATCTGATCTCTTGTCCAGAGATAAAACCTTCCCTCCTCCCCTTCACTATCTGCATCCTCTGCGGAATAGAATCCGCCTTCAGGACCTCTCATCTCCCGAAGGACATAGCGGAGGATCTCTTCCCCCACAACCAGATATCTCTCTTTTCGGGTGGCCTGATAGGCATCGAAATAGAGGTGAGAGAGGAGGGCATTGTCATTGAGCATCTTCTCAAAATGGGGAATGAGCCACCGATCATCCACCGAATACCGGTGAAATCCTCCTCCCAGATGGTCATAGATTCCGCCGTTCGCCATCTTTTCCAGTGTCATCTCGACCATTTTTAAGGCCTCTTTCTCATGGGTTCTCCTCCAGTATCGCAGGAGAAAAGAGAGGACCATGCTGTTCGGAAATTTAGGGGCCTTGCCAAATCCCCCATGAACAGGATCGAATTGACGCTCAAAGTGACCGAAGGCTTTCGGCAGGATGATCGGATCGAATGTCACCTCCGGGGAAACAACCTCAACAATCTGACGGAGGGCCTCTCTCATCTGTGTCTCCATCTTGCTGATCTCGCTTCGATGGGTTCTGTAATAGCTGGAAACCGTCATGAGGATTTTTGGAAACCCGGGTATCCCCATCCGGTCTTCAGGGGGGAAATAAGTTCCCGCATGAAAGGGAATGAGGTCAGGAGTTAAAAAGAGAGTCATCGGCCATCCGCCGCTTCCTGTCATCACCTGGACCGCATTCATATAGATTTCATCAAGATCTGGCCTCTCCTCTCGGTCAACCTTGATGCTGATAAAATTCTCGTTCAGAATCTTGGCAATGGCCTCATTCTCAAAAGACTCCTTCTCCATCACATGACACCAGTGGCAGGAGGAGTAACCAATACTGAGGAGAATGGGTTTATCCTCCTTCCTGGCACGTGAGAGGGCTTCTTCTCCCCAGGGATACCAATCCACCGGGTTATGAGCATGTTGTAAAAGATACGGGCTGGTCTCATGAATCAGTCGGTTGGTATATTTTTGTTCCATTCTTATTCTCCTGCTCTCCTGTATGGATCCTGGCGAGGAGTGAAGCTCCCCGCCCACAGGGCGGGGCTTCCCGGAAAGGAAATCTCATT
>CAZXMB010000214.1:0-4089 GCA_964641715.1 uncultured Syntrophaceae bacterium
AAAAAAGGGGTTAGTCTGGCCTGCTAACCCCTTATATTTCTGGCGGGAGCGACGGGGCTTGAACCCGCAACCTCCGGCGTGACAGGCCGGCGCTCTAACCAATTGAACTACGCCCCCAAACTTATTTCAGATTTAAGATTTTTAATCTTAGAATAAATTTCGCAATCCGAATTCGACAATCTACAATCGTATGGTAGGCGGAACAGGGATTGAACCTGCGACCTCCGGCTTGTAAGGCCGGCGCTCTCCCAACTGAGCTATCCGCCCTAAACTAAATGGTAGATAATCCACTGATCAAAGTCAACTCCTTCGAAGGATCAATTTTAAGCGACTTCAACTTCTTTCTCATAGAGGAGAATCGGGCTCTCATGGTTGAAGACGACTTCCTCACTGATGATGCATTCCCGGATATTGGGCTGGGAAGGGATCTCATACATCACATCGAGCATGATATTTTCCATAATGGCCCGGAGGCCGCGGGCCCCGGATTTTCTCTTCAGGGCCTCTCTGGAAATGGCCATCAAAGCCCCTTCGGTAAATCGGAGTTTCACATTCTCTAACTCAAAGAGTTTTTGATACTGCTTGACCAGGGCATTCTTGGGTTTCTTTAAAATATCCACCAGGGCCTCAATGCTGAGTTCATCCAGTGTGGCAATGACGGGCAACCTTCCGATAAACTCTGGAATCAACCCAAACCTTAAAAGATCCTCTGGCTGAACTTCTCTGAGCAGTCCCCCGGTATCTCTCTCCTCCTTTGTCTTAATATCGGCTCCAAAACCGATGGTCTTCCCACCCACCCGTTGTTCCACTATTTTCTCCAACCCGATGAAAGCCCCTCCGCAGAGGAAGAGGATGTTGGTCGTATCGATTTGGATGAATTCCTGCTGGGGATGTTTTCGCCCCCCCTTCGGAGGAACGCTTGCAATCGTCCCCTCGATGATCTTGAGCAGCGCCTGTTGAACCCCTTCGCCGGAAACATCTCTTGTGATGGAGGGGCTATCCGATTTTCTTGAAATCTTATCAATCTCATCAATGTAGACTATTCCTTTCTGGCATCGTTCAATATCATAATCCGAAGCCTGAAGAAGGCTCAGGATGATATTTTCAACATCCTCCCCCACATATCCAGCCTCTGTGAGGCAGGTGGCATCAGCGATCGTAAAGGGGACATCCAGAATCTTGGCTAAGGTTTGAGCGAGAAGGGTTTTCCCGGATCCCGTAGGCCCGATGAGGAGGATATTTGACTTCTGAAGTTCCACCTCTCCTGAAAGAACGCGGGAATCAATACGTTTATAGTGATTATGAACAGCTACCGATAATATTTTTTTCGCATTCTCCTGGCCGATCACATATTCATCTAACCTGGCTTTGATCTCAATGGGTTTGGGGACAGTCAATTTGCCAGGGACAAATCTCTCTTCGCTCTCCTCGGCGATGATCTCGTTGCAGAGCTCAATGCATTCGTCACAGATATAGACCGTGGGACCTGCAATGAGCTTCCTTACCTCATCCTGGCTTTTCCCACAGAAAGAACAGTGCAAAACGGTCCCATAATTCCCCCCATTTGCCTTCATCCTTCCTCTCCTTTCTGATCTCTTAACCCTGAGATCGGATGGGACGTTGGATTACAACCTCATCGATGATACCGTATTCCTTCGCCTGTTCGCCCGTCATATAAAAATCCCGCTCGGTATCGGCTTGAATCTTCTCCAGAAGCCGGGAGGTGTGTCTGGCGAGGATAGTATTTAATTCCTCTCTCAACCGGAGGATTTCCTTTGCCTGGATATCCACATCGGTCGCCTGCCCCTGGAAACCTCCCATCGGCTGATGGATCAGGATTCTCGAATGAGGAAGGGCATACCTCTTCCCTTTCTCTCCTGCTGAGAGTAAAAGTGCTGCAATGCTGGCCGCCTGCCCCATGCAGATGGTAGAGACCCGGGGCCGAATATACTGCATGGTGTCATAGATGGCAAGTCCCGAGGTCACGATCCCCCCCGGGGAATTAATATAGAGGTGAATATCTTTATCCGGGTCCTCCGACTCCAAAAAGAGCATCTGGGCAATGACCAGATTGGCGACATCATCGTCAATGGCAGTCCCCACAAAGATGATCCGGTCCTTTAAAAGTCGGGAGTAGATGTCGTAGGCCCGTTCGCCCCTTCCGTCCTTTTCGATGACAATGGGTATTAAGGTCATGGTGTCCTTCCTTATAGGTATTGAATGTTGGCCTTCTCAAGGAGGAAATTCAAGGTCTTATCATTCAAGATCCCGGCCTTCAATTCAGGCATAAGGCCATTCTTTTCATAATACCGCTTGATGGTGTCAAAGGGTTGATGTGTCCTTTCTGAAATGCTTTTCAGACGCTCTTCTGCCTCTTCCTCTGTAACAGTAATCCCCTCCTGGTGAGCAATCTTTTCAAGAATCAAATAGGTTCGAACCTGTTTCTGTGACAATTCCCGATAATCCTCCATGAGTTTCTCTTCAGACACATTCAGATTCTTCAGGTCGATTCCCTGGGAGGCTAACCTCAATTTGGTGTCTGAGACAAGGGCTTTGGTCTGTGCCTCCACCAGACTTTCAGGGATCTCAAAAGAGTTTGCCTTCAATAATTGATCTGCGATCTGATCTTTCAACTGTTTCTCCAGCGCGGCTGACTTCTCTTTCTCGATCTCACCTCTTAGCTTGTTTTTAAATTCTTCCAGGGAAGGATAATCTCCAAAATCTTTTGCAAACTCATCATCCAGAGGAGGAAGAACCTTTTCTTTGACCTCTTTAATCTTAACATGAAAAGAAACCGTCTTCCCGGCCCATTTTTTATACCCATAATCCTCAGGAAAGGAGATCTCAATCTCTTTCTCCTCCTCCGGTTTCAAACCCACCAATGCCTCCTCTAAATCTAAAATAAATCGTCCGCTTCCCACCTCTACGGTAAAATCGATGGCCTTCCCCTCTTCCAGAGGTTTGCCGTCCATCCATGCTTCATAATCAAAGAGGGCAAAATCGCCCTTTTGAATGGGTCTGGGCTCAGGGATTGTTTTCAAGGTGGCATGGAGATTTTGAAGCCCTTTCAATCTTTCTTCCACCTCTTCATCCTTGACGCCTTCCTTCTTCCCTTCAATTTTCAAATCGACATAACCTTCGATTTTAATATCCGGTTTCACCTCAGCAGTTGCCGTATAATGGAAAGGTTTATCCTTCTCCAGTTCTCCCGGATCAATGACCGGAGGAGAAACGGGTTGGATCTGTTTTTCAGAGAGGGCGGTCGGATAGGTATCCTGAATCAGTTTCTGGATGACTTCCGCCTTCACATAATCCTTAAAATACCTCTCCAGGATATCCCGCGGAACCTTCCCGGGCCGGAATCCCTTGATTTTTGACTTTCTCTTCAGTTCCCCATAGAAAGAGTCGATCTCCCTCGACACCTGATCGGCCGGAACCTCAACATCGATCTTTCTCTTGATGGAGCTGATCTCTTCAACAGTGATATTCATCAAATGTCCCTTTCCCGCTACTTGATATCATTCATGTTGTTTGTTTCTTGTCTCTCGTCCATCGTCAATCATTTTTCACCTTCCTGCTTCCTGTCTTTTTATGATGGTGCCGAGGGCGGGACTCGAACCCGCACAGTCTCTCGACCACGAGATCCTAAGTCTCGCGCGTATTCCAATTTCGCCACCCCGGCTTATAAATTGGTGAGCCGTACAGGAACCGAACCTGTAACCTACTGATTAAGAGAATTTGACCCACCTTCAATCATTCCAATAAGTTAGCGATATTTCTCGAACAACCTTGAAATTCATGTTACCACAATCTACCCCTGTTTTTCAAGTGGAGGTTGGAAAAAGGTAATGTATATTTTCTTAGCGTTATTATAGAGCGAGTCATTTATAATTTTAATGTACGGTGAGAACACAACAGATCTGACTCTGATATGAGTAGAAGGCCTTGAGGTCATCCATAAAAAACGGTAAGTTGATTGAGTATAACGCCCAGGATCACTTGTCCATCTGGCACATGGTTTGCTGTATTTTAATATCTCTTTTTCCAATAATCGGGTTGTCGGCGCAGATGCATTACCGCAAGGATGAA
>CAZXMB010000215.1:0-4088 GCA_964641715.1 uncultured Syntrophaceae bacterium
ATAGGGGTTTCCGGACCACCTCATTTTGAATGCGATCTAAGATACCGTTGATGAAACCTCCGGAGTCATCCGATCCGTATCTTTTTCCAAGATCAATCGCCTCATTAATGGTGACTTTGGGAGGAATTTCCTTACAGTAAAGAAGTTCGAAGATGGCCATACGGAGGATATTGCGGTCGACGATCGTGATGCGATCGAATTGCCAGTGTTCCGAATAGTTTTCGATGAGATGGTCAATTTCCCGGAGGTGTTCTCTGACACCCATGACAATCCGCCCGGTAAACTCCTGATCGTCTATTCTTGGGGAGGCGTTCTTCCTCACGTGATCGAGGGCATGATGAACGTCCTGCAGGTTGATCTCGAATTGATAAAGAACTTGAAGGGCGAATTCCCTTGATCTCCTTCTTTTTCCCAAACCTCTTTTTATCCCTTTCCGATCTCCCTCATCAGATTGGCCATCTCGATTGCTGTCATGGCCGCATCAAACCCTTTATTGCCCACTTTGGTGCCCGCCCGTTCAATCGCCTGTTCGATGGTATCGGTGATGAGAATTCCGAAGGAGATGGGAACCTCACCCTCTAACGCCAAACCGGCAATCCCCTTTGTCACTTCACTGGCAATATATTCAAAATGAGGGGTGGCCCCACGGATCACACAACCCAGGCAGAGAATGGCATCGTATCGCTTTCCCTTGACTAGCTTTTTCGCTGCCAAGGGGATTTCAAATGCACCGGGTACACGGACTACACAACAGTCCCCTTCTTCTGCCCCACTTCGCTTCAAGGCATCCAAGGCGCCTTCCAGCAGCCGTTCGCTGATGAAGTTGTTGAACCGGCTCAGCACGATTCCAAACTTAAGCCCTTTGGCGATCAACTTGCCCTCAATGGTCTTTGGCATTGTTCTCTCCTTTCCTCAAATAAAAACATGTCCGTGTCCAGTGACCGTCCCCGTAAACCATTTTTTAATGACCATTTTACAATTTACATCGAGCATAAGTAATTTACTCCCCTGATTTGATATTGAGCAGGTGCCCCATCTTTTTTGCCTTGACTCTCAGATATTCTATATTCTCCTTATTCGGCCTTGTTTCGATAGGTACTCTTTCGATGACCTGAATTCCGTATCCCTCCAGACCTTTAATCTTCCTTGGATTATTGGTCATCAAACGGATCTTGTGGAGACCAAGATCAACCAGAATCTGTGCTCCGATTCCATAATCCCTCATATCCGCTTTAAATCCCAATGCCTCATTGGCTTCAACAGTATCCTTCCCCGTGTCCTGAAGACAATAAGCCCTCAATTTATTGGCCAACCCTATCCCCCTCCCTTCCTGTCGCATGTAAACGATGACACCTTTTCCCTCTTTTTCAACCATCGCCATTGCGGTATGAAGTTGCTCTTCGCAATCACACCGCTTGGATCCAAAGACATCGCCGGTCAAACACTGGGAATGGACCCTCACCAGGACCTCGTCCTGCGGATTAATTTCTCCCTTGACCAGGGCTAAATGGTGGTACGAATCGACATCATTCTCATAGGCAATGGCCGTAAAGAGTCCTCCATATTTTGTCGGAAGCTTCGCCTCAGCGATCCGGCGAACCAAAGATTCATTTTTCAACCGGTATTTGATCAGATCCGCGATGGCGATAATCTTCAGGTGATGGTTCTTTGCGAAGACCTGAAGCTGGGGCATTCGGGCCATTGTTCCATCTTCATTCATGATTTCGCAAATCACCCCTGCGGGTTTGAGCCCTGCCAGTCTCGCCAGATCAACCGACCCTTCGGTCTGGCCTGTTCGGACCAATACCCCACCCTTTCTGGCCCTCAATGGAAAGATATGCCCCGGAGAAACCAGGTCCTCGGGTTGAGTGCGATCATCAATGGCGGTCAGGATGGTCGTCGCCCGGTCCGCGGCTGAAATTCCGGTGGTCACTCCCTTTCTTGCATCGATCGAGATGGTGAAGGCGGTTTGAAATCGAGAGGTATTGTCAGACACCATCATCGGGAGGTGAAGTTCATTAATCCTCTCTTCCGTCAAGGAGAGACAGATGAGCCCTCTTCCATACCTTGCCATGAAATTGATGGCTTCAGGCGTCACCTTTTCCGCCACCATGGTCAGATCGCCTTCGTTTTCGCGATCCTCATCATCCACCAAGATGACCATCTTTCCCTGCTGGATATCTTCTATCGCTTCTGCGATCAGGCTTCCCATCTATTGCTCACTCCCCTTCTATCCATCCATGTTCCTTCAGGAAGGTTAAGTCCAATCCCTCGGACTTTTCACCTTTTTGATTCAATAACTGCCCCACATACTTCCCTAAAATATCCGACTCCACATTGACATGATCCCCTGCTTTCTTATCCGTCAGGTTTGTCTTTTCGAGCGTGAAGGGGATCAAAGTGATTCGGATCTCTTCTTCTTTTAATTCATTCACGGTTAGGCTGACCCCATCGATGGCGATCGACCCCTTTGGAGCCACATACCTCATCACGCTCCTTGGAATTCTTATCTTCAGATTTAAAAAGTCTCCCTCTTTTCTCTTCTCGACAATGGTCCCGACTCCGTCAATATGGCCTGTAACAATATGCCCTCCTAATCGGTCGGTTAACCGCAAAGCCCTTTCGAAATTGACCCGGTCTCCCTCTTTTAGCTCCCCTAAATCGCTCTTCTTTATGGTCTCCTCGGAAAGATCGAATATTAAGGCCTCTTCTCTCTTATCCGCCACTGTCAGACAAACGCCATTTATATTAATACTATCACCCAGTTGCACATCTGTCAACTGAGATGAAAACCCAAGAGACAGCCTTTTCCCTCTTCCCCTGTATTCCGCCCTTAAAACCTTCCCTTTATCTTCGATGATTCCCGTGAACATAATTTTGTTCCCCCCTCGTGTTTTTGGCGGGAATAGACTCAATGGGCTTTTATGTAGCCTTCAATGAGAATATCCTCTCCGATCTTTTTGGCCTTCATCTCGTCCAAGGAAATGACCTCTTTGAGAGTTTGATATCCCCTTCCTCCGAAAATCCCGGGGGCTTGGGAGTCGCCCATCAATTTAGGTGAGAGAAAGAGAATGATTTTATCAATAATACCTTCATCGAAGAAAGAACCGTTGACTTCACTCCCTCCCTCCACCAGGATGCTCATCATCTCCATCTCCCCTAATTTGGAAAGTAGACAGCGGAGATTGATCCTTCCTTCTTTCGAATCGCAGACGAGGACTCTTCCTCCCTTTTTTCCCAGATCATTCATCCTCTCCCTGGGTGCCAACTCCGTTGTGGCAATAATCACCTTGAGTGGATCAGGGCCGAGTACTCTGGCCTTTTCCGGAATCCTTAACCGGCTGTCCAATATGATCCGGTAAGGATCTCTCCCTCCCCTGATTCGAGTGGTCAGGAGGGGATCATCCTTCAGAACGGTTCCGATACCTACGAGGACTCCATCGACCTGATCTCTTAGTCGGTGAACGAAACGCCTCGAAGCCTCCCCGGAAATCCATTTGGAATCGCCCTCTCGAGTTGCGATTTTTCCATCGAGGGTTGAAGCTACCTTGAGAATGACAAAAGGTTCTTTTTTCAGGATATATTTCGAAAACGCCTCGTTTAATCTCTGGCACTCCTTTTTTAAAATCCCCACGGCCACGTCAAGGCCTCTATTTTTTAGACTCTCCACTCCTTTCCCTTTTACAAGCGGATTGGGGTCCTCCATTCCGATCACAACCCGATTCACACCGGCTTCGACCACCGCAGGGGTACAGGGGGGTGTTCTTCCATAATGGGTGCAGGGTTCAAGGTTGATATAAAGGGTGGACCCTTTGGCCTCTTCACCGGCCTTTTGAATGGCGACAATTTCGGCGTGGGGTTCTCCGGCTTTCGTATGATACCCCTCTCCGACAGCCTTTCCGTCCTTCACCAGGATGGCCCCTACCATGGGATTAGGCGATGTCCTCCCCCTTCCCCTTTCGGCAAGCATGATTGCCCGCCTCATCCAATGTTCGTCATTATTCATCATCAATTCCTAAAGATGGTATTTCGGTTACACTGACAAAGCCCGTTTGGTATATCGTCAAAGGGTTACGGTTAAAGAGTTT
>CAZXMB010000216.1:0-4050 GCA_964641715.1 uncultured Syntrophaceae bacterium
CATTCAGGTCATGTTGTAGGTCAGAAACTGATTTTTGATAATTCTGGTAATTTGCTCATGAAAGAGTGTCCGGACCGAGTATGTGCTTTTTTGATGCCGAATTTAACTGTTTTAATTAATGCCTTTTTTGAGAATTTAATGAATGGCCGGGATCCGAATGAGGTGATGTTTAACACGACGGGCTGTTTTGACACCGGCCCTCAATGTGGCGGGTGGGGACATGTGGTGGTTAAAATGACTGCCGTGCCTAAATCTTCATAAGATGTCACAATTAATTGTGGTGTCCTCGGAATCCTTTAAGCAAAACGGGTCAAATTTTAAAATATAATATTTCTCAATATCCTATTTTTATGGGAGAGTTGAAAAGAATCCATTTCGTTAAAGGGAGACTCCATGTCACCAGTGACAGAGTTTAAACAGGTGTTGAATGAATCTGAATGCCAATTTATTGAGACCCTGAGCACTCCAGCCAGGATTCAGGCCTTTCTCGATGAGCTCTCCTATAGCACGGAGCACGTTTACCGTTCTCCCCTGCGTGTCCTTCGAGAAGGGCTGGCACACTGCTTCGACGGGGCTCTGTTTGCAGCGGCAGGACTGCGGCTTCTGGGTCACCCTCCACTTATTTTAGAGATGGTCCCAAATGGCAGAGATGACGATCACCTTCTGGCGTTGTACAGGTGCAATGGCCACTGGGGAGCGGTAGCCAAATCGAATTTTACAGGATTACGGTTTCGAGAGCCTGTTTACCGAAACCTGCGGGAGTTGGTCATGTCCTATTTCGAACAGTTTTACAATATTGAGCGGGAGAAGACCCTGCGGAGTTATAGCCTTCCCCTCCATTTGGAGGCTTTTGACCGATGGAACTGGATGACAGACAGCCATTCCCTGGAACGCATTGCGCAGAAATTGGACAGAGTTCGAAAGATTCCGCTCCTTACCCGATCAATGATATCCAACCTATCACTGGTGGATGAGCGTTTCTATCGGGCCGGGTTGATTGGATCGGATGAGGCTGGCTTATTTAAGCCGACGTCGAGGAAGAAGTAAAAAAATATTTATAATCTCAATCATAACCTGGTGGTTTGTGCCGGGGGGTAAAAAGGGCATAGCCCAGCAGGGTGATGGAAAAGGCGCTGCAGATCCAGGCAAAGACATCTCCGTACAGGGTATAGAAAGTTTTTTTCTTCGAGAGCCGGATCGTGCCGATCATCGCTTCCTCTGTAAAGAGCTTTCCCTGTTTCATGATCCTGCCCACAGGGTCAATAAAACCACTTATCCCGGTGTTGGCCGCTCTGGCGATAAAGACCCGATTCTCAACCGATCTGAAGGTAGCAATGGTGAGGTGCTGTCGGGGAGCGGAAGTTCTTCCAAACCAGGCGTCATTGGTGATGGTGACCAAGAAGTCTGCCCCATTTTTGACAAATTTCCGGCAGAGATCCGGAAAGATGATTTCAAAACAGATGAGAACTCCAAATTTCCCCTGAGGAAGGGTAAAATTGAAAGTTTCCTTTCCGGGTTTAAAATTCCCGATCCCTTCTCCCAGAGATCCAAGAGAGATATACTCGCCAAGCGGAACATATTCTCCATAGGGAACGAGATGGGTTTTGTCGTATTTCCCGATCAGCTCACCGGAGGGGGAGACCAGAAGAGCACTGTTATAATGGTGAACCTTTCCCTTCTCTATTTTGTAGGAAGGGGTTCCGAAGAGGAGATAGGCTTCCGTTTTCTTCGGAATGTCCAGCACAAAAGGTTGATATTCTTTTGAATCCTGAAAGAAGAAAGGGGTGGCTGTCTCGGGCCAGATGATGAGATTCTGTTTTTTTTCTGCAACTTTAAAAGAGAGCCTTTCGTAAATCTTGAGGGTTTCCTTCTGAAAAGATTCATCCCATTTGATCGATTGGTCAATGTTTCCCTGAACCAGCCCCACTTTTATGGAAGGGTTCCGGACCATCTCGAGATCCACCATCCTCATCTTCACATATCCATATACTAAAGAACTTAGGAGGATGAGGACACTCATCAAGACCTCTAAAGATGGGAAGGTCTTTTTAGACCACTGATGAAGAATGGAAAAGAGGGTGGCATTGACCAGGAGGATGACAAACGAGAGACCATAGACCCCAGTGATGTCCGCCATTTGAATGAAAGGGAGGTTGAGATATTGGGAGTGGCCCAGGTTTGCCCACGGAAAGCCGGTCAGAAGAAAAGAACGGAGATATTCGAGGGCCACCCACAGAAAGGGTGTAAAAAGGAAGGTCGTAAAGCCCACCCTGATCTGGATAAATCGAAACAGAAAGGTAAAGGCACCGATAAAGAGACTCAAGTAAAATACGAGGAGGAGGAGAATCAGAATGCTCGGTATCAAAGGGATATTTCCGTAATTGTGAACAGCAACAATGATCCAGTAGAGAATTCCGAGAAAGGAGATGAGACCGGTCAAGAGTCCAAGTTTAAAGCTCTTCCATAATCCTTTTCCTTCCACCGCATAGAGAAGGGGAACGAGGGCAACCCATGCTAAAAATTCGAGATCAAAATTAGGAAAGGAGAGGACGAGGAGAATACCTGAGAGGAGACTGAATAGAAGATCCTTCTTTTTCATGGCACAATCTTAAAGAATCAAACGGTAATTTTCAAGGAAGTTTTGAATTATCAAAAAGATTTGTTAAAATAAATTCGATGAGGATCTTACTGGTTGAGGATGATCAGGGGATTGCCCGATTCGTCAAGAAGGGGCTGTCGGAAAATTCATATTTTGTGGATGTGGCCTATGATGGGGAAAGGGGTTTGAACTCTGCCCTCCATATGAAATACGATCTGATTATCCTCGATATCCTGCTTCCGAAAATGGATGGCAGGGAGGTTCTGAAAAGGATGAGGTCCATGGAGGTTCAAACCCCTGTGATCTTTCTAACGGTTAAGGATTCGGAGAGTGATATTATTAAAGGATTAAATTTAGGGGCAGATGATTACCTGACCAAACCGTTCTCCTTTAATGAACTGTTAGCCAGGATTCAGGCAATCCTCAGAAGGGGGAAGACCGTTTCCCTCCCCTCACGGTTACAGGTGAGAAACCTCATTTTGGACACTGAAGGGCATCGTGTTTTTAGAGAAAAGGTCAAAATCGAACTGACGCCTAAGGAGTATGCCCTTCTCGAGCTTTTGATGAGATATCCCGGTCAAATCATAACCCGGAGCATGATCTCTGAAAAAGTCTTTGACTATCCTTTCGATACTTCTACCAACGTAGTGGATGTTCATGTTTCTCACCTAAGGAGTAAAATTGACAAAGATTTTGAGCCCAAGCTTCTCCATACCGTAAAAGGAGTAGGATATGTCCTCGAAGATCGGGGGTAAATTTCTTCGAAGAGCCGATACGAAATTGACCCTTTGGTACATCTTAACTTTCTTCATATCGGTGCTTCTTATTTTTGGATTTCTCTATCTACGCCTCAAACACCAACTGATTAAAGAGATCGACCAGTTTCTTCTTGACGAGACGAAAGAAATGGAAAAGGTACTATCGAGGAAACCGGCTGAGATCGATTTCCTTATGAGATTCGAAGATGAAGTGATGGCAAGAAAGTATTACCCGTTCTTTTTCCAAATTTTGGATACAGAAGGAAAGCCACTCTATGTTTCGAAACAGCTTGGAGAGTTGGGTTATGTTGTTAATGATGAGGTTTTGGCCAATGCCAAGGATGGTAAAGAAACCCGGGAAAGATTTCTTTCTACGAAAAGGAGGACACCCTATCGAATCATCAGCACTCCTGTTTATCAGAATGGGAAGCTTACCGAAATTATTCAACTTGGAACCCACCTTCGTTTTGCAAGAAAGAACCTAATTCATTTCAGGAACAACATAGCAATAGCTCTTGTTATCGTATTGGTGCTTGGGGCGCTGGGGGGATGGGTTTTGGCAAAAAGGTCTCTTTCTCCGATAGGTTACATTGCCTCAAAGGCAAGTCAAATCACCTCAGAAAATTTGGGTGAAAGATTGAATCAAAGAGGAACGGCTGATGAAATAGATAACCTCATTCAAACGATCAATGG
>CAZXMB010000217.1:0-4033 GCA_964641715.1 uncultured Syntrophaceae bacterium
TTTTAGCCTCAAGTCCCGCTTTGTGGGACGATCCTCTTCCCTTCAGACTATTCTACCTAACTACCTATCTATACAGGTAACAAGATAAAAAAAAATTGTCAAGTCTTTTTTAAAGGTCTCTGAAAAAGTCCACTCGATGATAAAAAGGCCAATCACCACTTTTTCAGAGCTCTCTTTTTAATGGAAGTCTATTGTCTCTCGTCTGTGATATATATCAACCGGTCACCCTGAGCCTGTCGAAGGGTGAACGGATTTGGCCATTTCTGGGGAATTCCCTCTTACCCCTTCAGATCGTACCGGTACCTTCCGGACTCCACTTCGAAAATATATTTGTCCCCCCGGTGGATGGCATGGAGGACCTCAACCGGAACGTTTTTGGAATCATAGATGGTGCTCTCCAGAAAGATCCCGGGGGATTGGGCCGGGACACCCAGAAGCTTTGCATCCTTTCCGGATAAGTTAATTGCACGGAAGGTCTGGATCGACCGGTGAAGATCCACATGGAACTTTTTGGTCAGGAGGTGGTAGAGGGACCCGGTGAGCCGCATCTTTAGAATCTCTTTAAACTCTTCATGGGGAAGATAGCTCCGTTCAACGACCAGGGGGATGCGTTCCCCCAGGCGAAGCCTCTCGGTCAGGATGACTTTTTTCCCTCTCCCGAGCATTAATTTCTCAGCCACCTCCGGTGGGGCCTTGATCACAGACTTCCCGATCAACCGGGTCTGGGGGACAAGACCCATTCGGATCATGTCATCCGTGAAGCTGGAGATATGCTGGAGGGTATATTTCACGGGCCTTGGCGATCGGGCGATCACGAAAGAACCCACTCCGTTCTTCTTCTGGACGAGCTCCTTGGCCACCAGATCGGAGATCGCCTGGCGGACCGTATTCCGGTTGACCCGGAAAAGCTCAGAAAGTTTCGATTCGGAGGGCAGTTTATCGTGGACCGAGTATCGGCCCTTCTGAATCATCTCCGCAAGCCAGTTGCTGATCTGGATATATTTGGGAACACCGCTTTCCAGTGTGAGTATTTCAGGCATTGATTCTCCTTCAGGCAGTAGCACTCATCCCCTTTAACCCCGACTTCCCCGTAATCAACCTCATGCCGAAGAGCATGGCCACCACAAGAATAATGATGATCGTGCACATGGCGTTGGCACTGGCGGTCCTTCCGTCAATGTCGAGAAAGATGATCTCAATCGCCGCAAGTTTCACCTTTGCTGAAACGAGAAAGATGACCGCGCTGATGGTGGTCATCGCCCTCATAAAGAAGAAGGTGATGTTGGAGAAGAAGGCGGTCTTCGTGAGAGGGAAGACCACCCGGGTGAAGGTGGCAATCGGGTTAGCCCCTAAACTCACCGCCGCTTCCTCAATCGAACGGTCGATCTGCTTCAGATTGGCAATGCTTGAGAGGGTTCCCAGGGTAAAATTACAGATGATGATATTGATGATGATGATCCAGAAGGTGCCGTAGATGAGAAAGTAGGGTTTATTAAAGGCGAGAATATATCCCAGCCCCATGACCGTCCCTGGAATGGCAGCAGGCAATACGCTGAGTGTATAGAGAATCCCCTCCCCTTTCGGCCTTTTCTTCTCCACGATATACCCTGCCAGAAGGGTCAGGGAAGCCCCTCCGATCGCCACCAGGATGGAGACCCAGAGGCTGTTCCAGATGGGAGCATATTTATAGGCGATGAGCGACTTCCATTCTCCTTCCAGCACGGAAGCCCAGAAATTTGTCCAGAGGGGGGCATTCCCGCCCAGGGATGGAAAATCGAAATGTTTTAATGTCAGGGAGAAATCGTAGGGCCAGGTCTTGACAACTGAACCCGCAAAGACCGTGACAAAGACGATGAGAATAAAAAGGGTGGGAACCCAGCAATAGAGCGTGAAAATCCATTTTTTAAAGGGCCTGGAGGGCTGGAGAAAAGGACGGGCCTGCCCGCTGATCAGGGCATAACTCTTTTTGGTGAGATAATAGTTCAGCAGAAAGGCACCCATTGAGGGAATGAGAAGGATGACACTGATGGTCGCTCCCAGATCGAAACGCTGCATTCCAATGACCTGCTGGTAGATCTCCGTGGCCAGGACACTGTAGTTTCCGCCGATCACGACAGGGACGCCGAAATCGGTTATCGTCAAATTGAATACCAGTGCGGCCGCACTCGCAATCCCATATTTTGTAGAAGGGAGGGTGACCTTATAGAATGTCTTCAGCGCGGATGCCCCGAGGCTCTGGGCCGCTTCATCCAAACGGGTATCCACGGCGGATAGGGTCGTATAAAGGATGAAGAGGGCGTTGGGAAAGCAGTAGAGGCACTCTGCGACAATAATTCCCGTGGCCCCGTAGATGTTCCAGTCGGTGTGGAGCAGATGGCGGGTGATCAGCCCGTTTCTTCCGAAAAGGAGGATCAGGGCCAGCCCCTGAATGATGGATGGGGCGATCAGGGGGAAGGTCGATACCGTATAGAAGAGATTCTTTCCCGGAATGGTTGTCCGGGTCAGTCCATAGGCGAAAAAGAAGGCAAGGACTGTGGTGATCAGGGTGGTGATGAGGGAGACATAGAGACTATTGGTGAGCGACCGAAACATCCTCGGATTGGTGAAATAGGCTCCATAGTTCTTGAGGGTGAAAGCCCCTTCCCTGAAGAAGCTCAATTTACAGATATCGTAAACAGGATAGAGCATGAAAAAGATGAGGATGGCCAGGAGGATGCTCATGGTGCTTCCGACAAGCCATCGTTCGCTGCTGACAGGAGCTGAAAGGGTCAGCCTCCGGGAGTCCTCCTTCTGGTTCATCGGGGAACCTCTTTTGCGGGATAGACAATAAAGGCCTCAGGCGGAAAGTAGAGCTTTACTTCGTCCCCCTGCCTCAACTGTCTCTGGGCGAACTCTTTTTCAATCACATCTGAAATGACCTCCTCCCCCTCCACCCGGATAATCAAACGAACGGCGGCACCCAGGAAGGTGACGACATCGATCCGGCCCGAAGCGAGGTTGGTGGAATCCATCTCGACCGCAGTATCTCCGGGCTTAAAGACCTCTATCTTTTCAGGCCGGATGGCTAAGAAGACCTCTCCTTCAGGGATGGGTCCTCTCTGAGCAATTTTAAAGACTCTCTTTCCCGTATGGACCTGATCTTCAGCCCGGATTCCGCGAAAGAAATTGGAGGTTCCGACAAAATCGGCGACGAAGCTGGAGTTGGGACATTGATAGATCTCGATTGGCCTTCCCACCTGCCTGAATTGGCCTGCCTCCATGACCACCACCCGATCAGCGATGGAGAGGGCTTCCTCCTGATCATGGGTGACGTAGATCATCGTCTTCTTGAGTTCCTGCTGGAGTCGTTTGATCTCTGCCCTGAGGCGGACCCGGATCTTGGCATCCAGGGCACTCAGCGGTTCGTCCAGAAGAAGAACCTGGGGATCGGGTGCCAGGGCCCGGACTAAAGCCACCCTCTGCTGTTGCCCTCCGCTCAATTGGGCAGGGTAGAGCCTTCTCCAATCCCGCAGGCCAATGAGATTGAGCATCTGGTTGACCCTCTCCCCGATCTTCTCTTTAGGCATCCTTCTCACCTTGAGGCCAAAGGCAATGTTCTCCTCCACGGTCATATTCGGAAAGAGGGCATAGGATTGGAAAACAATCCCGAACTCCCTCTTCTGGGGAATGAGGCGATTGATCACCTTGCCATCAAAGATGATCTTCCCTTCTGTCACCGTCTCAAACCCGGTGATCATCCTGAGAACCGTGGTCTTCCCGCAGCCGCTCGGGCCTAAAAAACAGATGAATTCCCCTTCCTCGATCTCCAGGTTCACATGGTCAACAGCGGTAAGCGTTCCAAATTGCTTCGTCAGATTCTCCAACCGAAGGTTTCTTCCCATTAAAACTCCCTGCCCTTTATAGAATTAAAGGTGAAGCTGTTCACCTGTCTGAATAGGTTTTAATCAAATCTCAAAAAATTGTCAACCCTTCGACTCCCTGACCATAATCCGTAATCGTCATCCTGAACTTGTTTCAGGATCTATGGGTTATC
>CAZXMB010000218.1:0-2654 GCA_964641715.1 uncultured Syntrophaceae bacterium
CTAGGAGGGATTTTATGAAGCTTTTTCAAAGAGGTAAAGTGATACTTTTTCTCTAAGCCATCTATGGTCTGCAAAAAAAGTAAGTTATGTGGTTGTGTCACTTTATTTAATGCGTCTGTATTAGTTTTTGTATCTTCTCATCCGTCCAGCACTTCCCTGACCTTCCTGGACAGTAAATTAAAGGTGAATGGTTTCTGGATAAAGTTTGCTCCCTTTCCTAAGGCGCCGTTAAGGACAACCATATCATCTGTGTAACCTGACATATAAAGGACCTTGAAATCATCCTTGATCCCCCTCAACTTCCCGATCAACTGGGGCCCGCTCATCCCGGGCAATACCACATCCGTCAGGACCAGGTGAATTTTCTCCTTACTCTCCTCATAGAGTCTGATGGCCTCATCCCCTCGAGACGCTTCCAGAACTCTATACCCCCGCTTCTTCAGGATTCGCGAAGCGACCTTCCGCACAGCCTCCTCATCCTCAATAATCAGGACCGTCTCATTCCCTCCGGGAACCTCAGCAGAGGGCTCATTCTTCTTCAAGCCATTGAGGGGCTCATCCACTCTCGGAAGGTAAATCTTGAATGTCGTGCCCTGACCCGGTTCACTGTAAACCCAGATATTTCCCCCGCTCTGCTTCACGATCCCATAGACGGTGGATAGACCCAGTCCTGTGCCTTTTCCTTTTTCTTTAGTGGTAAAAAAGGGCTCAAAAATCCGGTCCCTCACCTCCGGAGCCATCCCCACTCCTGTGTCACCCACCGAGAGCATCACATATCGGCCCGGGGTCACATAGGTATGTTTCTTGGCATAAGCCTCATCCAATTCCACATTGGCAATCTCGATGAGGAGGGTCCCCCCGTTTGGCATCGCATCCCTCGCATTGACCACGAGGTTTAGAATCACCTGTTCAATCTGTCCCGGATCAACCTTGACCTTCCCGAGATCTTTTGAGAAATGAGTGATAAGGGAAATATCTTCACCAATGAGCCTTCTCAGCATCTTCTCCAGGTTTCTCAAAAGGGTGTTGAGATCCAGAACTCGCATCTCCATCACCTGACGGCGGCCAAAAGCTAAAAGTTGACGGGTCAGATCAGCCGCACGGTCTGCCGCCCGCTTGATCTCCTCGATATTTGGCTTCAAAGGGTCATTCTCCTTGAGATCAACGAGCGAGAGCTGACTGTAGCCTTTGATGACGGTCAATAAATTATTGAAATCATGAGCCACACCCCCTGCCAATTGGCCGATCGCCTCCATCTTCTGAGACTGACGAAGCTGCTCCTGAAGAGCTGCTTTCTCTTCTTCCGCACGCTTGCGTCCGGTGATGTCTTTCAGCGTCCCTTCATAATATTGTTCACCTCTGCTGTTGGAGAAGGTTTTAGCATTTTCCTCCACCCAGAGGATTGAACCGTCACGCCGGCGCAGTTGCTTTTGGAAGTTCTGGACAATCCCATCACGGTCCATTATCTCTCGCCATCGAATGCGGTCCTCCGGATTGACATAAGTCCCTAACGCTTTAACGGCTTTTAAGGATTTAAGATCCGGGAAGCCCAGCATCTGGACCAGTGCAGGGTTTGCTTCAAGAATCTCTCCATCTCTTGAAGTCCGATATAATCCGACAGGAACATTCTCGAATAATTGACGATAACGCCTCTCGCTATCTTTCAAAGACTCTTCAGCCTTTTTTCGCAGAGTGATATCTCTCTGGACAGAAATGGAATGAAATACTCTCCCATCCCCATCTTTTACGGCATCAGCGGTGAGGAGGACCGTTCGTCTATCCCCTTTTTTCGTTACGATCTCCATTTCCACCTCATCAAGCCTTCCCGTCTTTTTCCATGTCTCAAAATTCTCATTCATCTTTTGATGATATTCAGGAGGGTAAATCGTCGCCACGGGCTTGCCGACCAATTCCTCTTTCTGATATCCCAGCGTAGCAAGGGCAGTTTTATTTACATTAAGGATGATCCCTTCCCTGGAAACCATGTAGCAGTATAAAGGCGCATTCTCAAAGAACTGCCTGAAATGCTCCTCACTTGCCCTCAGCGCCTCCTCTGCCTTTTTGCGTTTGGAAATATCCTTCACCCAGACCTGGATTCCGGGCTCTCCTTCCACGATCGTTGCCCGGGCGTTGATCTCCCCACTAAATGTGGAGCCATCTTTACGCCGCAGCTTGACTTCATAATGGGAAGGAATCTCCTCTCCCCTCATTCTCGCCCTTGCCCTCTCACGAGTCAAATCCTGATAATCGGGATGGTAGATCAGCCAGTGGTCCATCCCCTCCATTTCACCTTTTTCATAACCGAGCATCTCGTGGAGGCGGCTGTTAGCAAAAGTGATCTTCGGCCCTTTTTGAATAAAGATTCCATCAAAACTCTCTTCTACCAGATTCCGGTACCGGGCTTCGGCCTCACGGAGGGTTTCTTCTGCTGGTTGGTGTTCAACTTTCATTTTTTAAACCTCCCATCATCTTCTGGATCACGCCGGTGACCTTCTCGAACTCGTTTGATTTATCAAAGAAAAAATCGGCTCCAAGCTCCATACACCGCTTTCGATATTGAGGATAAAGATAATTAGTAAACATAATGACTTGGGTCTTTGGCCTTCCCTCCTTGATCTTCTCCAAAACATCAATACCGTTTCCGCCTGGCATTC
>CAZXMB010000218.1:2754-4025 GCA_964641715.1 uncultured Syntrophaceae bacterium
CAAAGAAGGCAGTAAGCAGAATGCAGTAGGCAGGGAAATCTGTAGGATAAAAGACCAGGAACAATTGAATGAAATTACAAAAGAATTTAATAGACAGGGTTATTTGGGAAGGAATTTTTCGGGATCGGTTATCATGCTACCTATCATTTTCCCAACCTCTTCATAATCTTTAATTAATTCGTCATGCTTCTTTTCAGAAATGTACTCACAATCGAGTGAAAAGTCGAGCCAAACTTGAGTTTCGGTAGCTTCTGCATCCGCATCGGATAATTTATTCGCTAACATGTTAGGATATTGCCGTTTCCGAAATGCCTCTGCGATATTTGCAGCAACACTACGTGATGAACGACGTATTTGATCGGTTAGGCAGTATCTTTCTTCTTTAGGAAAAGATTTTGTCTCATGGAAAATTTCCATAGCCAATTTATACGCCAACTGATAGACCTTCAAATCTTTATATCCATGAAGCTCCACCATCTTTTTCCTCCTGCATTCTATCTTTTGCCTTCTCCCGCTGTTCTATATTCACTTGGTTCTACACTCTTTTTTCACTGCCTTCTTCTTTCTGCCTACTGCCTTCTTCTTTCTGCCTACTGCCTTTTTCTTTCTGCTTTCTGCTTTCTGCCTTCTGCTTTCTGCCTTCTGCCTTCTGCTTTCTGCCTACTATTTGTTCATTCAACGAGTTTATTCCGAATCGCATACTTCATCAGTTCGGCGTTGGTCTTCATCTTCATCTTTTCGAGAATGCGAGTTCTGTAGGTATCGATGGTCTTCGCACTCAATGCCAATTCTTCCGCAATCCGGCTTACGGTTTTCCCTGAAGCAATCATCAGCATCACCTGATATTCCCGGTCGGAGAGGGTTTCGTGAAGGGGTTTCTCGGTCCTGACCTCTAAGTTAAAGGCCAATTTCTCGGCCAGAGTCGGACTCACATACTTCCCTCCCTGGAGGATCTTCCGGATGGCTTTGACCAATTCATCCTGCGCACTCTCTTTGGTCATATAACCGGATGCTCCTGCCTTTAAAGCCCTCACCGCATATTGATCTTCAGGATGCATGCTCAGGATAAGAATGGGGAGTTTGGGGTGTAGCTCTTTCAACTCCTTCAATACATCCAGTCCGCCTCTCCCAGGCATGGTGATGTCGAGCACCACGATATCCCAGCTCTTTTTCCTGACAAGCTCAAGCACCTCCTGGGAATTCTGGGCCTCGCCAACTTCTCCGATGTCCGATTCCTCGGAAAGGATTTGCCTCAACCCCTTCCGTACAAT
>CAZXMB010000219.1:0-3783 GCA_964641715.1 uncultured Syntrophaceae bacterium
GTAAAGGGCTCAAGGAACCGAGGGTTCATGGGTTCAATGTTTTAAAATCGACCTGAACTTTGGGATCCTTAAATTCTTTTTATAAGATAAACCGGCTCAAATCCTCATCCTCTACAAAGTCCTTCAACTTCTCCTTCACATATTTGGCATCGATCACCATGCGCTCACCATTGATCTCCGGAGCATCAAAGGAAATTTCATCAAGCAATCTTTCCATGATGGTATAAAGGCGCCTGGCGCCAATATCCTCCGTCCTCTCATTGATGAGGGCGGCCATCTGTGCAATCTCCTCGATGGAATCCTTCATAAACTCCAAATTCACTGACTCCGTCTCCATTAAAGCGGTGTACTGCTTGATCAGCGCATTCTCCGGCTCGGTTAAAATCCGGACCAGATCCTCCTTCCCCAGGGAATCAAGTTCAACCCGGATCGGAAACCTTCCCTGAAGTTCCGGGATGAGATCGGAAGGCTTTGAGACATGGAAGGCACCCGCAGCGATGAAGAGCACATGGTCTGTCTTGACCATGCCATACTTCGTCATCACGGTCGTTCCCTCCACAATTGGGAGCAGGTCCCTCTGAACCCCCTCTCTGGAGACATCCGGCCCGTAGGCCGACTCCCTCCCTGCGATCTTATCAATCTCATCGAGAAAGATGATACCGGACTGTTCCACCCGTTCAATCGCCTGTTTGATCACTGCGTCCATATCGATCAACTTCTGAGCCTCTTCCTGCGAGAGCACCCGAAGGGCCTCGGAAATCTTCACCTTTCTCTGTTTTTTCTTCTTGGGAAAAAGATTTCCGAACATCTCCTTGATATTGATGTCCATCTCTTCCATCCCGGAGGCGCTGAAGATCTCCACGATTGGAAGATTTCGATCCTGCACCTCCACCTCCACATACTTCTCGGTCAACTTTCCTGTCCTCAACATTTTTCGGAGCTTCTCCCGGGTCTCCCTCAGGTCTTCACTCCCCTTATGGGCACCTCTCCCGGTTGAAGGAAGGAGCAGGTCCAGGAGCCTCTCTTCAGCCATCTCTTCTGCTTTCTGCTGGACCTTACGGGATTCTTCTTCTTTGACCATATTGACCGCAAGGTCCGCCAGATCCCGGATCATTGACTCCACATCCCTGCCGACATAACCCACCTCCGTAAACTTGGAGGCCTCAATCTTCAGGAAGGGGGCCTGGTCCAATTTGGCCAATCTCCGGGCGATCTCGGTTTTACCGACTCCCGTAGGGCCAATCATGATAATGTTCTTCGGTGCGATT
This sequence comes from uncultured Syntrophaceae bacterium, assembly GCA_964641715.1. Classification (GTDB taxonomy): domain Bacteria; phylum Desulfobacterota; class BSN033; order BSN033; family UBA1163; genus CAZXMB01. The sequence continues at coordinate 1,269 of CAZXMB010000219.1, forward strand.
TCATCCCGAAGAGGTTCAGGGATTTGCTGCCGGCGCCAACGATTTCTCAAGGCGATGGCCACGGACCGCTTGGCGTCCTTCTGACCGATAATATATTTATCCAGCTCCGAAACAATCTCCCTTGGGGTAAAGGTTTTAATCATAGCTCCTCGTATCTTTTAATTCTTTGAATAATGATCTATAGGAGACCGGTCAGGGGTGCTGGAGAGCGCATTCTAAAGCTTCGGAAGCATTCCTGATCGGTGTCCAAATTTATTCCATTTCAAATTAAAAAGTATTACAACTCCTCTATCATGATCTGATTGTTCGTATAGATGCAAATGGAAGCCGCAATCTTCATCGCCTCTTCTACGATCGTCCTGGCATCCAGATCCGAAAATTGGGTCAAGGCCTTGGCCGCGGCATGGGCATAGGGCCCCCCGCTTCCGATGGCAGTCACTCCATCATCCGGTTCGATCACATCTCCGTTTCCGGAGATGACAAGGGAATGCTCCTTATCAGCCACAATGAGCAAGGCTTCTAACCTCCGGAGGATCCGGTCTGTCCTCCAATCCTTGGCCAATTCCACCGCTGCCCTGAGAAGGTTTCCATTGTATTGTTCCAACTTTTCCTCAAATTTGGCAAACAGGGTGAAGGCATCCGCCGTTGCCCCCGCAAACCCCGCAAGGACCCGGTCCTGGTAGATCCTCCGAACCTTCCTCGCAGTATGTTTCATGATGGTCTGTTCCAGAGTAACCTGCCCGTCTCCTGCCATCACTGTCTTTCCCTTATGACGGACGGACAGGATCGTCGTTCCTCGCATTTTCATCATCACCCTCTCCATGTCTTACCCTTCATGGTTCATTGTTCCTGGTTTATCGTCCCTCATCTTCGGTCTATTGCTTCATTTCCCTTTTGAAACTCCGGGGATGGGCCTTATCATAGACCTCCATCAATTTCCCCAGAGTGAGGTGAATGTAACGTTGTGTCGTTGACAGGCTCGCATGCCCCAGCATCTCCTGAATCTCACGGATATCTGCCCCTGCATCCAGAAGATGGGTAGCAAAGGTATGGCGAAGACTATGGGGGCTGACCTTCCGGACGATCCCCGAAGATCTCGTATATTTCTTAACCAATCTTCCCACACTCCTCGCCGTTAACCTTCCTCCTCTTAAATTGATGAAAAGAGGGGTATTGGCCTCTGTATCTCCTCTCTTTGATAAATAGGCTTTCAATGCCTCTGCGGCCTTCGACCCAACCGGAACAATCCGCTCCTTTCTCCCTTTCCCTAAAACCCTTACGATACCGAGATTGAGGTCTAATTGGCTCATATTTAGTCCCACCAGCTCCCCCACTCTTAATCCACTGGAGTAAAGAAATTCCAGAATGGCACAGTCCCTTATCTCACTCTCCTTCGCTTCCTCTTTAGGTGAATTCATTAACCGGAAGGCTTCGTCCACCGTGAGTGCGGTAGGCAGGGGTTTTTCAACCTTTGGGGTTGCCACTCCCTTGGCGGGGTTATTCGTAACCAGCCTCTCCCGGACTAAATATTTATAGAAGGAGCGGAGGGTGGAGAGCTTTCTGGCGATAGAGCTTTTTCTGTTCTTTCGATGAAGAAAGCTTAAATATTTTCTGATATCAAAACGATCCACCTTCTCCATATCCAGTTCACCTGAGGGTTCCAATTTCGTGCCCGAGTCCTTTAAAAAATTCTCAAACTCTTCCAAATCCCTCTGATAGCACCTGCAGGTATGGGGGGAGGCATTCTTTTCCATTGAGAGGTATTGGACAAATTGTTGAATCAGATGATGCTGACCCAATGCAAGGGGATTCATACTCTTCCTTCCCAAGACATGTAACCTATTAAAATATTATTAATTTTCAATTTATAACATAATTATTTAAATTATCAATAAGATTGTTCCCCCCAAATGGACAATGTCTCAATGATGGGTTGATTAATTTAACCATAATTTGTAACTCAGCCCTTCAAGGATGAAATCTCAGGCCTAAAGCCCTTGAGTTAAAGATTCTTTAAACCATTTATCCCTCGTCAACGAGGGTTTACTGCTGTGCTTTTTTTCTCATTGACAACTCTAAAATCTTTCGTATAAACTGATAACAGCGTATTCAAAAAATTCACCCCCATCCGTGCCAGCTTTATTTGAGAGGAGGGGAGGGAGGAAAAGGAGGTGAGAAGGATGACGGAACCAAGAGTTGCAAGAGTGACAGAGATCATTGCAGGGTCTCCCAAGAGTTTTGAGGATGCCATCAAGATTGGGTTCGCAAGAGCCACAAAAACCTTGAGAGGCATCACCGGATTACGTGTGATGGAATTACGTGTGGCGATTGAGAATTCCAAGATTATTGAATATCGCGTAAGAATGGAGGTCATCTTCGTCCTCGAAACATAATTTCCTTATTCCCGGGAGATTAAAAATCAAAGGCCCTATTCCTTGATTGAGGTTAGGGCCTTTTCTTTCCTCCGGTTATGCTTCAGGGGATCGTAATTCCCAATCATAAAATCGGAAACTAA
>CAZXMB010000220.1:0-3668 GCA_964641715.1 uncultured Syntrophaceae bacterium
GGAAGGTTACCCATAAATTCTAATGTCGCAATTCTAAAGTTTCGGAAAGTGGCCCATCCTTTTGACGGCGGTCTTATTTTCCTCATATTCTAATTTTTTCATACCTTCTCAGTCCTTAAGATAAAGGGTGAGATTAAACGAAGTTGATGTCTATTAAGATCGAGGGATAAATCTGATTCCCAATTAATGTGTTTACCATATTGGAATGGATTTTTCAAGGAAGGGGAGAAAAAGGATTCGGACTGATAGGGACTCCTAAACTCTCAGCCACTCCCTTACAGACGACCTTCCCATCGATCAGGTTGAGACCTCTTCTCAATGCCTCGTCCTCTCTTAAGGCCTTTTCATATCCCTGATTGGCGATTTGAAGGATATAAGGGAAAGTGGCATGGGTGAGGGCAAGGGTTGAAGTCCTCGGATAGATTCCCGGCATATTCGCCACACAATAATGAACGATCCCCTCCTCCACATAGGTGGGGGCTTCATGTGTGGTCGGCCGGGTCGTCTCAAAACAGCCTCCCTGGTCGACAGAGACATCTACGATGGCAGAACCAGGAGACATTTTGGCCAGCATCTGGCGGCTTACCAATTTCGGGGCCTGGGCCCCTGGAACGAGGACCGCACCGATGACCAGATCGGCGTCGACAATCTCTTCTCCAATGGTCATCCGGTTCGAAATGAGAGTGGTGATATGACCCTGAGTGATATCATGGATGTAACTGAGCCGTTCAGGATGGATATCGAGAATCGATACCCGGGCTCCCATCCCGAAAGCCACCTTGCAGGCATTCGTTCCTACCACCCCTGCCCCGAGGATAACGACTTTGGCTGGGGGAACTCCTGATGCACCGCAGAGAAGAATTCCACTCCCTCCGTGTCTGGCCTCAAGGCACATTCCGCCGGCAAGGATCGATGCCCTGCCCGCAATCTCGCTCATCGGCCTCAGAAGCGGAAGAGAACCATCTCCCGTCTGAACCGTCTCGTAGCCGATTCCGATTACACGGGATTCCAATAACTGACGGGTTAAAAGCCTGTTGGCAGCCAAATGAAGATAGGTGAACAGGACCAGTCCGGGTTTTAAAAATGGGAATTCGGACTCAAGAGGTTCTTTGACCTTGACCACCATCTCCGCCTCTTCCCAAATCCTCTTGGCCTGATCCACCAGGGTCGCTCCTGCCTGATGATATTCCTGATCATGGAAACCGCTGCCTTCCCCTGCTCCCCTCTCCACGAGAACCCGATGGTCGTGGGAAACCAGAACATCCACACCGCCGGGTGTCATCGCCACCCTCTTCTCTCCGGCCTTGATCTCTCTGAAGACACCAATAATCACTTTTGACCCATCAACGACGCCTGGCAGCTAAACGCCTGGCCACAAACTCGACCATCCCTTGAGTGGCTTTGGAAAATTCGGAGTCAGTGGCGATCATCACGGGATGGGAATTGAACTCCTCATAGGTATAACCCTCTTCACGATAGGCCCTCTCAAAATAGGAAAGGCGTAAGAGTTTATCTAAGACATCCTTCGGAATCTCTTCATCGATTCGGGACCTGAATTCGACTCCGTTGAAAGATTCGAAGACCCCTTCGATAAAGGCAGGCGGGCAGGTAAAGACAATATCTCCTCCTGCAAGCTTCTCCAAATGCCAGCAATGCTTCTTCCCATCAATCACAGGACTCATCCTCATCGAGCAGATGAGCATCTTGCTGGGATAACCCCCCTCTTTTAAGAACCGGTAGGCCTTTTTAAAGATGGCGATCTCCGCCCATCGGACATCGGCGTCGGTGAGGTCTATCCCCAGGGATTCGGCCTCTTTGCGCATACTGCCCAGGTCTCCATAGCGGGCGGTCATATGGGTGATCACGGATCTCCATCTGGTCAAATCCACCCCATTCTGCTTCGCCACCTCCACGCCTTCCTTTACCGCCCTGGCGCAAGCGATGAGCTGGGGAAGGACAAACGTCAATGTATTGTTGGTCGATATCCCCTTTGAGGTGAGAATTTTGATCACCTCATAACCCTCTTTGCTTCCCGGAATTTTGATCATGACATTGGGACTGAGGCTGGCCAGTTCCAGGGCCTGAGCGATCATCTTCTCTTTATTGGTTAAATTCCGGGGATCGACCTGGCCGGAGAGGTATCCGTATCGATATCGGGATCTTTCAAAAACCCCAAGGTACCTCTGAGCTCCCCTTCGAACGATCTCCTTATAGGTCATCCAGAAAAGGCCTTCCTGATCGACGAAAGGATTCTCCTCGATCAAACGATCCACGATTTCGTTGACAAAGGATTCCCTCATCTTAATCACATTGAGGGAGAGGGGAGGATTGGTGGTCACCCCCCGAAACAGGGCTCTCTCCGGGTGCTCTGGGTCAAAAAGCCTCTTGAGTTGTTCCCGTAGCTCCTTCGCCCGATGGGGGGGGACCTTCTTCAAAAACCCTTCTGCCCATGACTCATAAATCAAGGGAGAAGAATCCCACCAGACCTCCAACCCGGGATGAGTCTCCATTAGTTTTTCAAAAGGGCTCTTCTTCATGCCTTCTTCTCCTTCTTCCGATTCTCAAAAAAACGCTTGATCGCCTGTACGCAGGTCGAATTCTCTTCGTGAGTGCCCAGGCTGATCCGGAAGTAACCATTCCTTCCTCTCAGGGGAGCGAAGGATTTGATCATGGCCCCCGCCTTCTCAAAAACATAATCCACCACCTCTTTACCGGTTGCCCCTGCATCCGTGGCATCGATGAGTACATAATTTCCATGAGAATAGTAGGGTTTTAAGCCCGGGATCTTGGAGAGCTCTTTACAGATATACTCGACTCCGGCATTGTTGTAAGCCGCTTTTCTTCTCAGCTCATCCTCTTCTTCAAGGGCCGCCTCTGCGGCAGCGATGGAGAGAAGAGTGGTGTTCCAGGGCACCTGCATCTTTCGGAAATACTGGATCAGTTCCTCATCGGCCAGCGCATATCCGAATCGGATCCCCGCCATCCCGAAGGCTTTCGAAAAGGTATGGGCCACCATGAGGTGATTATACTTTCGGATCAACGGGGCCTTGGATTCGCGTTCCGGATGGTATTCCAGGTAGGCCTCATCAATAAGCGTGGGAATGCCAAGGTCAACGATCTTCTGCAGGTCATCCTCCGGGATGAAGTCTCCGGTGGGATTATTGGGTGTGCAGACAATGATCACTTTCGTACGGGGAGTGACAGCCCTCAGCATCGCCGGGACATCGTACTGAAGGTCCGGGGTCATATCCACAGCCACCACCCTTCCTCCCACCGCCCGTGCCCGAATCCCGTAAAGGGAAAAAGTGGGGTTGGGAAGAAGCACTTCATCCCCTGGGGTCACAAAGAGCCTCATCACCATATCGATGATCTCCGAGGAACCATGGCTGATGTAAACATTCTCCGGACCGAGATCATAGAGCTTTGCAATCTTGGCTCGTATCCGGGGTCCATTGTCCGGATAGCGGTTCCCCATCCGGGCGGCCTCTGTGATGGCCCGGATCACCTTTTCGGATGGGGGAATGGGATTCTCGTTGATCATCATCCGTTTGAGCTCAGGCCTCGACCAGGCGATCAGCAGGTCCTCGGTATTATAGGGTTTCACCTGATCGATCCATGGAACCAGATAACGCTTGAGATCACTCATGAGCCCTCCTGTTTTTGATAAA
>CAZXMB010000221.1:0-3529 GCA_964641715.1 uncultured Syntrophaceae bacterium
GCTCGTCCCTCCCTCCCTGTTTAAAAACTTTCACATCGACCCCAGGACATTGTTAAATCCACAGGGGGAGCATGTGGTCACCGGCATCTTCCCCTCAGATGAGAATTTTAGCTGCATCGAGGTGAGGTATCGCTCAGGGGATAAAGACCCTATTTTTTCCTGCCAGGTCTCTCTCGAGGCGTTCATGCAGAGCCTCCACCTTGACTTCATCATCATCAGCGATCCCTTTTCAGAGAGATTTAACGTGGATGTGGATGAAGAGGGCAGGGATACCCTCTACGGGACACGATCGCGCAATATCCCGGAGGAAGTAAGAGCCATGGAAGCCGGGCTTGCTCCGGGGATGATCAGAAAGGGGTTGAGGTTAATGGGAGAGTTTTCCGGGTGTCTCGATGTATTTATGGATGCCCTGGGAATCAAAACGATTACCACCGATGCCTTTTTCTATCACAATGCGATCTTATGGGAGAGATATGGATTTCAATACTTCAAAGGCAGAATGGTGATGGAGAGGATCCATCAGGAGTTCCAGCCCGGGGGATTGCTGGGTCAAAAGCTGGACGATTCAACCCCGTTCCGGAAAAGGGGGATGGAGAAGGCCGTCCGGGGAAGAAGCTGGGCGATCTATGATGGGGTCTATGCAGATGTCTTTGGGGAGGAATGGGAAAGCCCCATCATGTATAAAACCCCCGGTAAAGAGCATCATGTCAACACCTTCCCTGACCAGGTCTATTAGTCTTTTAACGTCCCCATTGGCTTTCCCAGAGGGACATTATTTTTCTTTTTCACGGGAAAGTCGGCTGAATGCCCCGCCTTGTAGGCGGGGATGGCGGTAACGGGCTCCAGAATTGGAGCCAAAGCCGACAATATTAATGAAACTACCTTAACCCGAAAGCCCCGCCCTGTGGGCGGGGAGCTTTACTTAAATTCCACAAATTGGTCTTTTGGAGCTGAACAGACCGGGCAGGTTTCAGGACAGGTTCCATCCGATACATAACCGCAGACCTGGCATACATAGTAGGTGGTCTCCCGCTCTCCGATGAGATGGTTGATCGCCATCTTATAAAGTTTGGCATGGCCATCCTCCACATCTCTCGAATTGGAGAAGATCGTCGAAGATGTGATATCTGCCATATTCTCGGCAAGCTCGAGAAACTCCTCATAAGCCACTCCGGCAATACGGGTTTCGGACTGGAAGCTCTCTTTCAGATTGGTTTCAGTGTCTCTGATCTCCCTGAGCATCCGGAGGGCACGCTCACCGTGGATCTCTTCACTGAATGCGATCACCCGGAAGAGCTTTGCCATTTGAGGAAGCTCTTCCTGGTCCGCCTTCCTGGCAAAGGTTTTCAGCCTCAGTGCGGCCTTGGCCTCTCCCTCATAAACCTTATGAAATGCCTCCTTAAGCCTCTCGTCCATATCTCCTCCTTTAAAATTTCTTCAAAACATTATAAAATTTAGCCGGCTTTGAAATCAATTTGAGGTCATAATGTGAATATAAGAGGAGAGTGAAGATGGAATTGTTAAAAATGACGGCCGGAGATCTGTTAGATAAAGTAGCCTCACAATTTCCCGAAAACGATGCTCTGGTTGATATCCCGAAGGGAGTAAGATATCCCTACGGAGAATTTCTAAATGTGGTCAATTCAATGGCCAAAGGTCTTCTTCGTCTCGGCCTGAAAAAAGGGGACCACATAGCTCTTTGGGGTCCGAATCGATGGGAATGGATCGTCACGGAGTTTGCCCTGGTAAAAATTGGGGCGATCTTGGTCAGCGTGGATATCAATTACCAACTCCAGCAACTTGAATATCTCCTTCGACAGTCAGATTCTAAGGCCCTTATTATGACAGAGGGGTTGAAAGGATCGGAATATGTTGAGATCATCCATCAGATTTGCCCTGGGATTCGTCAGTCGCTTCCGGGTCAGTTGAATTTGTCAGCGCTTCCGGAGCTTGGGCATCTTATCTTAATCTCTGACCGAAAGGTTGATGGGATGTTGAAATGGCATGAGATTCTTGAAATGGGGAGGAATGTTCCGGACAGTCTATTGTTAGAAAGGAAGCGCTCCTGTACTGAAGGAGATGTCATCACCCTCCTCTATACCTCGGGAACAACAGGATCTCCGAAAGGGGTGATGTCAACCCATTTCGGGGTCATCAATACTACCTTGGCGAGCGCTGAAAATCAACGGTTAACGGAAAGGGACAGGCTCTGTCTCTCCGTTCCTTTATCTCACATGTTCGGATGTATCTGTATCACCTTAGCCGCAGTGATCAAGGGGGCCACGCTTGTCATCCCTTCTGAGACATTTGACCCGGGAAAAATCCTTGAAGCGATTGAAAAGGAGCGATGCACAGCCATCTATGGATCTCCGAACGCCTTCATTGCAATGATGGGAGACCCAAAATATCAAGCCTCTGATCTCAGATCCCTTCGGACAGGAATAATGGGAGGGGCTCAATGTCCCATTGAAGTGATGAGGAAGGTAGTGGAGGAGATGGGCGTGAGAGAGATCGTCATCGGTTATGGACTGACCGAGTCTTCTTCCTGGATTACGGAAACACGGCCTGACGATCCGCTGGAATTGCGTGTCTCCACAGTGGGGAGACCCCTCCCGAATGTTGAGGTAAAGATGATCGATCCTAAGACCGGAGAGGAAGCTCCGATAAGGACACCAGGAGAGCTCTGTGCCCGGGGGTTAAATATGAAAGGTTATTATAAGATGCCTGCAGCTACGGAGAAGGCCCTGGATAGAGAGGGATGGATCCATACTGGAGATCTGGCCACAATGGATGAGAGGGGTTATGTGAGAATAACCGGAAGGCTGAAGGAGGTCATCCAGAAGGGGGATGAAACCATTTATCCCACTGAGATCGAGGAAGTTCTCTTCACTTTCCCTGGAGTTTCAAACGCCCAGGTCTTTGGAGTTCCTGATAAAACATTGGGAGAAGAGGTAGCCGCCTGGATTAAGTTAGAAGAGGGTGCAACTGTGAAAGAAGAAGAGATACTCAAGTTCTGTAAGGAAAAGCTTCCACCTTCTCAAGTGCCACGATATTTGAAATTCGTAAAAGAATTTCCCATGACTCCTCTGGGCAAGATCCAGAAGTTCAAGATGAGGGAGATAGCCTCGAGAGAGTTAGAATAAAAATTGGGGACGGGTTCCTATTTCGAACTATCGGATAGTTAAATTTGAACCCGTCCCCAATTTTCCCTAAATGAAAAAGAGTTTATCATACTTCTGGGTGAAGACTGCAGGATCCGACATTATCATGGCAGGATGAAACAACAGGTAGTGGAATTTATGGTCCAGTTAGAAATCCATGTTAAAGGGGAATGGAAACCTGTCATTCGGTATGATACAGCCCATGGGTTCGCTCATAGGGATACCTATTCCGGTCATGGTAGTATTGAGAAGGCCCCTCTATCTGTTGGGGATTTCAATAGCACCTTAACATTTGCTGAATTTGACATTAGGTCGAATTGGGAACTGTATCGTGAAAGGTTTCTGAGGGAGGTATTTGAAAATGACTG
>CAZXMB010000222.1:0-3489 GCA_964641715.1 uncultured Syntrophaceae bacterium
TATTAGTCACTTCAGGCACTTTTCTAAGGGTTTTAAAATGGTTGAGCATTCAATTTACAGTCCTATTGTCATGGACCATTTCACCCATCCTCGAAATATGGGTGAGATGGAGAATCCGGACGGAGTGGGAGAGGCTCAGAATCCTGTCTGCGGGGATACGATGAGGCTCTTTATCAGAGTGGAGTCGGATCGAATCATTGATTCAACATTTCTCACTTTTGGATGTAGTGCGGCCATTGCCTCATCCAGCCTGACCACGGAGATGATCAAAGGAAAGACCATTGAGGAGGCCCTTCAGATTTCGGATCGGGATATCGTTCATTTCCTGGGAGGGCTTCCCGCCTCAAAAATCCACTGCTCCATTCTCGCCGAAACGGCGATCCGGGCCGCGGTGACGGATTATCAGAAAAAATCACATAGGAAACGCATATATGCGTTCCCTACTAAGAAATTCGAAGAGGAGTAAAATGATCGGGCAGGATGCTGGGCTTCGACTTTTAAAAAGCATTGTTCAGGGTTCTCCTGCCGATCAGACCGAGGCGCTTCTCCTGACGGAGGATTCCTCTCTTACACGTTTTGCCAGCTCTTCCGTCCACCAACATGTGGCAGAAAAGAACGCGACCCTGATCCTCCGTGTCGTCCTGGATAAAAAGATCGCTGTCCTGACGACGAATATCCTCACATCTCCTTCAATAAAAAACCTCCTTGAGAGGGCCCTCTCCCTTGCCAGGATCCAGAAGCCCAATGAGGAATTCGTTTCCCTTCCGGGCCCCCAACCCATCCCTGATCTCATGACCTACTCTGAAAATGTTGAGCATCTCACCCCGAATAATAAAGTTAAGCTCCTCAATAGTATCTTCAAAAAGGTGAAAAGGGAAGGCTTAAAGGCCTCGGGGGCCTTTTCTCATGGAGCGGTTGAACTGGCCGTAGCCAATTCCCTCGGCGTGGAGGCCTATCAGAAATACTCCGATCTCCTTTTTCACCTGATCGTCAATAATGATCAAGGGTCAGGTTATGCCAGTTTCGTCTCAAGGGAACCCGAACAGATGGATATCGAATCACTGGTCAGGGAGGCAACTCATAAGGTTTTACGCGGACCGGAGGTTCAGATCGAGCCCGGAGAGTATGAGGTCATTCTGGAACCCTATGCGGTGGCAGAACTCCTCTCCTTTCTCGGTTATCTGGGGTTTCATTCCCTGGCAGTTCAGGAGGGGAGAAGTTTCTTATGTAATGAATTTGGGAGGAAGATGGTGGATGAAAAAGTTTCCATCTGCGATGACGGACTTGACCCGGAGGGATTGCAAGTTCCATTTGACTTTGAAGGGGTCCCGAAACAGAAGGTGGTCTTCTTCGAGAGAGGGGTCGCCAGAGAAGTCACCTATGATTCTTTTACCGGAGGCCGGGAACAGAAGAAATCCACCGGCCATGGCCTCATCGCTCCCAACACCGAGGGACCCATTCCGATCAACCTTTTAATGGAGGGAGGAACATCTTCTCTGGAGGAGATGATTCAGTCCGTTCGAAGGGGCATCTATGTTACCCGTTTCCATTACACCAATGTGGTTGAACCGATGAAAGCAGTTTTAACCGGCATGACACGGGACGGGACCTTTTTGATTGAAGAGGGCGAGATCAAAAGACCGGTTAAGAACCTGAGGTTTACCGAATCCGCTCTCAGAGCCCTCTCCCGGGTAAAGGCGATTTCGAAGGAGAGAAAGAGATGCTCGGAGGGGACGGTCTACTCGAGGCGTTTCATCACCGGGGTGGTTGCGCCCGCAATCAAAGTGGATGGATTTTATTTTTCAGGGGTTTCGGCATTATAGAAAACAAGGGTTCATGGGACCAAGGGGTCCAGGGTTCAATTGAACATAACTTAATGAGATTTTTACGATATTTCCTTGAATCCTCGAACCCTTGAATCCCAAAACATCTTCGAGATACAACGGGAGCACGGATGAAGGAGTTAATTCAAAACATTCTTGATTTGGCCAAATTGAAGAGGGTGGACTATGCCGATATCCGGGTCGTGCGTCGCCAGAACGAAGAGATCGGGGTAAAGAATGGAAAAGTGGAGGCCCTCATCCATGATGAGGATTTTGGCTTCGGGATCAGGGTGCTCGTTCACGGGGCCTGGGGTTTTGCCTGCAGTTCGAAAATCAACAAAAGAGAGATGGAAAGGGTGTTTGGAAAGGCATTGAAGATTGCAAGGGCAGGCTCAAAAGGGAGGGGAGGGGAGGTCGTTTTTCAAAAGTCGACTTCCAGGGTGGATCAATACAGGACTCCCATCGTGATCGATCCCTTCGATGTTCCTCCTGAAGAAAAGATGAATCTTCTCCTTCTTTCGGAAGAGATTCTTCGCCGGAATCAAAAGGTGAAGATTTCAGAAGCCTTTATGGGGTCTTATAAGACGGAGAAGACATTTGCCTCCACAGAGGGTTCTCATATCGAACAGACGATCGTGGAGTGCGGTGCAGGGATCTCAGCCACCGTCATTGAAGGAACAGAGGTCCAGGTGCGGTCCTACCCAAATTCCTTCAGGGGGAATTTTGCGACAAGAGGATACGAATGGATTGGGGAATTGGCACTCCAGAGTCATGCCGAAAGAGTCGCCGAGGAGGCATCGGAACTCCTCAGGGCCAAACCCTGTCCCTCCAAAGTCACAACCCTCATCCTCGACAGTTCACAGCTCGCCCTTCAAATTCATGAATCCATCGGTCATCCCATCGAAATGGATCGGATCCTCGGGACGGAAGTTAGCTATGCAGGAACCAGTTTTATCAAACCCGAGATGGTGGGCCATTTCAGGTATGGTTCTGAGATCGTCAATGTCGTGGCCGATGCCACCCATCCCGGAGGGCTGGGGACATTTGGTTATGATGATGAGGGAGTTTTGGCCCGGAGAATCCCTATCCTCTCCCGGGGGGTTTTGGTCAATCTTCTCACCTCAAGGGAAACCGCCCATCATCTTGGGAAGGAGAGCAACGGGACAATGAGGGCGGATGGCTGGAATCGGATTCCCCTGATCCGGATGACCAATATTAATCTTGAACCCGGAGAGTGGACCTTAGAGGGTATGATTGCCGATACCGACGAGGGCCTTTTCTTGTCCACCAACCGGAGCTGGTCGATCGATGACAGGAGGATCAATTTCCAATTCGGCACGGAGATCGGATGGGAGATCATGAACGGGAGGCTTGGAGAGATGGTGAAGAACCCCACCTATACCGGAATCACGCCGAAGTTCTGGAATTCCTGTGACGCCGTCGCCAATCAGGATCACTGGCAGATGTGGGGAACGCCCAATTGCGGGAAAGGAGAGCCGGGGCAGGTGGCCCATGTGGGGCATGGGACTTCGCCTGCCAGGTTCAGGGATGTTCAGGCAGGAGTGATGAAAGGATAAGCACCAAATCCCAAACACCAATAACCAAATAATAACCAAACTCCAATAACCAAAATATCCTCCTCTCCCCTTGTGGGCTGTGTCGCAAT
>CAZXMB010000223.1:0-3451 GCA_964641715.1 uncultured Syntrophaceae bacterium
ATCTGGCTTCACCGTATTGCCCATTTTCTATATCAAAAGAGATGTTACACAACCGCACGGCTGGTCTCCCATTTCAATCGCTGGATCACCGGGATTGAGATCCATCCCGGTGCAAAGATCGGAAGGCGTTTCTTTATCGATCACGGAATGGGAGTGGTGATTGGAGAGACCTCTGAGATCGGTGATGACTGCCTGATTTACAAGGGAGTGGTCCTGGGAGGCACTACCCTCGAAAAGAAAAAACGCCATCCCACCCTGGGGAACCGTGTGATCATAGGTTCCAATTCAACCATCCTGGGAGCCATTACCATTGGCGATGGAGCAAGAGTGGGCTCTGGCTCAGTGGTGGTTAAATCCGTTCCGCCGGGGGCCACGGTCGTAGGAGTTCCGGGTCGTGTGGTTGAATCTATAACCCCGGAAAAGGAAGAGCTTGATTTTGAGCACGGAAACCTCCCGGATCCATTATCGGACATCATGAAGATGCTTCTCCATCTCCATCAAAAGCTCGAGGAGCGTGTAAAACGGTTAGAAAACCGGGATAAAACCACTGGTCCTCGCGAAGAATGAAAATGGCAAAATACTCCAAATTTTTAATGGAACACTTCCAGAACCCAAGAAATGTCGGAGAGATTCCTGATCCAGACGGGGTGGGCACCGTGGGAAACGCCTCCTGCGGCGATATTATGCAGATGTTCATCAAGATCAAAGAGGACAGGATCATTGATGCCAGATTTAAGACCTATGGCTGCGGGGCGGCTATTGCTACCAGCTCGATCCTGACAGAGCGGGTCAAAGGATCCACTCTTGAAGAGGCCCTGAAGATCTCTGAAGAGACATCCAGGGAGATTCTTGCTCAACTGCCAAAAGAAAAAATTCCCTGTTTTACAATTGCCACCGATGCTCTGAAGCTGGCCATCGAAGAGTATCGCTGTAAGTTGGCAGGGGTCCACGAAAAGGGTGGTTTCGATTCCAAACAGATGGAAACGGAGGCGGAAGGAATCTATGACGAAAGATGAAAAGATTGTCTTTCTCAATGACCCCAATAAAGTGCTTGAACAGCTGATCAAAAATTTTATTAAGGAGAGCGAATTCAACCGGAGAGCCCAGGTCGACCATGGAATCTATTGGGAAGAGCCTCTGGTTGGATTTGCTTCGGGGGCAGACCCTCTTTTCTCCGGATTTAAATCCATCATCGGATCATTCCATCTCACTCCGAGGGAAATCATCGGAGCCTCCCTGAAGGAGAAAGAGGAGGTCCTTCTTCTATCGGAGATGGAACAGATCAGCGTGATCTCATGGATCCTCCCCGCCCCTGAAGACACGCGGAGAAGCAATCGCAGGGAAAACCGTTTCCCCTCCAAACTCTGGGCCTATACGAGAGATTTTGGAGAGAGATGCAATAATGCCCTTCGAGAGCACGTGGTCGGATTCTTACGGAGTTTAGGATACGTGGCCGTAGCCCCCGTTCTTCTCCCCTCCTTCTGCTACATTCGCGATGAGAAGGTGGGCTGGGCCTCTCCCTGGTCAGAGCGCCATGCCGCCTATGTCTGTGGCCTTGGGACCTTCAGCCTTAATGATGGTTTGATTACGTCCAAAGGGATGGCAATCCGGATTGGAAGTGTGGTCACCCTTCTGAAATTGAAACCGGGCGAAAGGAAATTCAACCATTATAGGGAGAACTGCCTTTTATTCAGAAATGAGAAATGCGGAAAGTGCATCGAGAGGTGCCCGGCCGGAGCCATCTCAGAAAAGGGTCACGATAAGGATAAATGCCGTGAGTATGTCAACTCCGAGCCTTTGAAAGCGAGGCGTTCAGAATATGGGCTTGAAAACCCTCCCCCTGCCTGTGGCCTCTGCCAGACCGGTGTCCCCTGCGAGTTCGCAATCCCAAGGCCCAACCTGATCGCCTGAGGATGAAGAGACACTCAGCGGAACGGGATCGCTCATTTCCCTGAAATCATTGGCTGGGGGATGAGGAGTCGAACCTCAATTCACGGAGTCAGAGTCCGTTGTCCTACCATTGAACGATCCCCCATCTTTGAACGCGGAGTCCGGATTGCGGGTTTCGGAATTGATAATTAAATATATCATTAAAAACCAGACGGATCAATCCCGGAGGATTTTATCTTTCAGTATTCCCAATAGATTCTCCATCGGAATTTCTTCCTGCGATTTATCTTCCATATTTCTCAGAATCGGCCTGCCCTTTTTCAACTCCTCTTCCCCAAGGATAAGTACAAATCGGGCCTTGAGTTTATCCGCTTTCCGCATCTGGCTCTTCAGGCTTTTCCCCTCGTAGTCCAACTCCGCCCGAATCCCTTCGAGATGAAGTTGATTGGCCAACCGGTATGCCTCTCTTTGAGCCTCCCCGTTCAAAGCGGCAATAAAAAGGCTGGGATGGGGGATCAATTTTTTATCTTTGGAGAGAAGGGCGATCAACCTTTCCATCCCGATGGCAAAGCCGATTCCCGGAATATCAAGGCCCCCGATCTCCTGGAAGAGATTATCATATCTTCCTCCGCCGGTCACGGCATTCTGAGAACCCAGCTGATAGGAGACGACCTCAAATGCGGTCCGGGTATAATAATCGAGCCCCCGGACCATCTTGGGATTGAGAATATAGTCAAGGCCAGCCATCTCAAGATACTCTTTCACCTTATTAAAATGGAGGATACATTCCTCACAGAGGAAATCCGTCACCTTTGGGGCATCCGCAATGGTTTCCTGACAGGTTTCGACCTTACAATCGAAGATACGAAGCGGATTGGTCTCGAGCCTTCTCTGGCAGTCCTCACAGAGCTGAAACGATCTCTTCATTAAAAAGGTCTTGAGTTCTTCCCGGTAGCGGGGCCGGCAGGCCCGACAACCCAGGGAATTGATCTGAAGCTCCAGCCTCCCGATCCCTACCTTCTTCAGGAAATGGAGCAACATGAGGATCACCTCGGCATCCACCATTGGATTCCCCACCCCGAAGACCTCTGCGTCGATCTGATGGAACTGCCGGTAGCGTCCCTTCTGTGGCCTCTCGTAACGAAACATGGGCCCTATGGAATAAAGTTTTGCCACCGGATCAAAGGCATGCAGTTGATGCTCCAAATAAGCCCTTGCCATGGAGGCGGTTGCTTCCGGACGGAGGGTCAGGGAGTGACCGCTCCGATCCAAAAAGCTATACATCTCCTTCTCCACAATGTCCGTGGCCTCCCCGATGCCCCTTGCGAAGAGTTCGGTCCTTTCGAGGACAGGAATTCGAATCTCGGAGAAACCGAATCCTTCAAATACCTCCCGGGCGGTTCTTTCCACGAATTGCCACATCCCGATCTCTTCGGGAAGAATATCATTGAATCCCCGGATCGCCTTGATCTCCATATTCTCATCCTCAATATTTTTTTCGCCGGCCCATCAATGCCCTCATAACCCTGCTCGATAATTTATCTTATCCTGCCTTAAAAGT
>CAZXMB010000224.1:0-3398 GCA_964641715.1 uncultured Syntrophaceae bacterium
TTTGCGGTTTCCTGTAAGGGCGACTCATAGAAAGTCACGCAGGATTCAGGTTAATACAAACGCATTTAGTATTTTGATACCACTCCCCGTCATTGCGAGCCCGAAGGGCGTGGCAATCTCATCTTCTTGTGGTGTGAGACGTGGCAGCTTAAGCAACTTGTACCTCTACTGTAGTTGTAAGGATCTCCTTGCTTAATAATTCTTTAACTTCATCCTTGGATAAAGTTTCCAGATACAGCTCCACCGCCTCTTTTGCGTTTGCGATAACTTCCTCTAAAGAATCTCCTTGCGTTTGGCATCCTTCTAATTCGGGCGAGTACGCATAATACCCATTTTCATCTTTTTCAATAACGATGCTTACTTTATAGGCCATTGGACTACCTCCTTATTACAATATAATAGCAGAAGTGGCGGCATTAAGTAAATAAGGCCAGCATGATTCTCCGTATTTGCCCAGTTTTGCTCAATCAATTCTCCTCCCTTATCCGAATTGTATTTTAACTGTTATCTTCCCGGATGGGAAGAATATTTTTCTCAATCTCCAACTCAATCTGCACCCTGTCAGGGCTGACCTCTTTGCTTTTCGCGTGAGAGATAATGGGCTCTCCTCAGGGGTTCGGGGATCCGGTTTCCCTTGCAGGTTTTGAGGATGATTTGAATGCTTGTCATCAAATCGATTCGATGACCCGGAGAAATAAAAAGAGGCCTCACGTTATCTTTCGTTCTTAACACAGCACCCACTTTATTTCCTTCGATCTCTATCCATTCAAAATTTCCTTTCGAAAGCCCTGGAGAGAAGAAATGACCGATGAAATGGGTCTTGCCGCAGCCGATCGACGGAAGGTCGAACCATAAACCCATGTGTGAGGCCAGGCCCAGTCCTCTCGGATGGGCAATGCCCTGACCATCGAATATCATTAAATCAGGTTTGATTCTCAATTTTCGAAAGGCCCTGATCAAGATGGGGCCTTCGCGAAAAGCAAACAGCCCGGGGACATAGGGAAAAGGAGAGCTTCCCCGTATCAATGCAAAATCAAGGGGCCTCAGCTCCGGAAATGAGAGGATAGCAATCGCTCCCGATAGAGTTGTTTCATCCTTTGAGTAGGCGACATCTGCTCCCCCAATCGTCCTCAATTCTGAAAAGGTGTTTTTCAGGATCAGGTGGGGTCTTAAATGCTTCTGAATCCGGATGGCCTCTTCAATGCTGACCTTCCAGGGATGGAGTGGTTTCATCTTGAAATAAGGGGTGAGGGTTCAAGGGTTTTTTAGGTATTTCACTTGACCCCTTGTACCCCGGACCCCATAAATCCTTAAATTAGGGTGAAAAATGTTCGATCCGGCCGTTTTTAACTCTCCAAATGGAGAGCGTACGAATCGATTTCCCGCCTTCCCCAAATCCCTTGAATCCGGAGACTCCTTGGTAGTCCAGAATTCTGAGAAGTTCTTCTTTCAGTTCAAAAGAGGAGGATGGAGATTTGGTTTCAAGAATCTCCCTCAGGAGTTTGGCACCATCGTAGCAGATCGCTTCGAGGGTTTCGGGTTTCCGCTGGTACTCTTTTTGAAATTCATCCACAAAACTCTTCACCCGGGGGTCTTCATTTGCGAAGGCATCCACGAAGATCGCCCCTTCTGCTGCTCTTCCGCCAATGGAGCGAAGGCCCGGACCATTCCATGCATTCGTTCCCAAAAAGGTGGTCCCCTTGATATCGTAGTAAGCCATTTGAGAAAGGATCGTCCCCGCACGGTCATGGGTGTCCGGAATGAAGAGGCCCTCCACGGAAAACATCTGCTTGAATTCCTCTTCCTTTTTTCTTTGATCGCTTTCCTTTGAAATGGTCTGGACCTTAAAAAACCCTTTGATCTCCTGCCGGAAATCTGTCTGTTCCTCCTGATAGAGGACAGCGCCCGAAACTTTGCCACCCATCCGAGTCACCTCCTGGGTGAAGAGATTTTTGAAATGGAGCCCGTAAGGGGAATTCGGGTAAAAGACAGCGAAGGTTCTTAGCTCCAATTCTTTGACAGCAAACGCAACCAGGGTCCGGACCTGTTCTAAAGGGGTGAGGGAATTCTGAAAGACGAAATCTGTTTTCCCGATGGGGGGTTCTTTTTGAGAAAAGCTGATGAGCGGGACCTTGAGCTGATGGGCCTTTCTCGATGCTCGATCTACGGTGATGCTGAGGAGGGGACCCAGGATGGCGGTTACCCTCTCTTTCGTGGCCAGCTCCTCCACTGCCTTTTCGGCCTCCAATGGGTTCCCTTTGGAGTCATGAATGATCAAAGAGATGAGAGGAATTTTCTGCCGGGATTCTTTCTCTCTCAGGGCGAACTGTATGGCCTGCAATGCCTTTTCCCCAAAATTCTTATGGATTCCGCTGAGCGGAAGGAGAACCCCTATCAGATATTTCGATTTTATTCTCCCAGGGAGAGCTCCAAGGAGCTCTTTGGCCTGGGCCCAGTAATCCATTCCTCGATACTCTCTCTCCAGTTCGGTCAGTATTTTTTTAGCCTGGAAATCATTTCCTCCGGTTTTGGCCATCCGGGCCAATCTCAATTTAGCATACCCTCCGCTGTAAGCCCCGCGGTAAGTGGTTTCGATTAGGTATAACTCCTCTTCCGTATGGATGGTGTCGATCAATGCCCTCATCTTCTTTTTCAAATCTTCATTGGGCTGTCCTGAAACAAGAATTCCCTTTCCATACCAATGGAGGGCATTGAAGCGGTCCTTCAACTCAATGTAATTGTCACCCAGAAGCGTGAAGACATGGACCATTCTGACCGGAGCGAGAAAGGTGGGGAGGAGTTCCGTGAGGATTCGAATGGCCTCCTTCGGCCTTTTGAGCTGGGTGTAACAGATTCCCATCCTGAACCTGGCTTCGTTTAAAAGAGGGCTCCGGGGATAATCCGTGATCAATTTTTTAAAACGCCACAGGGCCCTTTCTGTATCTCCCTTTGAGAGGAGGACCTCCCCTTCCCTGAAGAGAAGGGAGTCTTCCGGTTGAGAGGGCTGGGCGAAGGCGAAACCTTGAAGGAGGAGAAGAAGGAAGCAAAGGGTCAGCCCCAATCCCTTTCTTTTATTCACGGCGTGGGGTGATAAAATAGATTTCAGGAAGGTTTCGGTAGGATTCATTGAAGTCAATTCCATAGCCTACGATAAAAACATTCTCAACCTCTTTGCCGACGTAGTCGGCTTCGATTTCCACTTCCCGGCGGGCTTTCTTATCAAGAAGAGCACAGATCTTTACGGACCGGGGTTTTGAGAGCGAGAGCCTCTCTTTCAAGAAGAGAAGGGTTCGGCCACTGTCGATGATATCCTCAATGATGAGGATATCCTTCCCCTCGATGGGGGTCTCAATATCCTTGGTAATCTCCACCAGGCCGGAGCTCTTCGACCCTGCGCC
>CAZXMB010000225.1:0-3293 GCA_964641715.1 uncultured Syntrophaceae bacterium
AAGGGCTCCATCTGAACCTAAAATAGGATCTGTGAAGATCAGTTTCACCCCATAGGCCTCAAGGGCTTTCTTTCTCTCCTCGCTGATATTGGCAGGAACGACCAGCTCCACGCGGTAACCCTTGATGGTAGCGATCATCGCATAGGCAATCCCGGTATTGCCCGAGGTGGAGTCGAGGATGACCTTTTCACGGGTGAGTTGACCCGATCTTTCCCCATCTTCAATGATTCTCAGAGCGGCCCGGTCTTTCACTGAACCCCCTGGATTGAACCACTCGGCTTTTGCAAATATCTGAATCCCTTGCAGGTGTTCTGTGATCTTTTGAATCTGAATCAGGGGGGTATGGCCGATCGAGGAGAGCAGGGAAAAGGGTTTCTCCCTTTTTAGCTCCCTTTTGAAATCGAATGGTTCTCTTATCTGCAAGGCTTCCATAAACGCTTCCAATTTTAATCCCTCGCCTTTACCCTCTCTCCCGGGAAATGGGGATTAAGTCACTTCGATCTCCTCGATCTTGATCCCATCTCTCCTGATCAGGAATGCCTTTACCTCGGGGTGGTCATTATCCTTTAAAGAAATGATGATGCATGGGAGATCGGGATAAAAAGACATCTTCACATCCGACTCAGAAGGAAAAGCTACGGTCTCGGGATGGGAATGATAGATAGCGACCATCTCCATGGCCTCCTTTTCCAGTTCCTCAAAGACCTTCAACTGGTCCTGCGGGGACATTGAATATCGAACAGGACTCAACTCTTTGTTCCGAAGTTCGAAAGCCTTCTCGACGGTCCCGTCCCTCCCGCTCAGGATCCCACAGCATTCAAGGGGCTTCTCCCTTTTCGCATGCTCGAGTATGGTGGTATAGATAGATTTTGGAATCCTTATCATCTCCGGTCTCTATTTCTTTGAGGGTCCGATCTCAATAGCCTCGTCGCTTCGGCTCCATTCAATCCATGAACCATCATAATTATGAAGCTTTTCGAGAGGGTAACCGATCAGGTAGAGACTCACCAAACTGTGAGTCGAACGCACCCCGGACTGTCAGTAAATATAGACTTCCTTCTCTGGGGTGACTCCGATATTTGCAAATAATCTTCTGATCTCCTCACCGGATTTCCAGTACCCCTTATAAGGCCCTTCCTTAATCAGGACCTCTTTCCACTCGATCCAGACCACCCCTGGGATTCTTCCGGGTCTCGCTGCACCGGACAGGGTCTGCTCTCCAAGGTACTCTGTCTTTGCCCGGACATCGAGAACGACCTTTTTACCTTTTGATTTCAGAGCCTCCTTAACATCCGGCAGGGTGCACAGGAGAGGTTCCGTGGATTTCATCTTGCCGGACAACCTGAAGAGTGCCGGACTGACCTGAGGCGGGATCATCTCGGTCGGAAAACCCTTTGCCTTCCAGCCATCAAGGCCTCCGTCAAGAAGTTTCATCTGATGGATTGGAAAACCGTAGTAAGCCAGAATCCACCAGAGCCTGGTACCATCAGCTCCATCGGAATAGAGGATAAGCCTATTTCGGTCGTTGATTCCAAGCCTTCCCAGGAGTTCCTCCATCTGGGCCTGGGGAGCCATCATCCCGGGGATGGGATGATCCTTGTCCACAATATCAGGTCGCCAGATATGGACTGCACCCGGAATGTGACCGGCCAGATATTTGATTTTTTCTCGGACATCGATGATCCGGATGCCGGGATCCTTCCTGTCGATAAGCTCCTTTAACTCATCAGGCTGAATCAATAAGTCGGGCCGTGAATACCCACCATTGGGAATAGCCTCTGCCACTCCGAAGAGAATAAAAATGAGGAGGATCACTATTCCGCCAACCCTTCCATTATCTTTTAAATCCCTCTGCATCATCAACACCTCTCTAAACGGTTGAAGGGCCTGTATGGATCTGGCAGACCTCTTCGTAACCGGCAAGGACTTTAATCTTTGGCTCTTCATTACAGAGAGGACAGGACGGATTCTTTCTCACCGGAAAGGTCCGAAATTCTGTCTCCAGGGAATGGTAGATGAGAAACTGACCGATCAGGGGTCTCCCCTTCCTTAGGATCAGTTTGATGGCCTCAGTGGCCTGCAGAATTCCAACTTGCCCGGGTACAACTCCCAGGACCCCTGCCTCGTTTCAGCTGGGTACAAGACCCGCAGGAGGCGGCTCCGGGAAAAGGCATCGCAGGCAGGGGCCTCCCTCTTTGGGAGAGAATACGCTCACCTGCCCTTCAAATTGAAATACGCCTCCAAAGACATAGGGTTTCCCGGTGAAATAGCAGGCATCATTGACCAGATATTTGGTCGGGAAGTTGTCAGACCCGTCAATGATGACGTCATAGTCCTGAAAGATCCCAATCGCATTGTCACTGGTCAGACGCTCCTGATAGGTGATGACCTTTACATCGGGATTAATCCTTGCGATGGCCTCCTTTGCCGACTCGGTCTTCGGCCTTCCCACATCAGAGGTCCGGTGAAGGACCTGTCGCTGGAGATTGGTCAGATCCACTGTGTCGGAGTCAACGATCCCCAGTGTTCCCACTCCTGCAGCCGCTAAATAGAGGCCAGCCGGGCATCCCAGGCCTCCCGCGCCGACCAGAAGGACTTTCGAACCCAGTAACTTCTTCTGCCCCTCGATTCCTACCTCTGTGAGGAGGATATGCCGGCTGTAACGGGTCATCTGTTCAGAGGTGAGGCCGGAATCGCTTTCAATCTCAAAACCTTTGGCTTTCCATCCATCGATTCCCTCTTTCATCGAAGAGACATTCGTATATCCCATCCCTTTGAGGGTCTTTGCAGCCAGAAGAGAGCGCACGCCTGCCGCACAATAGACCACAACGGGAACCTCCTTTTCACGGAGAAGTACCTCCGCCTTCTCAGGCAAATCCGCTCTCGGGATAAAGATCGATCCCCTCAGGTATCCCAAGGATCGTTCCTCTTTCTCCCGGACATCAAGAAGAACGATGCGCTCTTCCCTTTGAAGAAGACGGTTGACCTCATGAACCGAAATCTCAGGAATTTCCTTATGAGTCTCCTTCAATGCCTTCCTTAAGATCGGGCCTGCAACCCTCCAGAAGACCTGTTTGAATTTCTCCCCCATCTATTCCCTCCCGTGACTAAATTTTAAATGAGGACCCTTTTCACTCTTTACCATATACTCCCTGAGAATAAGACCGTTCTAAAGGCCCGGAAATCTATCCGTCCCTTTAAAAATGATTGAATGTATGGTTTTCACACCTTCTGAGTCATCCCTATTCAATCACGCCCTTCTCTACGGGTTCGACCTTCACGCCGATCTCATT
>CAZXMB010000226.1:0-3223 GCA_964641715.1 uncultured Syntrophaceae bacterium
TTCTGGTTATTGCAATCGTCCTTCTGGTTGGCCTCAATGGCTTTGCATTTGCCGGAAACAAGGCGTCAATTACTGTAACAGCAGTCGTAATGCCAAGAATTTCTCAGATTCTTTCCCATCAGGAAGCAAGGATTCAGATCACTGAAATGGATATAAAAAGAGGATTTATTGAAGTCCCCTCAGGGACTATCCTGCAGGTGAAGACGAACGACAGAAAAGGGTATGGCCTTTTCCTTGAGGGAGGCGATGAGCTTTTTAAGGAAGTCTGGGTGATTGATAAAGGAAGAACAACTGTCCTCTCCTCAGGCGGAGGATTTGTCCACCAGCCTTATTCCGGCGGGAATATTGAAGTGAAGGACCTTTCTTACAGGTTCCATCTCAGAGAGGATATCCAGCCTGGTATTTACCCATTCCCCATACGGGTGAAGGCTTCACTCCTCTAATCATCTACCAATCGATTGTAATCGTGAGCGTATCCGAATAACTTCCTACGGAAACATCCTGTCCGGGCGGGATGCTCCCATAGATTGTGACAGTCCGATTCCATGCTGCAGGTGGGCCCGGGGGGCGATGAAGCACGATGTCGGAAGTTCCTGTCTTGCCGCTTCCAAAGATACTCGTCTTGGCCGCATCCACATAAATGTTGTAATTTAATAGATCACTTCCACCCGGGCGTCTCATCTGCCTCGGGTTGAAAGAATTGGAAACAGCGCTTGGGCCCATGCTGAGCGTTGCCCGGGGAACATCCGAGGTACAACTTAATGTGACGAAACACGTGGTATCAACGGAGGTCATGGAAAAGGCATTGTAATTGCCGAATCCGATCTCAGAGATATTGATCGCACAGCCTGAGAGGGCCTCATCAGTTTCAAAAATCGAAAGCAAAGCGATTACCCCGATCATGATAGTCTTAAGAGCTCTATTCACAGATGATTTCTCCCAGGTTAACAATCACCTCTTCGGTTTTGGGTATCATTATATCAAAAACATACTGCTTCTCCAAATAATTAAATTCTCCACTGTATCGGCCTGGCTTTATATTTTCGAGATAGAACTCACCCCCTTTCCCCGTAGGAGAGAGCCACTCTTTCCCCTCAACAAATAATTTGAATTCGATATACTCCACAGGTTTGATCTCCCCTTCAACCCTGACCTTTAACATCCCTGTAAAACCCTGAATCTTTGTTGCAGAGAACTCAATATACGAGCCGCTTCTCAGGGGGGGAGAGACATATCTCATCACCTCTGCGAAGGTATACTCCATGGGGACATCCTTGTCGCTGATGGAGATCTGGCTGTCATAATAGGATCCAAGATTCGGAATGAGGACCCTGCCTGAAGAACCGGTCCTCCCAACCTCCTGGTTGTTCAGATAGACACGGACCCCTTTTAAATCCCCCACCTTGACCAGCGCGAAGCTGTCCTGTATGGGTCTGCTGAAGTTTAAGGAATCCTTGACAAAAGAGACCCCGCCCCCGGCGGAAAAGGAATATCTCTCCCTGTGATCCGAACTGATGACCTCCCCTCCATATTGACCGTATCTCGCATTGTATTGAAGTTGAAGACCGTAATCATTGTGCTTCTCAATGTCACCGTAATTTCTGTCAAAAGACGCCCTTCCCCCGAAACCCTCTCCAGGAGGAAGATTCTTGAGGACCTGAATCCGCTCGCTGTAGGTCCCGTCGGTTCTCTGGTGGCTTGCTGAGGCAGTGATCCCGTGTTTGAAATAGTAATTGAAGCTGATCAGAAACTCGCTCGTCCGTGCCTCAAGGTCTCTCTTGAAAGTGGCAGAGACAGTGGAATGATTCGTTATATTCCTTGAGTAACTCGCCAGAATGTTTTTCGTGTCTGTCCCCTGATATCGCCTCATCGCGGAAAAACCAAGGGATAGCGAACCCAGCAGGGGCGAATGATAGCCAGCCCCTGTGCTCACCTCGTATTTTGTCCTTTCGATGGTATTCGCCAAAGAGATATTGGAATAGTTTCTTGTAAAACCTTTGAGAAGGAAGTTGAAGGAAAGGTCATGACCCTGATAGAGGTAACCGACCATCCCGGCCAGGCCATCCTCCCCTCCTTTTGAGCCACTCCAGGCCAGTGAGGCATCGATCACCCCGAACCTCTTCAGGATGAGGAGGGTGGATGAGAGGCCCAGGTTGATGACCTCCTCCGAGCTCTCTCCCCTGATCCCTGCGGTGAGATCGTCGCTGATCCCGTAGCGGTGGAAACCTAAAAAGGTGAGATCACCATACTCATCGCTCGCCACTCCAAAATTCCTTCTCTGAAATCCGATCGTGTAACTGAATTCGTGGAGGCCCTTCTTGAGAAGCCGGTCGGTGAAATAGTAGGGTTGCCGAATTCTCTGCTCCCTTCCAAAAGGGTCCCTCAGGACTACCTCAATGATGCCGGTGCCCACATACGCAGGGATATCCCTGAGAATAAACTCCCCCGGAGAAATTCTCTCCTTTTTGATCAGAACTCCGTCCCTGTATACCTCCACCTCCGAGGGAAGGGAGATTAACCCTGAAAAACTGACCTCCGGATACTTAATTAAATAGGGATCGATCAGATAATTCTTCGAAAAACTGAGGCCTCCCATATTGAGGGTACTTCCCAGGTCTCCGGAAGTGGCAAAGAAGTCCCCGAGAACTCCTCTCAGGAGATCTTCCCTCCGGTCATACGTGATGTTACTCATCAGCCGAACAAAGTCCGCCCCCTCTCCCTTCTTCTGGGAATAGGAGGAATCCGTGAGCAGCAGAAAGTCTCCTGTCCGGAAACCCAGTTGATTGCTGAGGAGAGTCTGCTCATATCTCAGATGATCCCCCGCGGAATAGACGAGGTTGTAATTGAGGAAGCCCGCTGTGTCTTTCGGGTAATAGATCTTGGGATATTTCGGATAACGCATGGTAAGGATCTTTTTCCCGAAAAGCCCGGGCTCCGCCTGAATTTCAAGGCTCAATTTCTTCTCATTCAATTCAAAAGCGAGGCCTTTGATAGACCGGAGAGAACAAAACTCCTCTCCCTCGATCACGGAGATCCTCCCTCTGGCTTCGGGAAGGCCTATCTTTTTCAGGTCTTCCACTCGAATGAGAAAATCTCCATCCTCTGTGATATGGATGAAGAAATCTCCCTTTTCTTCCTGATTGAGGACAACTCTTAAAATGGCCATCTGCCCCCCTTGGGCAAGGGGGAGGCGGGAAAGGCTGAGGATAAGAAGAAGACTAAG
>CAZXMB010000227.1:0-3203 GCA_964641715.1 uncultured Syntrophaceae bacterium
AAAAAATATTTGACAAAAATAAAATTATGATGTAATATTTTTAAGTTTTTTCTCATTTAAATTTTGACATAGAGGGTTAATTTATAACTTATTGAATTTATTAATTTTGGTTAATGAGGGTTTAAATGCCAACAGTGAGTCAACTGGTACGAAAAGGAAGGATGAAGGTAGAAAGTAAGACTTCTGCTCCAGCCCTTACGGGGTCTCCTCAAAAAAGGGGGGTTTGTATTCGAGTCTATACGACCACCCCTAAAAAACCTAACTCCGCCCTGAGAAAGGTGGCTCGGGTGAGATTGACCAATGGGATTGAGGTTACGGCATATATTCCCGGGATTGGTCATAATCTCCAAGAACATTCTGTTGTCCTGATTCGAGGGGGGAGGGTAAAGGACCTGCCAGGAGTTCGTTATCATATCATCCGTGGTACCCTCGACTCCGTGGGAGTTCAAGACCGAAAACAGGGTCGCTCCCGATATGGAGCGAAAAAACCCAAGTAAAAGGAATCCTCTTCCAAATTTACCGAAGAGCAGGGAGAAGGAGCTATCATGCCCAGAAGAAGGGAAGTAAGAAAAAGGGAGATATTACCTGACCCTAAATATCGGGATATTCTGATTTCAAAATTTATTAACGGGATCATGCGCCGTGGGAAAAAAAGTGTGGGAGAAGGTATTTTTTATGGTGCCCTCAATATCATCAAAGAGAAGACCCAATCTGACCCTGTAAAGATATTCTATCAGGCGATGGATAATGTCAAACCCCTTATTGAAGTGCGACCCAGAAGGGTGGGGGGTGCAACCTACCAGGTTCCGGTCGAAGTGAGGCCTTCGAGAAAGACATCTTTGGCGATTCGATGGCTCATCGGTTATGCCAAACAGCGGTCTGAAAAAACGATGGAAGAGAAGCTTTCGGCCGAACTGACCGATGCAGCCAATAACCGCGGGGCATCGGTAAAAAAGAGAGAAGATACCCATAAGATGGCTGAGGCCAATAAGGCCTTTGCCCATTATCGGTGGTAAGAAGAGAATTAAAATACCGTCAAGGATAGAAATTAAAGTGTCTGACAACGTTACAAAAAAAAGAACCCGCAATATTGGCATCATGGCCCACATTGATGCAGGAAAGACGACGACGACCGAGCGCATCCTTTATTATACCGGTGTTACCCATAAGATTGGAGAGGTGGACGAAGGTTCTGCAACGATGGATTGGATGGAACAGGAAAAGGAGAGGGGAATCACCATTACCTCGGCGGCCACAACCTGTTTCTGGAAAGACCATCGAATCAATATCATCGATACCCCGGGTCATGTGGACTTCACCATAGAGGTGGAGCGGTCCCTTCGCGTCCTGGATGGAGCGGTGGCAGTCTTCTGCTCCGTGGGAGGAGTAGAACCTCAATCTGAGACAGTCTGGAAACAGGCTGATAAATATGAGATCCCCCGTATTGCTTTTATCAATAAGATGGACCGAGTGGGTGCAGACTTCGAGGGATGTCTTCAAATGATGGTTGATCGTCTCCACACCACTCCCCTTCCTCTCCAGATCCCCATGGGAAAGGGAGAAGATTTTCGGGGAATCATCGATCTCCCCTCCATGAAGGCGATCCTCTTCGATGCACATAGTCAGGGGGCCCGCTTTGATGTTTTGGATATTCCAGAATCCTATCGGGGGAAAGCCCTGAAACAGAGATCAATTCTCATTGAGAGATTGGCAGAAGGGAATGATTTTGTAATGGAGAGGTTTGTTGAGGGAAAAGAGGTCTCCGAGGCCGAAATTAAGCAGGCCGTGAGGGAAGCCACTTTGAAATTGAAGGGGACCCCGGTTCTCTGCGGTTCTGCTTTCAGAAATAAAGGCATTCAACCCCTCCTCGATGCCATCGTTGAATACCTCCCCTCTCCTCTTGACCTCCCTCCGGTGAAAGGAATCGATTTTCAAGGTCAGGAAAAAAGTTTCTCAGCCAACAATGGTCATCCCCTTTCGGCTTTAGCCTTTAAGATTATGACCGATCCTTACACCGGACAGCTGACCTTTTTCCGAATTTATTCCGGATCGCTCAGGTCAGGGGATTTTGTCTTCAACTCCAGGAAGGGGAAGCGGGAACGAATCGGGCGTTTGCTCAAAATGCATGCGAACAAAAGGGAAGAGATCCAGGAGGTCTCGGCAGGTGACATCTTTGCCGCAGTCGGCCTCAAATATACCACGACCGGAGACACGATCTGCAGTGAAAATGAGCCCATCATCCTGGAGTCCATGAGCTTTCCTGAACCGGTGATCTCCGTGGCGGTTGAACCCAGGACGAAAGGAGACATCGAAAAATTGGGGCTTTCTCTCCAGAAATTGGCCTTAGAGGATCCCTCTTTTAAGGTGAAGACGGATGAGGAGACAGGACAGACGATTATCTCGGGGATGGGAGAGCTCCACCTCGAAATCATTGTCGATCGCCTCTTGAGGGAGTTCAAGGTGGAGGCCAATGTCGGGAAACCTCAGGTGGCCTACCGAGAGACCATTACAAAAGCCATCCGGTCCGAGGGTCGTTTTATCCGTCAATCCGGTGGAAGGGGCCAGTACGGTCATGTCTGGTTGACCCTGGAACCCCAGCCCCCTGGCAAAGGATTTGAGTTTGTCAATCGGATAGTGGGAGGAGCCATCCCCAGAGAGTATGTCCCTGCCGTCCAAAAAGGTGTGGCGGAGGCAATGGGGAAAGGGGTGCTGGCAGGATTTCCCATGGTCGATGTGAAGGTCACCCTCGTCGATGGGTCTTTTCACGAAGTTGACTCCTCGGATCTCGCCTTTAAGATTGCCGGCTCCATGGGATTCAAGGATGGGGCACGGCGAGCAACCCCCGTTCTGCTTGAACCGTTGATGTCCATTGAAATCATTACACCGGAGGAGTTTGTCGGTCAGGTGGTCAGCGATCTCACCTCACGACGGGGAAAGACGACGAAGGTCGAATACCGTCGCGGGACCAATGTGATTGCGGGTGAGGTGCCTCTGGCCAATATGTTTGGATATGTCACCGATCTTCGATCTCTCACCCAGGGAAGGGCCACTTTTACTTTAAAATTTTCACACTATAGCCCTGTGCCTTCCTCTATCCGTGAGGAGATCCTTTCTGAACTCAAAAGGGTTGCCTGAGAGCACCCGAGACAAGGAGGGTTTGAGCCATGTCGAAGCCGAAGTTTGAGAGGACGAAGCCGCATATC
>CAZXMB010000228.1:0-2899 GCA_964641715.1 uncultured Syntrophaceae bacterium
AATTCCCTCGAAGTGACCACTGCCTTTCGGGCCATGCTCGATGCATCAGCACTCTGTCAAAGAGTGAAAAGAGATAAAGTCGAGAGTTCATCTATCCTGAAGACCGATCGAACCCCCGTGACGATTGCAGATTATGGGTCTCAGGCGCTCATCTGTAAAGCGATCAGAGAGAAATTCCCGGATGACCGGATCGTCGCCGAAGAGGATGCCACAGAATTAAGAAAACCAAAGAACTCGAAGATCCTTGAGCAGGTTACACGATATGTCAATCATTACACCCCTCATTCTTCTTCGGCCGATATATGTTCCTGGATTGATTTCAGTGTCCATTGCGTTCAGGAACGTTTTTGGACGCTGGATCCCATCGATGGAACCAAAGGATTTCTTCGAGGGGACCAATACGCCATCGCCCTCGCCCTCATCGAGAACGGGATAGTGCAACTGGGACTGCTCGCCTGTCCCAATCTCTACGTGAATCAGGATCAGCCTGATGGCAAAAAGGGGTGTCTCTTTTTTACCTTGAAAGGGAAGGGGGCTTTTCAGATCGAGATGGAGGGCGGGAGGAGACAGGTCCTATCCGTTTCTAAGATTGAGAATCCAAGGGAAGCCTCTTTCACGGAGAGTGTGGAGCCTGACCATGCCGATCATCTCATCCACCAAAAGATTGCTCAAAGATTGAATATTTCGAAACCCCCGCTCCGGATGGATAGCCAGGCCAAGTATGGAATTGTAGCCAGGGGAGAGGCTACGCTCTACCTGCGTGTTCCATCTCCCTCTGACCCTGATTATCGAGAGAAGATCTGGGATCACGCCGCAGGAACCCTCATCGCTGAGGAGGCAGGAGGAAAGGTCACCGATATCCTGGGAAGGCCTCTGGACTTTTCATACGGGATAAAACTTGAAGGGAACCGGGGCGTGTTGGTGACGAATGGAATTTTACATCACACGATTCTAAGCGCATTGGAGATGAGATAATATAAAACATAAATTCCAGTAACCAATCATCCATTCCCTCAACCCCTTTTTGGTAATTGATGATTGGAGCTTAATTGGTGTTTGGAATCTGGTGATTTAAATTAATGGAGGGTCCAATGGAAAGAGCTTTTGCTGAGGTGATCGAGTCAGAGGTCCCCAGGGACTCCGTGCTGATTTCAGTGGGCCTTCCGGGAAGCTGGAAGAGCCCGGTGACCGAAGAGATCGCAAAGATGAAAGGATTTGATATTCTCCGATCCGATATGATCCGGCGGGAAGTCCTTAAGGGTGAGGATATTTTTAATAACAAAGTGGCTTCTGACCCGGGGAGGAGAAAGAGGGTTTATGAGGAGATGTTTAAAAGGGCAGAGAATGTATTGGAGAGGGGCAAAGGGGGTCTCATCCTGGATGCCACTTTCTTTACACAGGAGTTGAGGTCAAGGGCCGCAGAGATAGCGGTGGAGGCCCATCGTCCCCTTGTGATTGCAGAGTGTGTCTGCACGGAAGAGAAATCGATTGAACGGATCCTGAAGAGGACTAAAAGTCATTATGAATCGAATGCCCTGACCAGGGAAGCCTATTTGAACAATAAAGCCGTTTTTCAGGCCGTTGATATCGGTGAGTTAAAAATGAAATTTAAGGACCTCCCCATCATTCACCTCACCATCGATACAGAGCATGATAACCCTCCTGATTGGAAGATCAGGAGGATTGAAAGAAGATGATAACAATGAATTCCAAATATCAAAATTCAAATGCCAAAGGAATGTGAAGCTCCCCGCCCTGTGGGCGGGGAGCTTCACATTAGACAAAGTTTACCATGGATGTCTCTTCTCTCAAAAAAGCGCTCCTCAATCCTACTCTCTACCCCGATCATCCCAGAGAAGTCGGATTGGTGGAGACCCATATTTCCCTCCTCTTTTTTACAGGAGATTATGTCTATAAATTGAAGAAACCCGTGGACTTCGGTTTCCTGGACTTCACCACCCTTGAGAAAAGAAAATATTTCTGTGAGCAGGAGGTAAAATTGAACCGGCGCCTCTCCCCTGCAATCTATCTCGGGGTGATGAAAGTGACCCATGACGGAAGACAGGTGGCACTCGGCGGGGATGGAGAAGTGGTGGAGTATGCCGTTTGGATGAGGCAGGTACCTCAGGAGTTCCTCATGGACAAATTGCTTGAAAGGGGGCAGGTCACTCCGGAGATGATCGGGAGGATTTCCGGGAAGTTGACACAATTTTATCTCACTGCAGAGACGAGTGAGTTAATCAGAAGTTTTGCGGAGCCTCAGCGCATCAAACAGGATACCGACGAGAACTTCGAGCAGACAGAGAAATATATCGGCGTGACGATCCCCGGAGAAGTTTACAAAGAGGTGAAGGACAGGACGAATGATTTTTTCAGGAAGAATGAAAAAATATTTTATCAGAGGATCGCCAAGGACCGGATCCGGGATTGCCATGGAGACCTCCGATTGGAGCATATCTTCTGGGGAGAGGAGATCTCCATCTTTGATTGCATCGAATTCAATGAGAGGTTCCGTTATACGGATGTGGCCGCAGACATCGCCTTTTTAGCCATGGACCTTGACTACCACGGGAGAGAGGACCTCAACCTCCCCCTCATTCAAACATATATCAGAAAGTCAGGAGACCAGGGTTTGAGCCGGATGCTCCCTTTCTATCAGTGCTATCGAGCCTATGTTCGGGGAAAAGTGGAGAGCTTTCGGTTGGATGACCCGAATATTGCGGAGGCAGAAAAGAAAGGGGCCCTTCAAAGGGCTCAGAGATACTTCACCCTCGCCCACCGCTACTCCCAAAGATTTTAGAATTCTCATTGGTAACGGTGCCATGATGAAACATTAGGGAAGAAATATCCTCCGAGTGAAGCTCCCCGCCCACAGGGCGGGGCTTCCCGGAAAGGAAAT
>CAZXMB010000229.1:0-1642 GCA_964641715.1 uncultured Syntrophaceae bacterium
AGGCCGAGCTATCGAGATTAAAGTTAAAATTTATCATTGGCGCCCTTCTTCTCGCCCCGATCCTCTTCCTCATGTACGGCGCTTCCTTTCTTGAGAAGAGGATCGGCCTCTCTCATCAGGCAAACTTCTTCCTCCAGTTTTTACTTGCCACTCCGGTCCAGTTCTGGGCAGGGCTCCAGTTTTATGTCGGGTTCTGGAAGGCGACCAAGAATAAGACGAGCGATATGAATACGTTGATTGCCGTAGGGACCTCCGCGGCTTATCTCTACAGTCTGATCGTGACCTTTGTCCCTCATTGGATCATGGTCAGAGGCCTGGAAATGATGGTCTATTACGACACCTCCGCAGCCATCATCGTCCTCATTCTTCTTGGAAGATTCTTTGAGGCAAGGGCAAAAGGGAAGACCTCGGAGGCGATCAAGAAGTTAATCGGCCTTCAACCCAAAACAGCCAGGGTCATCCGCGATGGCCATGAGGTGGATATCCCGGTCGAAGAAGTCACCCCAGGGGATATCGTCGTGGTTCGTCCCGGCGAAAAAATTCCAGTCGATGGGATGATCGAAGAAGGTTACTCCTCTGTAGATGAATCTATGGTGACAGGAGAATCCTTACCCGTTGAAAAGAAGACTGGGGATGCCGTTATCGGGGCGACGATCAATAAGACAGGGATGTTAAAATTTGAAGCGACCAAAGTTGGGAGGGATACGGTTCTTTCCCAGATTGTCCGGCTGGTTCAGGAAGCCCAGGGATCGAAACCTCCGATTGCCCGGATGGCCGATATCATCGCAAGCTATTTTGTACCGGTTGTGATCTCCATAGCCATCATCACATTCATTACCTGGTATTTCTTCGGGCCACCTCCGACGCTCACCTATGCCTTTCTCAACTTTATCGCTGTCCTCATCATTGCCTGTCCCTGTGCCCTGGGATTGGCAACACCCACCTCGATCATGGTCGGAACAGGAAAGGGCGCGGAGAACGGGATCTTGATTCGCGGGGCTGAGGCCCTCGAGACCGCCCATCGTTTGAACACCATTGTCCTGGATAAGACCGGCACCCTGACGAAGGGGAAGCCTTCGGTGACAGAGGTCATCGAAACGAAAAAATTTAAAAGCAAGGAGATCCTGATTTATGCCGCTTCTGCTGAAAGGGGGTCTGAACATCCTCTGGGTGAGGCGATTGTAAAAAAGGCAAAGGAGGAGGGGGTAAACCTATTCGATGGGAAGGACTTTCAGGCGATTGCGGGTTTTGGGATTGAGGCGACCGTCGATTCAAAAAAGATTCTTCTCGGAAATGCGAAGCTGATGGAAGAAAAGGGGGTGGGCCTTGAGGGTTTAGCGGAAAAAGCTCAACGTCTTTCAAACGAGGGAAAGACCTCCATGTTTTTAGCGTTGGATGGGGAGGCTGCGGGGATCATCGCCGTTGCTGACACATTAAAGGAAAACTCCAAGAAGGCTGTGGAAGCCTTCCACCGGATGGGTTTGGAAGTCGTGATGCTGACCGGAGATAACGAGCGAACCGCCAGCGCGATTGCGAATCAGATTGAAGTTGACCGGGTCCTCGCAGACGTTCTTCCCGAAAAAAAGGCCGAAGAAGTTAAGAAGCTTCAATCGGAAGGGAAAAAAGTGGGGATGGTGGGAGA
>CAZXMB010000229.1:1742-2896 GCA_964641715.1 uncultured Syntrophaceae bacterium
TCTCATCCGTAACGGTCGTATCAAATGCGTTGAGGCTTAGGAGGTTTAAAGCTCCGATGAACTGATACCAATACATCTCTCACCCTCCCCCCTTCCCATCGAGGGAAGGGGACTTAAAATTTCCCTCTCCACTTGTGGGAGACGGATAGGGTGAGGGGGTTAAGAAAGGAGACTTTTATGGCACGATTTTTTGATGACAATTCTCTATCAATTGGCAACACCCCTTTGGTCAAGATTAACCGGATGGCCCAGGGACTCAAGGCGACGATCTTGGGTAAGGTCGAGGGCCGAAACCCTTCTTATTCTGTTAAATGCCGAATAGGAGCCGGCATGATCTGGGCCGCAGAGAAACAGGGATTGCTTAAGCCGGGTATGGAGATCATTGAACCGACCAGTGGGAACACAGGCATTGCCCTGGCCTTTGTGGCAGCGGCGAGAGGATATAAATTGAATGTGACCATGCCTGAGACGATGTCAATGGAAAGAAGAAAAGTGCTTGCCATTATGGGTGCGAACATTATCCTGACCCCTGGGGCCAAAGGAATGAAGGGCGCAGTGGAAGAGGCCGAGCGCATCGCAGCCTCCAGTCCTAAATTCTATATGCCACAGCAGTTTAAAAATCCTGCCAACCCGGAGGTCCATTTCAAAACCACCGGTCCGGAGATATGGGAGCAGACGAATGGGAAGATCGATGTGCTCGTTTCAGGAGTAGGCACAGGTGGAACGATTAGCGGGGTCTCACGATATATTAAGGGAGAAAAAAAGAAGAAGATTGTGAGTGTTGCTGTTGAGCCGGCAGAGAGTCCGGTTATTACGCAACGCCTTGCAGGTCAGGAGCTCAAACCAGGGCCTCATAAGATTCAGGGAATTGGAGCGGGGTTCATCCCGGATACTCTGGACCTGTCCATGGTTGATCGTGTGGAAACGATAACCAGTGAAGAGGCTATTGAACATGCAAGAAGACTTGCCAGGGAGGAGGGGATGCTTTCCGGAGTGAGCTCCGGTGCGGCCATTGCCGTTGCCCTGAGGCTTGCACGAAGCGATGAATTTAAAGGGAAAACCATCGTCGCCATCCTGCCCGATTCGGGTGAACGGTATCTCACCGGGCCGCTTTTCGAAGGAGTTTTTGATGAAGCCGGCCTTCCCAGGATATA
>CAZXMB010000230.1:0-2849 GCA_964641715.1 uncultured Syntrophaceae bacterium
GGCGGGGCTTGCGGGGCACTTGCCGGTCAACCGGTAAGTGAAGATGAATCGGGCATCCTTCCTCTCACTTATCGGGGAAGAGCTTTTATCAATTTTTTATTGAAATCGTCCAACAAAAGGAATATCCTTTTTCTAAAGCGAAGGGATAACGATTGTGGAGAAGGAACGGGTTCTGATTGCAGATGATGAGGAATCCATACTCGATATGGTTTCTCAATACGTAAACCATATCGGCTATGAAGCCGTCTCTGCCAAGAATGGGAAGGAAGCATTAGATCTCTTAAGAAGCGGACCTTTTACCGTTTTAATCACGGATATTAAGATGCCTGAGATGGATGGGTTTGAGTTGATGAAGGCGGTAAAGGCCGAATTCCCCGATCTTCACATGATCGCCATGACCGGCCATGGAGCCTCTTACACCTTCACCGATGTCGTTGCGGCGGGAGCTACGGACTATCTCACCAAACCCTTTTCTCTTGATGAGATGAGGGCTAAGTTAAAACGGGTGATGAGGGAGAGGCAGCTCATCAGCGATCTGACTCAAAAATCAATCGAATTGGGAAAGGTGAACGAGGAGCTCAAAAGGCTCGATCAATTGAAGTCGGTCTTCATCTCCAGCGTTTCCCACGAGATCAGGACTCCCCTTACGGTGATCAAAGAGTTCATCTCTCTGATGCTGGAGGGCCACGGGGGGACCCTGACGGAAGATCAGAGGGAGTATCTGGGCATTGCCCACAAGAATATTTTAAGATTGACGAACCTGATCGATACCCTCCTTGACTTTTCGAGGATTGAGTCCGGAAAAGGGCTTCAGCTGAAATTTGAACCTGCTCGGTTATTCGAGGTGGTCGAAGATGCCCTGTTAACATTATCCCAATCGTTAGAGGAGAAAAGGATCACCCTGGAAAACCATCTCGACCCGGAGATGCCCCCGGTTTTAATTGACCGGAACCGCATGGTGGAGGTTTTCATCAATCTCATTAACAATGGGATCAAATTCACCCAGGCCGGGGGAAAGATCGCCATTGACACGAGAGGGCTCACCGAACACAGGGACTATCTGAAGGTGATCGTGCGTGACACGGGCATCGGCATCTCACCGGAAGATCTGCCCAAGGTATTTGACCGTTTTTATCAGGGGCAGAGGACTCCGATGGGGATCACCATGGGGACGGGTTTGGGGCTTGCGATTACAAAGGAGATCATCGAAAAACACAGGGGCTCGGTTCATGCGGAGAGCAGACTGGGAAGCGGGACCTCTTTTATCTTCACCATTCCGATCCTCGGAGTCCGCACCATTTTCAACCTGCTGATCAATCCCATGATCGAAGATGCAGAGAAAGACGAGCTCTCCTTCTCCATGATTCGGGTGCGTTTTTGGGACCCCCGCGGAAAGAAGGAGGTGGATCTCAGCCCCGACTCCTGGGATGGGGTGAAGTATGCCCTCCAGAAAATGGTCCGATCTGTAGACACCGTCATCCCTTTTCAAAAAAATATGGTTTATATCTTCTCGTTCATCGATGATCGACTGGCCAATGAAATCGGGGAAAGGATTCAGGTCAAATTGACCCAGGGAGGGTATATCCCCAAAGGGACGGAGGTCCAGTTCAAAACTTACTCTTTTCCCCAAAATGCCAGTAACAAGGAGGATTTCCTGAAGGAATGCCATCAACTGATAAAAACAGAGTAGACTTCTTATATGGATGGGGGAATCCATGAAACCGACCCTGTTCCTCTGTATCCTGTTAATGTTGACCATCGCCTGCGGCCCTCAACCCTCCTCCACACAGAATCCATCCGATGTTCCCAAAACCCCGAAGGTCGTCATCGAGAAGGAAAAAGCGGAGAAGGAACAACCCCTCCCCTCTGAGGTAAAGATCAGACTGAAGAGAGATGGGAAGGATAATTATTCCTGGGAACTGAGCGGTTCAGATGTCGATCAGGTTTTGAAGGTCAATGAAAAGCTGAAAAAGGGACTGGATGGAGAACCAAAAAATAGAAGTAGGCAGTAAGCAGAAGGGAGAAAGTAGAAAATACAGGAGAAGTCTCTGAGCAAAGGACGATAGACAAAAGACAACCTACATGGATGAAGGAGGCCCTGGAATAGTATGGAGGCATATATCGAACAGGTATTAAAAGAACTCCCCTTTGGCATTGGCATTGCGTTCCTTATTTTTCTCGGTATCCTTTTAATCATCTGGCTTCTTCTTCCCCTCTGGGTTCTATTCATTCAGTGGAATACCGGTAAGATCCGGGATGAGATCCGGAAACTCTCCGAGCTGATTGAAAAGAAGGATTGGGATGGAAAAGGAAAATATCTCTCTGGCCCGAAGGATTGAACGGCCCATTTTTATCTTTTTCATCTTCTGGATTTCCCTCTCGTATGCCCAAGGCCTTCCGAAAATCCCTCTTTATATTAAAGATAGAGAGATCCGGGTGGAGGTGGCAAAAACTCCCGATGAGAGGGCAAAGGGATTGATGGGGAGAAAAAGTCTTGGAAAGGATGAGGGGATGTTCTTTCTCTTTGAATCAGAGGATTATCATGGGTTCTGGATGAAGAATACCCTCATCCCTCTGAGCATCGCCTTCATCAACAGGGAAGGCCGGATTGTTAAAATTACTGACATGGAGCCATTCACACTGGAGTCTCATCTGCCTCCTCAGCCTATCCTGTATGCCCTCGAGATGAGGAAGGGCTGGTTTACTGCGAACGGAATCAAGGCCGGAGACCTCGTGAGGTTTTCTAAATAATACAAGCAGATTAAATCTTCTGCAGGGCAACCCTTCAGGATTGCTTTAAACAAGGCAAAACCTTCCCCTCCCCACACTCCATGTAAAATTGATTTTAC
>CAZXMB010000231.1:0-2795 GCA_964641715.1 uncultured Syntrophaceae bacterium
GTCCATGTCTTCATTCGGGCATTCTTGGATGAAAACCCGAAATAAACGGGAAATGAGCCATAGGAGGTGAGAAATAAGGAAAATGGCTTGAAATATTTAAGAGATTAGGTTATTTAATAATAGTATTAATCAATACAAAAGCATTTAGTATTTTGACACCACTCCCCGTCATTGCGAGCCCGAAGGGCGCGGCAATCTCATATTTAACTGGATGGCTCGTCGTCCCGATAAATCTGGACTCCACGCAATGACAACCTATTTGATGCGTTTATATTATTACAAAAATGGTGAGGTTCTGAAATGGCAAAGGTATGTGATATTTGCGGGAAAGGGGTTGTCTTCGGTCATAACGTGAGTCACGCCAACAATAAGACCCAGAAGGTCTGGTATCCCAATCTCCATAAGGTGAAGGCAATCAAAGAGGGGAAAACCGTCCGCATGAAGGTCTGTTCGAGATGCCTTCGTTCAGGATGGGTGACCAAGGCTGTCTGATCACGTAAGGGAAAAAAGCGGGGACGAGGATCTGCGTTCCCTGTTAAGATTCTGCCTGTGTTTCGATCCTCAATCTTTCTACGCGGTGAACCCCTTTAATCTTTTCAATACCTTTGACCACCCTTTTGAGATGGTTTAAATCACTGACCTGAAGCTCAAAAAGGCCAATGGCCTTTTTATCGTCGGTGGTGTCCACCCTGGCATTGGTGATATTGGCTCCGCCGGAAGAGATCGAACTGCTGATCTCAGCCAGCAGCCCTTTTTTATCCTCGGAATAAATACGGATTCGCACCGGATAGGTGTACTCTTTTTTTGAGTCCCATTCGACTTCTACCTTCCGGTTCGGATCATCATCCACCACATTCTGGCAATCGGCCGTATGAATAGTTACGCCCCGGCCACGGGTGATAAAACCCACCACCTTATCTCCGGGAACGGGGTTGCAGCAACCGGCATAGCGAACCATCACATTATCAATCCCCTTGATCAGAAGGGCATCCCTTGGACTGGCCCTTGTGATTTTCTGGATGAGACTCTTCAGTCGACCTTCTTCTCTTCCCTCTTTTTGCTCCAATTTTTCAGGGGGGAGAAGCCTTCCGATGATCTGATTGGCCGTCACCTTCCCGTAACCGATCGCTACGATCAAATCTTCTACTCCCTGGAAGCTGAATTCCGAAGCCACTTTTGCCAGTTCCCCGGACTTCATGAGTTTAGCCTGCTGGAGGTCGTATTTTCGAAGTTCCTTATCCAGAATCTCTTTGCCCAAGGCGATTGACTTTTCTCTTTCTTCGGCCTTGAACCACTGCCGGATTTTCGTTTTTGCCCGTGAGGTCTTAACAAATTTAAGCCAGTCCTTGCTGGGTTTCTGGTTGGGAGAAGTGACGATTTCGACCGTATCCCCGCTTTTGAATTCGTATTTCAGGGGAACCAGTTTACCGTTGACCTTTGCGCCCACGCAATGATGACCGATATCGGAATGTATGCTGTAAGCGAAATCAACCGGGGTGGCTCCCACGGGAAATTCTTTCACCTCACCCTTTGGAGTGAAAATATAGACCTCATGGGGGAAGAGGTCGACCTTCACGCTTTCAATGAATTCAGCGTCGTCCTTTAAATCGCGCTGCCATTCCAGGAGTTGCCTCAGCCATGTAAACCGTTTATCGTCCGCCTCATCAAGTGGTTTTCCTTCCTTGTATTTCCAGTGCGCGGCGATTCCCTCCTCCGCAATCTTATGCATATCCTGGGTACGGATCTGTATCTCAACCCGTTCCCCATAAGGCCCGATCGCGGCCGTATGGAGGGATTGATACATATTCTCTTTCGGAAGGCCAATATAATCCTTGAATTTTCCAGGAATGGGTTTCCAGAGGGAGTGAATGATTCCCAGTACATCGTAGCATTCTTTGATGGAGTGAACGACGACCCGGAAAGCAGTAATATCATAGACCTGATCAAAATCAATATTCTGATCTTTCATCTTCATGTAGATGCTGTAAATCTGTTTGAGACGGCCGCTTACTTCCCCCTCAATACGATTCTCATAGAGTTTCTTCATCAGCGTTCGGTTAACTTCATCGATATAACGAGACCTCTCTTTCTCCTTTTTTGCAATTCTTTTCCGGATATCTTCATAAAGGTCAGGGTAAAGGTGCTTAAAGGCGAGGTCTTCAAGTTCTGTTTTAATCCAGTCAATCCCGAGGCGGTTGGCTAAAGGGGCATAAATATCAAGAGTCTCCTGGGCGATCTTCTTCTGTCTTTCCGGGGTATGGTACTGTAAGGTCCGCATGTTATGGAGACGATCAGCCAATTTGATGAGAATTACCCGGATGTCGTTTACCATGGCAAGGATCATCTTCCGGAAATTCTCAGCCTGGTCTTTCTCGGAGGACTTCAGGGAGATCTGGCTGATTTTGGTCACCCCATCCACCAATTGAGCAATTTCTCTCCCGAAGCGGTCCTGGATCTCCCTCAGAGTGGTTAAGGTATCTTCGACGGTGTCATGAAGAAGCCCGGTGGCCAAGCTCGCCACATCGAGTCTTAGCTGGGTTAAGATTCCGGTGACCTCCAAAGGGTGAATGAGGTAGGGTTCTCCGGAAAGTCGGACTTGGCCCAGGTGGACTTTGGCGGA
Source organism: uncultured Syntrophaceae bacterium (assembly GCA_964641715.1). Lineage (GTDB taxonomy): Bacteria > Desulfobacterota > BSN033 > BSN033 > UBA1163 > CAZXMB01. Next base: position 2,621 of record CAZXMB010000231.1, read on the forward strand.
AAAGACATAGGCCTTTTCCAAGAGGTCCGTGTCCGCATTTGGATGATAGGAGGTCAGGCGATCTAAAATGTCATTGAATCTCAACATTTTAATCTCATATTACTATAATTGAGGGAAAATTCAAGGGGTTGGTTCTTGACCAAATTTGGTAAAATTTTCATTGAGCGGTTTTTCA
>CAZXMB010000232.1:0-2763 GCA_964641715.1 uncultured Syntrophaceae bacterium
GCTGGATGAAAGTCCCGTGGGTTCGAATCCTACTCCCTCCGCCAGAAAAATTTATTGTTTGGATTTTTGACCTTAAACATCAAGATCGCATTGGTATCTTGTTTGTTTAAGGGTAATCAGTAACAGGGTTATTGTAAAAGGTATTTTGAGAAGCAAAATTGCGGAGAGATGCCCGAGAGGCCGAAGGGGCTCGCCTGCTAAGCGAGTATCCTGCTAAAAACGGGATCGAGGGTTCAAATCCCTCTCTCTCCGCCAGAAAATTTTCGGGAAAATTTTAAGAAGAAGTTATAACATTAACTTAGAACCATGACCTGTTAAAAGTTGACCGTTTATTGTATTTCACGTAGTGAAATCTTGTTGATAGCCGGGTCCTGCGCAACAAAAGATTACAAACCCCGCCAGGTCCGGAAGGAAGCAACGGTAGTAATTCGCTTTGTGTGCCGCAGGGGTGCCTGGCTATCAACAAGTTATTTTTAGAAACCAGGGAGCCTCGGTCAGGGAGAAAAAACTGAGGAAGCGATCGGTTCAGAGTAAAATCCAGATCCGGAATCCGCAATCTTAGATCCGAGTTGAGGTCATATGTCCTATCTGGTTTTGGCCAGGAAGTGGAGGCCACAAGTATTTGAAGAGGTCGTTGGGCAGCGGCCCATCACACAAACCCTTCGAAATGCCATTTCTCAAAAGAGAGTCGCCCACGCTTTTCTGTTCACAGGAGCCAGAGGAGTGGGAAAGACCTCCACGGCTCGAATTCTGGCAAAGGCCCTCAACTGTGAAAAGGGGTCTCAAACCAATCCCTGCAATCAATGTGTGAATTGCAGGGAGATCACGGATGGAAACTCAATCGATGTGATTGAGATCGATGGGGCCTCCAACCGGGGGATCGAGGAGATACGGGAGTTAAGGGAGAACGTCCGTTATACCCCTGCGAAAAGCAAATATAAGATTTACATCATCGATGAAGTCCATATGCTGACGCGGGAGGCCTTCAATGCTCTATTGAAGACGCTCGAAGAACCTCCTCCCCACATCATTTTTGTCTTTGCAACCACCGAACCTCACAAGATCCCGTCCACCATTCTCTCCCGGTGCCAGCGATATGACTTCAAGAGAATACCTTTGAAAGAGATCATCGGAAGCCTGAATCGGATCATCGAGGAAGAGAAGATTCAGATCAGCCAGAGAAGCCTTCTGCTGATTGCCCGGGAGTCAGAAGGAAGCATGAGGGATGCCCAGAGCCTTCTCGACCAGGTGATCTCTTACGGAGGGAAGGAGATCAGGGATGAAGATGTCACCGAGGTTCTCGGGTTGATCGATCAGAAGATTCTATACGATGCCATCGAGGCGATTGCCGACCGGGATGCGGAGAGATGCATAGAGATCGTGAGCGAGGTCTATCATTATGGATATGACATTCAATTCTTCTGCCGGGAACTCCTCCAGTATCTCAGAAACTTAATCCTCTTCAAGGTGAGTGAACATCCGGAAGAGCTGTTGGAGTTCGAAGCAGAAGAATTGGAGGGATTAAAGAGACAGGCAGAAAAATTTCAATTTGAGCAATTGAATCACCTCTTCAGTCTCCTTTTGAAAGGAGAGGAAGAAGTGGCTCAATCCACGTTTCCCCGAACCATGCTTGAAATCACCTTAATCCGGATGGCCTCTCTCAGGGCCATTCTCCCCATTGACGAGATCATAGAGAAGTTAGAAGGGATGGGGAAGGTGCCGTCTTTCCCGGGGAAGGGGCAGGCGGTGAGGGCTCCGGAAGAGAGAGCGATCAGCCCCAAACCTTCGCAGAAGGGAAAAAAGAAAGGAGAGGAGCCGGAAAGGGATTCGGATCGCCTCCAGGAAAAGAAGGTCTTAGAAAACATGAAGGCTCCCGAAGAGAGCCAGAGGGATGGGGAGGCACCCTCCCGGGAGAGAGTCAGGGAAGGAGAGGATCGTCAACATGGTGAGGGCTCAGAAATACCCGCAGCCGTTTACGAGGGGACATGGAAAGGGTTAGTCGATTTCACCCGGGGGAAAAGCCCTATCCTGGGGTCTTTTCTGGTTTTTGGAGTTCTTCTCTATATGGATGATGAGAAGATCGAGATTGGTTTTGAGAAGGACTCTTTCCACTACGACCGGATACTGGAGAGAAGCAACCGAAGCCAATTGGAGTCCATCTGCCATGAGTATTTCAATAAAAAGGTAAAAGTGGTCATTTCCCCTGTGGAACAGGTGACGAAAACAAAAGAAAAAGGGATCTTGAATGCGGGAAGGAACTCACAGAGTCCGTCAGAGGGGAGAACGGGGAATAAGGACGGGGAAAATTCGATGGTCCAGGAGGCCCTTCGCCTCTTTAACGGGAGGATCGTTGAGAAATAGACCGAGAAGGAGAATCCCATGACAAAAGGTTTTGGAAATATACTCAAGCAGGCCCAGCAGATTCATACCCAGATTGCAAAACTCCAGGAGGAGATGGCCGGCAAAACAGTGGAGACCAGTTCGGGCGGAGGGATGGTCCAGGTGGTGATGAATGGAAAGCAGGAAGTCCTTCGCATCAGAATCGATCCGGAAGTCATCAATAAAGAGGATATCGAAATGCTTCAGGACTTAATCGCAGCCGCTCTCAATGAAGCCATCCGCAAGTCCCAGGAGATGATGACGGAAGAGATGAAGAAGATCACAGGAGGATTAACTATACCCGGCCTCTTTTGAACTCTGCCATTTGGCATGACCGGCAAGTGCCCCGCAAGCCCCGCCTTGTAGGCGGGGTCAAGGGGCACA
>CAZXMB010000233.1:0-2760 GCA_964641715.1 uncultured Syntrophaceae bacterium
GCTTCGGGATTATTATGCCTTGAGGGGCTGGAGTCCCGAAGGAATTCCGGTATAGTTACCCCACAATTTGGGTCTAACCGCACCCTTGGGGGTGCATTATCCCCAGGCTGAAGCCTGCGACTACCATTTTTTTCACCCACCATCATGTAATACCTCGCTTAACCAGGGAGGAGATGGGTTGGTCCCGATTTAATCGGGGCCTGTTCAGGGCGACTAAAGTCGCCCCTACCCACTCTGATATGGTAAATTTTTATACAAATTTTTATATTTTCTAAGCAATCTATCTGAATTTTGTATATTGAAATTTATTTGTCATCGGGTGCTGATCAAGATGGGCCCTTTACAAAAACGGACGATACTGATAATAAATTGATTTGTGAGAACCCTATCCTTAAGAATCTCTCTCCTCGTGATGGGTTTGAGTGGAATCGCTGCCCAGATCATTCTCCTGAGGGAACTCCTCATCTCATTTCTGGGAAATGAACTCACCCTTGGCATCATCCTGGCAAACTGGCTGATTCTTGAAGCCATCGGTTCTTTCATCGTTGGCAGAACAGTAGAAAAGGCGAAAAAGAAGAAGGAGGTTTATGTCTTTTTTCAACTTCTTTTTTCCATAACCCTCCCCTTCTCCATCTACCTCTGCCGGATCTTCAAAACCCTCCTGACCTCCACTCCGGGAGAAGGATTGGGATTCGCTCCCATCTTTTACTCCTCTCTCCTCATTCTCCTCCCTGTCTCCCTCTCCCACGGTGCCCTCTTCACCTACGGTTGTAAGCTCTATTCCCAATACTCGAAAGAAGACGCCTCCTCCATTGGAATGGTCTATGTCCTGGAGACTTCGGGATCGATCATCGGCGGCCTGCTCATCACCTTTATTTTAATTCCGTATTTCAATTCCTTCCAAATTGCCTTCCTGATCTCCCTGATCAATGCGGGTATTTCTGTACTCCTGCTCTGGCCTGAACCATTTGCCTTCAGGCTTCTCCGAAAAGGCACCTGGTTGCTCTCCATCCTCTATACCCTTCTTTTCTTTTTTCTCCTGCTGACACCGATCTCAGGGAGGATACATCGCACATCGATCCAATGGCACTGGAGAGGGCTGGAGGTGATCCACAATGAAAACTCAATTTATGGAAACATCACCGTCACCCAGAGGGGTGATCAGTTTACTTTCTTTACCGATGGCATCCCCTCGATCACCACACCCTTCCCTGATATTGCCTCTGTTGAAGATTTTGTCCACTTTCCCATGCTCTCTCACGAAAAGCCGGAATCGGTATTGGTTCTGAGCGGTGGGGCAGGAGGGATGATCTATGAAATTCTAAAATATCCGGTCAAACGAGTGGATTATGTGGAACTCGACCCCCTCCTTCTCAAATTGATTCATCAATTTCCAACCCCTCTGACTCAGGCTGAACTCAATGATCCAAGGGTAAAGATTCATTATACGGACGGCCGTTTCTTCATTAAGAAAGTCCGGGACCGCTTTGATATGATTTTCATCGGTCTCTCTGCTCCTCAGGAGCTTCAAACAAACAGGCTCTTCTCTTCCGAATTCTTTGACATTGCCAGGGACAAAATGGATCCGGATGGAATACTCGTCCTTTCTCTTCCGGGCTCTTTGACCTATATCAGCCCTGAGTTGAGAGATCTCAATGGTTGCATTTTAGACACCCTGAAGAGTGTTTATCGACATGTGAAGATCATCCCCGGGGAGACCAATCTGTATCTGGCTTCGGATTCTGAAAAGCTTGAAAGGGTGGATTCCAGGGAAATGGTAAAACGATGGGAAGAGAGAAAGATCACAGCAGGCCTCTTCACCCGAGGTTACATCGAATACCGGCTCCATGAGAGATGGCTGAACTGGTTTTTAAAATCGATGGAGGGAAGAAAGGTCCATCTCAATTCCGATTTCAGACCCCTCGGGGTCTTTTTCAACCTCTCCTACTGGAATGCCCTCTTCTCTCCCTATCTCAAAGGAATATTTAAATGGGCTGAGGGAATAAGCCTTTGGCTAACCATGGCTTTGATCTCACTCACCACTTTCATCATCGTGTTCATCTTTATGAAAAGGCCGGCGGCCGCCTCATACTCCCTTCCCTATTCTATCTTCACCTCCGGCTTTGCCGATATGATGCTTGATCTTGCCATCATCTTTAGCTTTCAAACCCTTTACGGTTATCTCTATTACCAAATCGGTCTGCTGATCACCCTTTTTATGGCAGGCATTGCGCTGAGCAGTCTCCTGATCACCCGACGATTAGACACAATGAAACGGGTCCCCTCCCTCTTTCTAAAAACAGAGATGCTCTTCATCCTCTTCTCCCTTATCCTTCCTTTTATTCTCTCGGCCCCATCCCAATACCTGGAGAAAAAATCTGTTTATATCTTATTATATGGCACCTTTCTTCTGATGTCTTTCCTATGTGGTTTTCTGGTGGGCCTTCAGTTCCCTCTCGCCACGAAGATCCATTTGGATGCCTTTTCGGGCAAAGGGGGGATCAGCCATACCGCAGGGTTGCTCTATGGAGCTGACCTCTTCGGAGGATTCTTTGGAGGGCTTTTGGGAGGTGCCCTTCTTCTGCCCGTTTTGGGTCTAAAGGAATCATGTTTCTTGATGGCAACGATTAAAGCAAGCAGCCTCCTCCTCTTCTTTTTATTTACAAAAATTACCAAAACATAACGCCTTACTAAAAACAGATGGGTGACCCCCATCTTTATCTTTGGCATCTTTGGCCCCATCTTTGGTGCAGACTTCTG
>CAZXMB010000234.1:0-2687 GCA_964641715.1 uncultured Syntrophaceae bacterium
TCCTAGGATCGAAAAGTCGACCAGCATTTGCCTTGGTCAATTCCCCCACTGCAATATTGATGAAGAGGCCCACCCCCGGCAAGGAGAGGCCATAACGGGTCACCCGGCCGTCCTTGTCCCGCTCCATCATGGCTTCTGCCACTTTGATGAAGTCATCCCAGGTCTCCGGTGGCTTTAACCCTTTTGCCTTGAAGATGTCCTTCCGGTATATCAGAAGCGATGTGGCTGCTGAATGAGGAATTCCGTAATATTTACCATCATGAAAGCATTGTCTCCGAACAGCCTCCCAGATGTTATCCTTGCCGATGGAGGCGGCAATGTCCTCTTGATCCCTCAAGAGGCCCTTCGCATAAAAGGAGGCACAGGTCACGGCCTGTCCATGGCTGGCATCCGGGGGTGCACCCGCAGCCAGGGCGGCGGTCAGTTTAGCCTCCAGATCACCCCAGGCCAGGGCTTCCTGTTTTATCGTGAGGTCCGGGTGCAATTTCTCGAAGTCATCGATGATCTGCTGAAATGCCTTCACAGATTGGGGTTCGGTTTCCGTATGCCAAATCCGGACCGCCTTCTTCTCGGCTGAGAATCCCATCATAGGAATAAAGAAAAGAAAGACAAGAATGAGAATACCCATCGCCCAAAATCTTCTTCTTCCTAACATCGTTAACCCCTCCTTTCATTCATATTCGAATCATTTAGAAACGAAAAAGTCATTGAACCAAACCTTACTGAATAGCCTTACCTCCTTTTACTAAATTTTGAGTCCGATCTCCTCTCCCTCAAGAACCGCCTCCATCACCTCCCTCGGTTTTGAGGCATCCCCCACGACATAAATCTCGGGGGCCTTTCCTTTTAGCGACTCCAGCAGTTCATCATTGGGCATCGATCCCAAGGAAATGACAATGGAATCGAACCCTTCGAGTTTTTTCTTCCCCTGGTCATCCTCGACCCACACCCCCTCTTTTTCAAATTGGACCACCTTTGTAGAAATTAATATTTTTACCCCTTTTTCCCTCAATCTCTTATTTAAGAAATACTGAAGGTGTCCCACCAGATCGAGGGCGATTCCTTCCCTCATCTCAACCAGGGTAACCTCTTTTCCATCTTCAGAAAAGTGATCGGCTATCTCAGCTCCGATCCCTCCTCCACCGATCACAAGGACTCTTTTCCCAAGAGGGACAGAACCTGTTAAAGCATCCTCAACCGAGATCACCTTGGATTCCCGAATGCCTTCAATGGGTGGGAAAAGAGGTTTTGCCCCTGTCGCGATGATCAACACGTCAGGCCTGCCCCTTCTCAGAGTGGCAGGAGTAAATGGTTTTCCCAAGATCGTCTTTACGGGAAGTTTTTTAAGTTGTTTTGTGAGATGTTCGATAAACTCTTTAAGAACTTGTTTTTTTGGAGGAATGGCAGCCAGTAGAAATCGACCGCCTAATTTTTCGTTCTTCTCATAGAGGGTGACCTGGTGACCCCGGAGGGCTGCGATCTCAGCGGTCTTCATCCCTGCCGGTCCTCCCCCGATAATCCAGACCTTTTTGGGGTGGTCTGTCTTATTGAGTTTAAACACCTCCTCACGACCGGTCTCGGGATTGACAGCGCATTGGAGAGCGCCTTTTCGAATGCTTTGAATACAGCGGTTACAGGAGATACAGGGAATGATCTCTTCGGTTCTTCCCTGAAGCGCCTTGACGGGTAAGGATGGATCAGCGATCAATGCCCTGCCCATGGAGACGAGATCTGCCTTCCCTTCCTCCAATATCCGGTTTGCCAGTTCAGGGGTTCGTATCCGGCCCACTGTGATCACCGGAATGCCAACCGCAGATTTAATCCCTTGGGCGAGATGGACAAACACCCCTTCCTCTGCATAATAAGGAGGATGATTTAAATACCCTGAAGCAGCCACACAGGCAGAGACGTGAAGGGCATCCGCACCGTTCCTCTCCAAAGCTTTTGCGATCTCCTTTGAGTCCTCCAGTTTTAGTCCACCGTCCACATACTCGTCGGCGCTTATACGGCAGAGGACTGTAAAGTCCGATCCCACTCTGTTTCTGACCGCCCTCAGAACATCGATCGCCATTCTTCTTCGGCGCTCCGCATCACCCCCATATTCATCCGTCCTCCTGTTTGAGAAAGGGGAGAGGAATTGGTTGATGAGATAACCATGAGCCATGTGGATCTCCACGCCATCGGCTCCGGTTTCCTTAACCCGCCAGGCAGCCAGGGCAAAGCCTTCGATGATTTTCTGAATCTCTTCGAGCGAAAGTTCCTGAGGCATCTCATTTCGAACGGGACACGCAATGGGTGAGGGAGCCACAATAGGGGATCCTGTGAAGGAGGACGAGGTTTGCCTTCCCGCATGATTGATCTGGATCACGATCTTTCCATTCTCCCGATGAATCGCCTCCACCAACCTCCTAAAAGAAGGAACCTGCTGATCCGTATGGATGAGCGCCATATTGGGAAAGGCCCGGCCCTGTTTCAAAATACCGGTGTGTTCAAAGGTGACATAACCCACACCCCCTTTGACCCTTCTCCGGTAATAAGCGATATGCCGGTCATTGACAGAACCATCCTCCCCTGCAAAATGGGTGGCCATGGGCGGCATCACGATCCGGTTTTTCAATTCCATATTGCCAATTCGAAAAGGACTGAAAATGGCTTTAAATTGGGTCATCGAAGAACCCCCTGGAGGA
>CAZXMB010000235.1:0-2660 GCA_964641715.1 uncultured Syntrophaceae bacterium
CTTTAAACAAGGCAAAACCTTCCCCTCCCCACACTCCATGTAAAATTGATTTTACTTTGAGGTTGATAGTTTTTCTCTTCTCAATCAGAGGTTTGGCGGGAGGAGATCCATTGAACGATCAAAGCGTCTTCATTTCCATAATAGTTTGGAACCGCGCCGGTGATTTTGAAACCCATCTGAAGGTAGAAGGCCTGGGCCCCCTGATTACTTTTTCTCACCTCAGCCCACACCCCATTCGTCGTTGAGGCAATCATTGCTTTCCGGAGGAGTTCTTTTCCAATCCCCCTTCTTCTGTGTTGGGGATGAACAGCGATTGAGATGATATGTCCCTCTGGAGAAAAGATAATGTAGCCGAGAATCTGATCTGTTTCTTGCCCCTTCGGCTTATTGACAGACACCAGAAAGGTTTCCGGGTAAAGAGAATAGAGTTCGAGAAAAGTGGACCAATCGTAAGGAGATTTGGGAAAGGATTCTTTTTCGATTTGGAGAATGTTTTTCAGGTCAACGGGGGAGAAGGGCCGAATCATCTGTTTTTCTTTATCCCTGAAATGATCGAGGCTACGCCACCTGTGAGCTGGCAGGAGGTGACGTTCAATAATCCGGATCTCTTCATGATCTCCTCATAGTCTTTTGCCTTCTGAAAATGGAGGACGGATTCGGGAAGATAGGTATAGGCCCCCTTATCCCCTGAGACGAGACCCCCGATCCAGGGGAGGACCTTTTTAAAATAGAGAGGATATAACCATCGCATCAGTCCCTTTTGAGGATAGGTGAATTCCAGGATGACCACTTTCCCGCCTCTTTTTACCACCCGGACCATCTCAGAAAGGGCCTCTTGCTTCTTTACGATATTCCTCAGGCCGAAGGCCATGATAGAGGCAGTGAAGGTATTCTCACGAAAGGGAAGGGAGAGCGCATCTCCGAGACTCAAATGGATCGTCTGAACGAGGCCCTTTCGGATGATCTTCTGCCGGGCCCTTTGAATCATCGGTTCGGAGAAATCCAGGCCGAAGACCGTCCTGAGATGACGATCCTGGCGGATGATTTCGATAGCCACATCTGCGGTTCCTGTGGCGATATCCAATATCCAGCCCTCGAACCCCCTCAACTCCCGGATCGCCCTCTTCCTCCAATAGAGGTCCTGCCTCAAGCTGAGAAGGTGATTGAGAAGATCGTACCGGGGAGCAATATGATCGAAGAGGTTTCGTATCGATTGAGGGTGGAGGTGATAGGTTCTCATTGCCAATGAATGGGGAGTAATCGGAAATCTATGAGATGCACATAAAAAATTATAACAGAATGAGGTGAGGACGGCAATTGACAACTTCTTTCTCAAAAAGTAGAATAATCCAGGCTGGTTTAAGGTCGAGGATGAAAACGCCTGTTTTTTTAATCCTTTTCTTGATTGTCCTGATGTCCCCTGTTTACGGGGAGATGTATAAATGGGTGGATGAAAAGGGGACACTCCATTTTGCCGACGACCTTTCAAAGGTTCCTGAGAAATACCGTCCGGATGCCGAGATGAGAAAGGAGGTGAAGGAAAAGGAAAGCAGGGAAATACCAGCTCACGGGGCGAAGGAGATATCCATATCACCTTCCCTCCCGAAGCCCGTTGACCCTCAGGAATATGAAGTGAACCTCTTCAGGAAGCATGAATTATTGCTCACCGAGGTGATCCTCAATGGAAGGTTGAAACAGTATTTTATTGTGGATACGGGTGCGAGTTTTACCCTTGTCAGCCGAGCGGCCGTCAATGAACTGGGGATTCCCATCGATGAGACGACCCCTTTTATTCGGGTTTCCAGTGTAAGCGATGTGTTTCTCACTCCCCTGGTCACAATGAAATCGGTTCGGGTTGGAAAGGCAGAGCTGGAGAATGTGGAAGCCCTGGTCTATACGATGCCAAACTATCACGGGCTCCTGGGAAACTCTTTCCTCAACAAGTTTAAGGTGGCCATTGACTCGCTGAATGGCAAGATGACCCTCTATTCCATGAAAGGAATTCCCTCGCCGGAACGCCCGGGAGGATATAGCAGGGATTATTGGGTCGGTCAATTCAGGTTTTACCATCGAAATTTGGAGGAGCTTAAGAGGTTGAAAACCCGGTATGAGGGCCGATCCACCTCAGGGAAGGAGTTGACCCGAATCAACAATGCGGTCCGGTATTTTGAAAATCAATTGAGTGAATTGGAACAGAGGGCTTCCCTCGCCGGGGTTCCCAGAAACTGGAGAGAATAACTTTATAAGCACCAAATCCCAAACACCAATCACCAAATAATCACCAAATATCAATAACCAAAATAACCCCTTTTGGGGGTGAGGGTTTTTTGGTTATTTGAACATTGGGCCATTGGGGTTTATTTGGGATTTGGAATTTGGTTATTGGAATTTGCCTGGCAAAGCCAGGATTAGGGGGTATAGAGGACAACGAGGAGCTTGGCCTCCTCCTCACTGAGATTTCGGAGTTTATGCGGGATACCGGAATCGAAGTGAAGCGTTTCTCCCTTTTTAAGAATATTCGGATTTTCGCCCACCCTCACCTCCACTTCTCCCCTTAACACATAGATAAATTCTTCTCCCTCGTGCCGGTATTCCACCATCCGATGGTCCTGCCGGGGGTCGATGGTCACCAGGAAGGCCTTCATATGTTTCGTTTCAGC
>CAZXMB010000236.1:0-2620 GCA_964641715.1 uncultured Syntrophaceae bacterium
TTTTATTCAATGACAGCAATGGTCGTTTCGGCTTCCACCTCCTGCCCGGCAGATACGCATACCTCCTTGACCACTCCCCCAACCGGAGCCACAATCGGCATCTCCATCTTCATCGCTTCAAGCACAGCCACCTGATCATCTTCTTTAACCTGATCCCCTGCCTTTATGGATACAGATACAATCTTTCCAACCATAGGAACGGTAACGGGTGTTGCCATAAATACCTCCTCATTTTCTCTCGTATCCGTTATTCTTTTACAGAACATTTATTATTTCATCTATTACGGATACATGACACGCCTGCCTGCCGGTAGGCAGGGATTTCGGATACGTGCTAATAATTTAACCTGAACCCCTCCTTATTTGTCAAGTTTTTTTAGGGAGATTCTTACTCTCCCATAAAAAGATTTGACATCGAAAACAAAATATAATAATTTATGTGAAAATTTTAACAGGTCTCTTTCACCCCATCTCTTATTAGAATGATGGAGAGGTTTATCGCTTTACAACAGAGGTCGGGGTAAGGAGCGGACAGGAGGGTTTATGGATATAAAACTGATTGGTGTATTGGGTGCCGGGTCAATGGGCAGCGGAATCGCTCAGGTTGCCGCTCAATCAGGGTATCAGGTGGTGATGAGGGATATTGAGGAGCGGTTCGTTGAAAATGGCCTCAGGGCAATTGAAAAGTTTCTATCCAAAAGTGTTGAGAAGGGAAAAATGACCGAAGAACAGAAGAAAAATATTCTTCTTAGAATCAAAGGGGTCACCCGGATGGAAGACCTGACGGAGGTGGATTTTGTCATTGAGGCGGTCTTTGAAGATCTGGAGTTGAAGAAAAATGTCTTCAGACAACTGGATGAATTGACACGGTCCCATGTCATCCTGGCGACCAATACCTCTTCCATGTCCATTACGGAAATCGCCATGGCTACCAAGAGGCCCGAAAAGGTGGCAGGGATGCATTTCTTCAACCCTGCCCCCCTCATGAAGCTCGTGGAAGTGATCCGGGGATATCACACCAATGATGAGACGACCCGGGCTGTGATGGAGATGGCCAGGAAGATGGGAAAGGAACCTGTAGAGGTGAAGAAGGATACGCCTGGATTTATTGTCAATCGTTTGATGATCCCTCATTTTTTAGAGGCCATCAAAATGGTCGAAGAGGGAATTGCAACTGTAGAAGATATTGATAAAGCCGTCAAACTGGGACTCAATTATCCCATGGGACCGTTTGAGTTGATGGACCTTACGGGAGTGGATATTGCCCTTCACGTGACGGATTACCTCTACAGAGAGCTCAATAAAGAGAGCAAATGGTCAGCCCCTACCCTCATGAAATCAATGATCCGGGCCGGAAAACTCGGGAAAAAGACAGGAGCAGGATGGTATAAGTATTAAAAAATAAGGAGGAAACCGATGAGCAAACTGAGCAAAGCCTATATCCCATTCAAAGGCTATTATTCTTCACCCTTCTGTCGCTGGCAGGGAAGTCTGGCCAATGAAAATGCAATTGTCCTCGGAGCAATGACAGCCAATCGATGGTTTAAATCGAGAAAGATCGATCCGACAATCATCGATTATCTCTACTTTGGAATCACCATTGCCCAGCATCATATTTTTTATAGCCACACCTGGTCAGCGGCCATGGTCGTGGAAGGTAAAAAGGATGTGCCCGGCCTGATGGTCAATCAAGCCTGTACCACTTCCACCACCTGTATCTACCTCGCCGCAACCAATGTTGAAATCGGAGCCTACCGGACAGGTTACGCCCTGATGTCAGATCGGGCTTCTAACGGTCCCCATACGGTCTGGCCCAACCCCTTAAATCCAGGAGGTGAAGTGGAGTCTGAAAACTGGATGATGGACAATTTCAACAGGGATCCCTGGGCAGGGTTCAAGATGATTCAGACCGCTGAAAACGTAGCCAAAAAAATAGGGGCAACCAAGGAAGAGTGTGATGCGGTCACATTGAGGAGGTATCAGCAGTATCTGGATGCCCTGGCAAACGACAGGGCATTTCAGAAAAGATATATGTTTCCGGTGGAGGTGAAAACGGGTAAAAAAGAGACCCGGTTGATTGAAGCGGATGAGGGAATCATACCCACCACTGCCGAGGGGCTTGCCAAACTTGCTCCCGTGGAACCGGGAGGTGTCCACAGTTACGGGTCGCAGACCCATCCTGCGGATGGGAACTGCGGGTTCATTATCACCACCCGGGAGAAGGCAAGAGAGCTCTCCCCTGATCCAAAGGTGGAGATTCAAATTCTCTCCTATGGCTTCGCGAGGGCGAAAAAGGGCTACATGGCAGAGGCCCCTGTCCCTGCATCGGAGATGGCCCTTCGGGATGCGGGAATCACGGTCAAAGAACTCAAAGCGGTCAAAACCCATAGCCCCTTTGTCATCAACGATCTCTATATGAGTAAAACGATGGGGATGGATGTCTATGGAATGAATAATTATGGTAACTCCATGATCTATGGCCACCCCCAGGGACCGACCGGAGGAAGGCTGATTGCTGAGTTGATCGAAGAGATCGTCCTCTCGGGTGGAGGGTATGGCCTCTGGGCTGGCTGTGCGGCAGGCGATACCGGTGCCGCCATGGTCCTTAAGATAGGGTAAT
>CAZXMB010000237.1:0-2561 GCA_964641715.1 uncultured Syntrophaceae bacterium
GTAATATCCCTCACCTTTAACTTGATCTTATGTTTTCTGGCATAGCCTGAGATGGTTCGAATGCATTGTTGGCATGAGGTGACGACCTCTTGAGCCCCTGTCCTCTGGATCTCCTCGATCTTCCTCTCTGCAATGGCAGCGGAGAGCTCCGGATCAATCATCTCAAGATCCCCACCCCCGCCGCAGCAGACGCTTAATTGGCGGTTATTCTCTAACTCAATCAGGTTTAATCCGGGTATCTGCCGTAATATATTTCTCGGGGGATCGAAGACCTTGCTATTTCTTCCAAGATCGCATGGATCATGATAGGTGACCGTCCTGCTCAATTGGTTTTGGAAAACAATCTTCCCCTCTCCGATCAACTTCTCGATGAATTGAGTGGAATGGAGAAGCTCCGCATCCGTCCGATACATTTCCTTCCAGGTATGGTAACAGGAGGGACAGGCAAAGACAACGGTCCGGGCACCCACTTCCTTCACTTTCTCCTGATTGTGCTCAATCAGGGCCTGCATTTTCTCCTTCATCCCTGCCTGAATCAGTGGAAAACCACAGCACCATTCCTCTCCTCCCATGAGGGTGAAATCAACGCTGGCTTTATCCAGGATCCGGACCAGGGTCTGAGGGATTTTATGGGCCATCGGATAAAACGAAGCCACGCACCCGACGAAGTAAATGACCTCCGCTCTCTCCTTCCTGAATTGATGACCCGGAACATTCTCCAGGGCTTCCATCCACATGGTGCGGTTTTCATTCGGCTCATTAGAGATATTAAAATTATTCTCCAGGGCCTCAACCACTCGATCGACCACCTTGGGATACAATTTTCTGTCGACCAAACACTGCCTCCCTGCAAGCACACCCTGATTGGTCTCTACCGCAGGGAAACAGGTCTGCGTGCAGAGCCTGCAGCCTGTGCAACGGAAAAGGGCCTCCCCGATTTCAGGTGTCCAGTCAATTTTCCCTTCAATCACTGCCCTGACAAGAGCATTCTTGCCCCGGGGAGTCGCCCATTCCCTCCCTTTGACGGTGTAAACGGGGCAGACAGCCAAACAGAAACCACATCGGTTACATTTGGCAACCTCATCATATAACTGGGCCTTCAATTGTTCCTTATTCATATTTAACTTCCTTTCGAAAGTTGACGGGATTTATCCGGTATTCGAACTTCCCAAATATCAAATGTGAAGCTCCCCGCCCACAGGGCGGGGCTTCACATTTGAAATTAAAGTCTTTTAAATTCCTCCCACAAATCGGCCCGGATTGAGGATACCTTTCGGATCGATCTGTTCCTTCAGGCGGCGCATCACCTCATCCCCGCCCCGTGCCTCTCCCCATACATCAACTTTCTTTTTGAAGAGGAGAGGGGATGATTCCATGATGAGGTTCCCTTCGTTCTTTACCGCTTCCGACGTAAATTTCCTGATAAGTTCGACCAGGGATTCCACTTTTGATCGGAGGTTCTTTCCCGGAAAAACATAAGAGTAGAGGATCCCGCTTCCGGAATGGCAGATCAACGCACAATCCATTCCCGTCTCACTGGCCATCTTTTCATACCCTTCTATCATCTCCCCGCTTCGGAAGATCAAAAAATTTGATTTGGATGAGATGAAATGGGCGTGATCTTCATTCAATCCTTCTGTAAAGTCTCTCAGAGCTACCCAGAAGGAATGGTGTTTCTCCGAATGGAGTACCAATGGATCAAGACCTCCGTTCCCCTTTCCCCTCTCAGCCATTTCAGAAACCTGCCTGTCAATGCCCTCGGCCACACCTTCCAACCCGATCGCTACCAGATAATTGGTCCCTGCCGGTATCGGGGCTGGATATCTCATCCTTTTAATCGCTGATCCGTTGAGGGTTTCAATGGATGCTGGAAGGAGTTGAGATGCCATGATCTCATGGACAAATTGAACGGCCTGCTTTAATGTTGTAAAGGGGATCAGGAGCGTGGCTTCCTTCTCAGGAAGGGGAAGAAGTTTGAAAGTGATTTCACAGAGGATTCCCAGTGTCCCATAGGAGCCAATCAGAAGTTTACTCATGTCATATCCGGAGACATTCTTCACGGTCTTTCCACCTGAAACAACGATATCACCATTCGGGGCAACAGCCTTCGTTCCGATAACCAGATCTCTCGCCGTGCCGTAGAGGAGCCTCTTCGGCCCGCTCGAATTGGTTGCGACAATACCACCGATGGTAGCTCTATCCGTAAAGGGAGGATCGAGCGGAAGGAAATACCCCCTTCCCTCTTTTGCCAATCTCTTCTGGACCTCGGCTAAGGTGGTCCCGCTTTCCGCAGTGAGGGTGAGGTTGTCGCAATCGCAATCCGTCATTCGATTAAGACGGTTTGTCGAGAGGAGAATATCTACCTTTTTCGGGATCCCTCCTATCCCGATCTTCGTCCCATTTCCTGTGGGGATGACGGCCAGGTTCTGCTCATTAGCATAGGAAACGACTTTTGAGATCTCATCAATTGTCCCCGGTAAAACGACCACCTTCGGTTTCTTTCCATCGATGGCATGGGTCTTGACTCGATCTGGATCTTCGATGAGATGGGCTTCACCAAC
>CAZXMB010000238.1:0-2559 GCA_964641715.1 uncultured Syntrophaceae bacterium
ACTTCTTTTCAGAAATCTCTTCCGGCTTCTTCGGAGTCACATCGATCTCTTCCTTATCTTTGGTCGCCTTCCTGAAGTTGCGGATTCCCTTGCCCAGCCCTTCACCGATCTGCGGCAGTTTTCCGGCACCAAAGATGATGAGGATGATGACCAAGATGATGAGTAACTCCGGCATCCCTATACCAAACATTCTTTTCTCCTTTAGAGGTTTTGATCTGCCCGGGGCAGCGAACAGAAACGAAATTGGCGGAAGTGCATGGGAATCGAACCCACCGCAGGCCTCTTAAGCCCGCCACTGGATTTGAAGTCCAGGAGGCCCACCAGAACCTTTCCACTTCCATTTTTAGACTAATCGATTTTCCCCTCAAAGTCAATCCTTCCCGGTGCGGTAATCTTTAAGGTTTTTTCACGGGAGTGTTGGCCTTTGAGGATTTCAATCCGGGAGGGTGAAAGTTTCCATTCCTTCGCTAAGAACCGGATCAGGGCCTCATTGGCCTTTCCTTCAATGGGTGGGGCGGTCACCTTTACTTTAATTCCGTCCCGGTAAGGGCCCACGATCTCATTTTTTGAAGATTTGGGCTGAAGGTAAACTTTCAAAATATTGTCTCTCATTATTCCGTTATTCCAGCCGGATTATATTTTTCCAATAAAAGAGAGCTGTCTTCCGGTTTGACCTTCTCTCCGGTACGAAAAGAAAAGATCACCATGGCAATGGGTGCAGAGATTGATCCAAGAAATTTGTTCTTCTTCAATCCCTTCCTCCTTCATCTGGGCGATATTGATCTGGGCAAGATCAACCCTCCACCGCCCGGCCCCATTCGGAGCGGAGAGAAATTCCCATTCTCTCAAAAAGACCTTTTCATCGACTTCATAACAGCAGGGGCCAATAGAAGGGCCCAATGTGATCAGGAGGTTCTCCTTCGAACAACCCCATTCCTCTCTCATCCTTCTCAACACCTTTTTGGTGATCCCGAGACCTGTGCCCTGTCTCCCGGAATGAATGGCTGCGATCACCCTTTTTTGGGTATCCACGACCAGGATGGGGATACAGTCCGCGGTCCTTATCCCGAGGAATAGATTCGATGCATCGGTGATCATCGCATCATAGGGGAGAAAGGATTGGAGGGGCCCGATTGACTCCTTAAGAACGAGGATTTCGTCCTGCTGCATCTGTTTGAGGAGAACCAATCGGTCCCGGTCAAAACCGAAAGCGGTTGCGATCAGATCCCAATTCCTGTAGACATCCTCTTTCCTATCCCCATTGCTCAATCCAGCATTGAGTGAATGGAAAGGAGAGAGGCTTACCCCTCCCTGACGGGTGAGAAACGCATGAACGACCCAACCCAGTTGATCCATCTCAGGGTTTTTAAAACAAGGGATACCCTTCTTTGATCCTAGGGAATATCGATACAGGAGGTTCATCAGTTCGTTTCTAAAATCCTTCCTAACCTCCCCTGCCTACTTCGGGTCAGCTTTATTAAAGGGAGGGGCGTTGATTTCCTCCTTTCCTAAAAGGGATGATGGAAGATCAGACCTTTTTGAACGAAGGAAATCCAGCACCTCCTTTATATCCTGAGGAAGAGGCGAAATAAATTGAACCCTTTCTCCTGTTCGAGGATGGGTGAATTCCAAGCGGTGGGCGTGAAGGGCCTGGCGATTCATTCTCCTAAGGCACTCTTTCAAAACAGGATCATGGATGGTGCCGGGCTTTCCTTTTCTCCCATAGAGGGGATCTCCCAGAAGGGGATGGCCCATCGAAGAGAGATGGACCCGTATCTGATGGGTTCGGCCTGTGAGAGGTAAAATCTCAAGCAGTGTGAAACCATCCAGCCTTTCGCTCACCCTCCAGCGGGTAATGGCCTGCCTTCCCTTCCGGGTTCGAGTGGACATCCTTTTTCTCTGGCCCGGATGTCTCCCGATAGCCGCATCGATGAGACCCTCGTCCTGATGAAACCTTCCATAAACAACGGCCCAATAGGCCTTTTCTATAGTCCGGTTTTTAAACTGCCTGGTCAATTGTTGAAAAGCCTCGTCATTTTTTGCAACGACCATCACCCCTGAGGTATCCTTATCCAGCCGGTGGACAATCCCCGGCCTCAGCATCCCATTGATCCCGGAGAGATCCTTGCAGTGATGGAGAAGCGCATTCACCAGGGTTCCCGAAGGATTTCCAGGAGCCGGATGAACCACGATCCCCGGAGGTTTATCAAGGACGATGATGGATGAATCCTCATAGAGAATAGAAAGGGGAATGGGTTCCGGTTTGAGGGAGAGGGGTTCGGGTTCCGGAAGGGTTCCGGATACGACATCCCCTGATTTCAGACGGGCGCTGGGCTTTGTCCCTTTTCGATTGAGAAGGATCTGCCCTTTCTCGATTAAGATTTTTACCTGCGAACGTGAAAGGTGAAGATCGGTTTCAGAGAGGCATTGGTCGATGCGCCTTCCTTGATCCCTCCCGGTGACCCGGATGGAGAAAGATAATCTCCCCTTTCTCCCTTTCAGAAGAGGGAAGTGGAGGGGATTTGAGAAATTATTCATGATGGAATTTTGTGTCATTGT